>NZ_JAANAT010000001.1:3141513-3512270 GCF_011089895.1 Mucilaginibacter inviolabilis
TACAACAAGGAGATACCATACAGCATCATAGCTGATGACGCGGCCCCGAACAGTACATATTTTAAACCAGCTTCGGTGCTGAAAGCATTTTCGGTACGATAAGCTACCATGAGGTATGACGCTATGGATACCATTTCAATAGCCAGGTAAATAGATAACAAATTCACCGCCATCACCATTAAATGCAAACCGAATACGGATGCTATGGCAATAGAATACAGATCAGACAATCCTTTTTGGTGACTGTTAAGCTTATTATCCCAGCTAAAATATAACAACAGGATAAACGACAACAGATCAATGATCAGTTTAAAAAATATGCCGCTGCGAATAAGCAGCAGCATATTACTGAATATCAAATGCCCGCCATCAGCCACCAGTGCAAACTGTTTCAGGTCGAGGTACATTACCAGCAGTAAACCTGCACAGGCTACTATACGGCACAGTTTTAAAGATCGCTTCCCAAATATCAGGTCGGTTATCATCACTACAATAAACAGCAATGCCAGGTAAATCTCGGGCATAAAAAAGGCTATGCTGCCAAAAACAGATGATAAAGATGCGGATATATGAGGTAGCAGATCGTGCATTTATTTTATTGAACTATTACAGATTGATTTTTAGGGTACTTAACCTGGTACTTTAATTGTATTTTCTTATTGTCCTGCGAATTTAGCATGAAATTCCAGGAAAGTTTACCTGTGAGGGCATCCAGTTTCGCGCCGGATATTTCCTGTTGCTCCACCTCGATGGCCGAATTTTGCGAAACCGGTATCTGATCCTCCACCAATAAACTCACGGGTTGGTTTTTGCGGTTCTTCACTTCGATGAGCCAGTTGCGTGTTTCTTTTTTATTAGAACCGAATGATTGGCGCTCGGTCAGGTCCTTTTGCAATGTACGGGTTACCACAATGTTTTTATCGGTACCTAACGAAAGGTTCAGCGTATCGGCGGTAGCTTGTGTATTGATGAGTGATTTACCAATAAACGTACCTTCAAAAAACAAATTAGCTTCGCCCGAAAGGAAATTATACTTGTTCCAGTTGGTTAGCTGCGCGGTTAAAAACACATCGGTGCTCACCTTAGGCGCTACAAAATACTGGTAACTGGCGTTCAGGTCAAACTGCCCTATCTCTACAGCATATTGTTTACCATCACTCGGTATAGAGTATGGATTGGCGATATTAAACTCTACGTTGGTTTGGTTTTCAATAGGTTTAACTTCTACCGGGATAGATTGTATACTGGCTGCGCCACGTATACGGATGCCTGATACGCTGCCGGATAAAGCACCAACTAACCTCCGCTTATCTTCAGCTCCGTAACCTGTTACTACCACTTCACTCAAATTATTAGTCGATGGAGACATGGTTACATTGATGAGCGGCATATTGGCTGGTCGTTCCACGACTTCATACCCAATATAATTAAAGGCAAGATCAGGACTGTTTGGTGGTACTTGCAAGCTATAAAATCCCTGGGCATCACTGGTCGCACCGATAGATGTACCTTTAACCCTGATACTCACACCGGCTAAGCCATTACTTGTACCAGCTTCAAATATTTTACCGGTTACTTTAGTAATAGGTCCGGCATTACCTGAATAGTACATACCCAGGTTTAAATAATTGGGGGTAAGCTCCGGTTTGTTACCACTGATACTTGGATTGCCTGTGGACAGCGTTATTTTAATATTCCTCCAGTCTTCGCCGCTTTGCTGTGATACATTGGCTTTGTAAGTAATACTGATTGGACTGTTTACGTTTTTTGCCCGGATATCATAGGTTGGGTACCAGCTGGCATTCTGCACCACATAATTCAGTGTAAAGGTTGATTGCAAAGCGCTTTTTGAAGAAACCGTAACCAGCACATTACTGGTAGCTTTACTACTACCTTTGGTGATATCGGCAATTTGCCTATCATATTTTTGGAGTTCCGTGTTCAGGGCATCAACCTGATCATTAACCGTTTGTTGTTTTCTCTTAATCTCGGTTAAACGCGCCGTTTGAAAGTCGAGTGCTTGTTTAAGTTTTAAAACATCCAGACTGGCATTCACCCCGGTTACTACCTGGTTTTTCCCCAACATGGTAGCTTCTTCCTGGTAAATGGACAGCATATTATTTTGCAAGGATATTTTATCCCTGATCATTTTTTGCTGTGCCTGCAGATCAACCAGTTGCTTTTGCTTGGATTCCTCATTCAAAAAGTCGAGCTCCTGCTTCACTGAAAGTATGGTAAACTCCCCCCCGGCACTCACCTGTAGGCTCTGTACATCTATACCCGGCGACATATTACCGAACACTAATGTAGAAGTACCCGGGCTCACGCTAACCAGCGCCGTGCGCGTTACTTGCGCACCGTTTAGGAATACGGTAACTTTTTGAACTTTAGAAGCTATTTTTTGTCCTTCATCGGCTTTGGATGCCATCGCCATAAAAAGAAGAACTGCGGCGGTAGATAATTTTTTAAACATCATGCTTTCGGTTAAATACATATCATCTGTTAATTTGCCCGAGCCTGCCATTAAACCGGCTGGGTAAACTAAAGATGCATGGCTATGCATTTTTCCATAAAAGCATTGATGCTTATTCACCATTATTTTATTTAAGCTGTAAAAACTGGACAAAGGCCAGCACAGAATCATTGATCTTATCAAAAACCAGCGAAGGCATGATTCCTAAAGCCAGGGCTATCAGTGCCAGTGGTGCCAGTGTCAGTTTTTCGCGCAGATTCAGATCGGTTAAAGCTATTTTCCAAACGTTACCGCCTTTTAATGATTCGGTGCCAAAAAACATGCGCTGCAGTGTCCACAAGAAATAGGCGGCGCTTAGCAATATACCTATCGAGCCACAAACGGCCATCCAGTACGGCAACAAGCCATTTACTGTTGGCGATTTAAAAGCTCCGGTTAAAGAAAATGCCTCGGCCACAAATGCCGAAAAGCCCGGTAAACCAAGCGACGCAAAAAAAGCGATCATCACAAAAGCTGTGTATTGCGGCATTAGAGTACCCAATCCCCGGAAATGGTTAATACCCCTGTCATGCACCCTGTTGTACAGCACGCCCACCAAAAAGAACAGCATGGTTGATAAAAATCCATGACTTACCATTTGCATTATTGCTCCGCTAACACCTTCGGCGGTTTGTGAGGCGATTCCTAAGAGCACAAAACCCATATGTGATACCGAGGAGTAAGCAATCATGCGTTTCAGGTCCTTTTGAGCGAGGGCGTTGAAAGCGCCATATAAAATGGAGATCACGCCAAGTAGTCCCAGCCAGAACGCGCCGGAGGTGGCCACCTCGGGGAAGATGCCCAAACAAATGCGAATGATACCATATCCCCCTATTTTGAGCAGGATACCTGCTAATATGATAGATACCGGGGTTGGCGCTTCCACATGCGCATCAGGCAGCCAAGTATGCAGAGGCACCACCGGTACTTTGATGGCAAAGGCGATGAATAAGACCACAAAGCCAACCGTACGTGCGGGCATGCCCAATATGGTTTGATGACCGGCTATGGAAAACACAGATTGTGCATTGTAATTAGCGGGATTCATCATCTGAATAATATTAAAAGTATGGTTGCCCGTTGCCGGATCGGTCACCGATAGGTACAAGCCTACCATCACCAGCAGCATAAACACCGAACCGAATAAGGTATACAGGAAAAATTTGATAGCTGCATATTCCCTGCGTGCGCCGCCCCACATCCCGATGAGAAAATATAACGGCAGCAGCATCAGTTCATAAAACAAGTAAAACAGGAAGAAATCCAACGCGCAGAACACGCCGATAACCGCCATATCCAGCAATAAAAACAGCAGGAAGAAACCTTTCAGGTTACTCTTGATCTCCCATGACGACAGCGTAGCGATAACCATCACCAATGATGTCATCACCAGCAGACTGATAGACATGCCATCGATACCTACAAAATAATCGATCTGCATTTTGCCCATGCTGCCCAGGTTAAGGGAAATCCAGGGAAGTTTTTGCACAAACTGGAACTGATCCTCATGATTGATACCACCATAAGCCGCACCCGTTTTAAAATGCAGGTACATCCATATGCTGATGCCTAATTGTATCAGCGTAGCCACTAGCGTGAGGTACTTAAAGCAGCCCCGCACAGACGACGGCAGCACCATAATGATAAGGCCGAACAGTACAGGTACCAGTAATAGTAAGGTTAATATATTCATGCGAATTAAATCTTAGAGTCAAGAACCGAGAGTCAAGAATCAAGAAAAAACAATAACTGGCTAATTATATTTCAATTTTAATATCTCCACCCAGTTCTTGATTCTTGACTCTTATCTCTTGATTCTTTCTTCATATCAGTATTTTTAAAATAAACAACAGCAGTACAATTACCAACATGCTAAACAGGTAGTATTGTACTTTACCGCTTTGAAACTTACGTGCAAAATTGCCAATACTTTGCACTATAGCGGCCAATAGATGTAAAAATCCATCAACGATATATTCGTCTGCCCAGGCAGCTAATTTGGCTATGGCGCCGCTGATACGTGCCAGCAAATGTAACAAGCCATCCACAAGCGTACGATCGATCCAGAAACAGATACTGCCCAGACGCAATGCCGGGTTTACAATAGCACGTTTATATAAGCTATCAATATACCATTGATTGTAGGATAAGCGATAGAAAAAGCCTCTTTGTGGGAATTTGAAACGCTTTGCTTGCACATACATCCGGTAGGCCTCTAACAATACCAACAGGTTTAAAACAGTTACTACCTTGGGAATAATACGATGATACGAGCTTTCCAATTTCGGAAAATGGGGATGTGCCAGCCCCATATACAACCAGGTATGTTCAAACGAAAATGGGTTAAAAGAAAATACTGGAAATAAACAGCAAACGGCTAATAACACCAAAGGTAATTTATATGGCCAGCCACCATCGCTTAAGTGCAATTTAATATCCGGGTTGCTTTTCAACAACCGGAACTCGCCAAAGAAAACTTTGAATATTAACCTGCTTACATAAAAAGCAGTAAGCAAGCTGGTAAGCAAAGCAGTAACCGGAACAATCTTAAACCATCCGTTTTGCCTTTCACTCCAATCAAAAGCCTGGATCAAAATACCATCTTTTGACAGATAACCCGAAGTAAGCGGCAAACCCACCAGGGCCAGCGCACCTATAACAGCAGCGATAAAAGTAAGCGGCAGTTTTTTATGCAGGCCACCCATATACGTGATATCCTGCGGATCGATATCCAGCTGATTATCATCCTTGATATGCTGCATCTGGTGTATTACAATACCAGCCACCAAAAACAGCAAACATTTAAAAAAGGCATGTGTAGCCAAGTGAAACAGTGAAGACGCATAAGCCCCTACCCCCATCGCCAGGATCATAAAACCTAATTGCGATATGGTAGAGTAAGCCAGAATACGTTTCAGATCGTTTTGTGTTAGGGCGATGGTTGCTGCCATAAACGCAGTAAAACAGCCAATGCAGGCCAGTATAGTGAGCTCGCTCTCGGTGAACATAGGGTAAACCCTGCCCAGCAAAAATACACCGGCGGCCACCATGGTTGCGGCATGGATGAGTGCAGATACCGAAGTGGGGCCTTCCATCGCATCAGGCAGCCAAGTGTGCAGTGGAAACTGTGCCGATTTAGCGGCTACAGCCAGGAAAATACCGGCACAGGCCACATATTGCCAAAGGGCTGGTAATGAGACCATAGTTCCCCGAACCCAAACAGAGCCGACTGAATCAGGCAAGTGACTCGGAACAAAAGTCCATTTCCCATCCCGTACACCCATGAGGTGCGCAAGTCCGTTGTGGCCGAATATGGTATCAATATCAAAAGTATGGAATTGGGCAAACAGGATAATAATAGCACTCAGCAAGCCAATATCACCTATTCTATTCATAATAAAGGCTTTTTTATTAGCTTGAATAGCCTTGTTTTTGGTAAACCAAAAGCCAATGAGCAGATATGACGAAAAACCAACCAACTCCCAAAAGGCGTAGAACAATATCAAACTATCTACCACAACCAAAGTCAGCATGCTGAAACAAAAGAAACTGAGATAGGTAAAATAACGACTGAACCGCTCGTCGTGCTTCATGTAGGCGGTGGAATAGACATGCACCGGCAAGGCGATAACCGATACCAGCAACAGCATCAATACCGAAAGGTTATTGAGCAAGATGCCGGCATAAACCTGGGTTTGACCAATGGTGAACCAAACACGCTGCGCATGTATCTGCGGATTATTCCACACCGTTGCAAATACCCGGGCTGATAATACACAGCTTAATAAAATAGCTATAGTTGAGATCCAACCGCTGGCTTTACTTTTTACAGGTAAACAAAAGTTTATCAGAGCAGCGAGCAGCGGTAATGCTACGGCGGCAACCGTATAGTTTAAACTTTGTATGGATGGTAAAAAGTTGTCCAATTTATTTGGTTGTGATAATTACAATTTCTTTAATATTGTTAAGTGTATTTTTATAAAATTTCTCGATAAAAATCACCTCTTTTATTTTCCCTGGAGAAATATCATATAATGATTTAATCCGTTTATCGCTTTCGTCAAATAGCTTACCATTTAAAACGTAGGACAATTTAGAATCATCCCCTTTGTTTAATTCCAAGTAATTTTTATACTTCTTTGAAAAGACACTTAACTTCTTTTGATACTGAATAGAGGCAAAACCTTTAGTTGTAATTATAACTGTGTTATTCCTTACAATTTCCTTAAATGCGGAAGTTGTGTCTTTTTTTAAAATATCTACACTAAGGATAGCATTAGGGTCGAGTCCATCTAACTTTTTATCGGATATTTTCCCATCTATAACATAAACAGCATCTTTACCAACAACCGCTTCCAGAGCAGCTGCTTTTTTAAGTGTATCAGTTACCTGTGCAAACGCATAATTAAAAGTGCAAACCCAATAACATATGCATATAAAAGCTAGCTTTCTCATCCTTGATCCCCTCAATTTATTTGGTATCTATTTTAATAAATGAAGGTGCGCGGCCATATCCCATAATGTATTTCAAATTAAGATCCTGAACCTTATCATCTGAAATCAATTCATATATCTTTTTTATCCTATCGTCTGTTGATACAGCGTACTTTTCTCCGTTAATGATAAAAGTTAAACCTTTATCGTCGTGATGATGTTTATTCAGATATGTTTTGTATCCGGTTGAAAGTCGGCTCAGCTTCGTTTGGTATTGCTTAATGGCATAATTCCGGGTAACGGCTATTAAAATAACTTTGTTCTTTGATGGATCGGCAGCCGTTTTTTTATCATATTTTGAACTTAAAACACGGCGCCCCAAATGCGTTATCTCCATTTTATTTGATCGCCTGCCATCTAAAACATAATCCGTAATATCGTTTTCACCCGGGGGAGCCCCAGCTACAGATTTACCGGGAATATGTGGAGCTCTCATGGAGATCTGAATGGCGCCATTTTTTCCTTTTTTACCCAATACAGCTACGGCCTCAGTTGCCTTCAACACTTTAAACTGTATAATATTATCTGTATTTAAACTATCTAATACCCCGGTATAAGCCCTCCCATTAATCGTAACATATGATCTGTTGCTGTCAATAGCCGCACTGCACATGATCATTTTCTTTTTGGGGCCATCCACATAAAAAAATGTATCCCGCTTTTGAGCAAAAGCACCTGTACAGGCCAATACGAAAAATATAAACATTAATCCTTTCATGTTCAATCCCTCAGTTTAGTAATGTCATTTGGATCAATAGTCTTATACCTCCTGTATACGTTCAAAATAATAGCCAATGCTACTGCTGTTGTAGCGGCGGCCAGCACAATAGCAAACAGGGCAAATATTTGTCCGCTGTTATTCACTTTATCATATTTGCCAAAGGCTACCAGGTTTAAAATGGCGGCGTTCAGGATCAATTCAATGCCTATCAATATTTGTATGGCGTTTCGTTTAGAGATGGTCATGTACAAACCTATACAAAACAGGGCAGCGCTTACTATCAGAAAATCGGTGAGTGTGATCATGCTTTGCCCTCCTTACGTGATAAATGAGCCGCTCCTACTAAAGCTACCAGCAATAAGATGGATATGGCTTCGAATGGTAACAGGTAGCGGGTCATTAAATTAACCCCGATATTATCAATCATGATATCCTTTGGGGTAATTCCATTTTTAAGGCTGATTGCATCCCTAACCCATGGCAGGTTATCGGCATTGGCCTTAATCACGATGTTGATCAATACAATAAAAAATATCGCAGCTAAAAGTATAGCAGGCAATTTTTTCATACTCAGAAACTTCCCTTCCTGCTTTTGCAGTACGTTGAGGGTTTCTTTACCCGAAAGCATAAAGGCAAAAAGGATGAGCACCAGTATTCCTCCTACATAAATCACTACCTGGGTTACGGCCACAAAATCGGCCAGGGCCAGTACGTATAAACCGGCCAGTGAAAACAAGGTAACAAAAAACACAAATATACTGCGCACCAGGTTTTTGCTGGAAGCCGCGTATAGTGCCGAAATTATAGCTATAAAACTCAGGAAGTAAAAGAGTATGCGTACCAGGGTCATGCTCCGCCCTCCTTTTTTTGCATGGCGGCCAGTTTAGCGGCTTGTTTTTCGGCTTGCTGCTGATCAAACAAAGCCCGTTTCTCGGCAGCAACCTCCGGCGACATGTCTGAGAACTGATAGGTAAGATCGCTCAACTGAAATACCGTTTTATCATACTGGTTGGTCATCACAATACACTCTGTTGGGCATACAATGGTACACAAGCCGCAATACATGCATTTGGCCATATCAATATCAAACTTAGCCGCGTACAAACGTTTAGTAGTACCATCGGATGTTTGGCCGATGGCTTCCGTTGCTTTGATCGATTCTATATCGATACAGTTAACCGGGCATACCTTGGCGCACAAATCGCATACAATACAATCGTCCATTTCCACGTCCAACTGATAGCGGCCCACCTCGGGAACAGGTAACTGTTGTTTAGGGTATTGAATGGTGTTGGTACCTTCCAGCTGCTTAAAGTAATTATTGTCGCTTACGGTCATGATCTTCCTGTCGGCATTAGAGGCAAAAAGGTGCTTCACGGTAAGGCTTAAACCTTTCCATGCCGTAGTAAAACCGTTAATTAACCTTTTAAACATCGACCGTTGATTTGTATGATTACGTTGATTTCGCTGATTTTTTGTCTTGATTTTGTCTGAATCTTGATTCGCAGAATTCAGGGATTATCTTGATTTTATTTTCTTATTTATTTTTTATCTTATTTCTTGATTCTTATCTCTCGACTCTCCCCTTACATTAGCCATAATCGCCATACACCTGATATTAACATACAGGCAAAAGCCAGCGGGGTAAGCACTTTCCAGCAGAGGTTCATTAGCTGATCCACCCGGAAACGGGGCAGTGTCCATCTGATCCACATCTGCACAGCTACCAGACCAAGCGTTTTCAGGCTTACCCATAAAATGCCCCATGCCATATTGGTTGTCCATGTTGCTAAATGCACCGGGCCTATATTCGGCAACGGTGTATTCCAGGCTCCCAGGAATAGGATAACCCCGATCATGGATACCAGGAACATCATGGAATATTCGGCTAAAAACACCAGAGCAAATCTGATACCTGTAAATTCGGTATGGAAACCTGCCACCAGCTCTGATTCTGCTTCGGGGATATCAAATGGGGCCCGGTTACTTTCGGCCAGTGAGGCTATAAAATAAATCACAAACGCGATGATCAGGTGCGGCGCGCGGAATATGTTCCAACCCAAAAGCCCCCCAATTTTAGAAACATCCCAAAAGCCTGCGAATTTTATCTTTTCACCGGCCAGGATGCCTTGCTGCATGGCCACGTCCTGCAGGTTGAGGGTTTGCGCAATCATTACTACCGCTATAATGGCGAAGCCTGCAGGTATCTCATAGGAGATGATCTGCGCAGCAGAACGCATAGCGCCTAGTATAGAATATTTGTTGTTTGATCCCCAACCCGCCATCAGGATGCCCAGTGTTTCTACCGAGATAATGGCGAATATGTAATAGATACCCAGATTTATTTTGGAGGGGATAAGTCCAGGAGCCCAGGGCAGCGCGGCAAAGCCCATATAAACGGCAATAAAAATTACCGCAGGGGCCAGCATAAACAGCCACTTATCGGCAGCGGCCGGGATAATGAGTTCCTTCTGGATCATCTTTAATATATCAGCAAGCGTTTGGAGCGAGCCAAACTTACCGGTTTCTGTTGGGCCAAGCCTGTCTTGTATAAATGCCGAAATTTTGCGCTCGGCATAAACACCAAACAACGCAAAAAAGGCCGAAAAGCTAAACAGCCCAATAGCGACAACAAAATATATCAGATAAGTATTCAAAGGCCTGTTTTGCTTAAACCGCAAACTTACTAAATGTTATACTATTTTAGGGCGGGTAAGTTATATTAAGTTGGTGGGGATTGTGGGGTAGAGAAAATAAAAAGCGCGTCATTGCGAGGTACGAAGCAATCTCTAAACTGTACAGAGCGATTAACTAAGTATATTTGATCTACCTATGTAGAGATTGCTTCGTACCTCGCAATGACGCGTGGACTTTTACTTCAGCACTTCACCAGATCATTGGCTGATATAAAAGTTGATTTTACCGGGGCCGAGAAAAACACGGAGGCATGATGATCAAAATCGGCCGTATCATCGGTAGTGGTAAAAAATGCTTTGGTTTGGTTCCGGCTTAATTGGGTTTCCATTTCGGGATGGCGCTGCAGGTAATCAACCAGGCTTTTGGCTACAATATCTCCCTGAGCTACCACTTTAACATGAGCGGGTAAATTAGCCTCTATTTTTTGCTGAATAAGTGGATAATGGGTGCATGCCAGTAAAATAGTATCAATTTGCGACGATTGCGCCATGATCTGATCCAAGTATAATTTCACAAAGTAATCGGCACCTGGCTGATCATATTCGCCGTTCTCAATCAACGGCACCCAAAGCGGACAAGCCTGCTGATGAACTTTGATATCCGGAAAAAAGTGCTGGATCTCCAAAAGATAAGAACCCGATTGCACGGTTCCTTTTGTACCCAATACACCAATTTCTTTGCTTTTGGTATAATCACCAATAACTTCGGCTGTCGGGCGTATTACCCCGAGTATTCTTTTTGAAGGATCAACGGTCTTAAGATCCTGCTGCTGTATAGTGCGTAGGGCCTTGGCCGAAGCGGTATTGCAGGCTACAATGATAAGCGGGCAGCCTTGTTCAAAAAGCCACTGCACACACTCCCAGGTATACTGATGAATGGTGTTGAAAGAACGGTTACCATAAGGCGCCCGGGCGTTATCGCCAAGGTATATATAATCATACTCTGGGAGCTGCTCTATAATTGATTTGAAAACAGTAAGGCCGCCAAAGCCCGAATCGAAAATACCAATGGGTTGTTTCATTCAGTTATTGAATTAGTGATTTATTTGTCTGAATCAGAATTTGCAGAATTTTAAAATGATCAGAATTTATTGGGGGAATTTTAAAATTCTGCAAATTCTGATTCAGACATTTTCAAAAATAAAAAAAGCGTCGCGTAAATACGCGACGCTTTTTTTAAATGACTAATAATTGATGTTTATTTTAATCCTAATTTCACTTTTACAGCAGCCATCAGGTCATCAGCATCCGGAGATACCAATAAACTTACCTGTGAAGAATCTAATACGTAAGCATATCCTTTTTCTTTAGCAACGGCATTAACTGCAGCAGTAGCTTTATCAATTAGCGGTTTACCTAATTCTTGTCTTTTAGCATCAACTTGTTGTTGTGCGTTATTTTGGTAATCCTGCATACGTTTTTGCAAATCCTGTAGTTCGTTACCTTTTACGGTACGTACAGCATCGGTCATAGTAGCCTGATTTTTTTGAAACTCCTGACCTTTTGTAGTGTACTCATTGTTCATGCTGGTAAGCTGATCAATAAATGTTTTTTGATAAGCCTGCATCTGAGTGGTCACAGTTTTAGTTTCAGGCATCATGTCAATTAATTGATTAAAATTAATGTGCCCGATCTTAGTCTGCGCATTGGCAAAGTTGCCCGCAAATAACATACCTACTGCAACTAAAGCAACTTTAAATAGTTTTTTCATTTTTCTTGTCCTGTGTTTAATAATAGTCTGTTTATTTATTCAAAAATTTATTTAGCAAATACTCCGGGTTTAAGCCCTAATTTGGTAATCACATCGTTGCTCCGGTTATAACGCGGGTTGGCATACAACATAATTACTTCACTGTTTTTATCAAATACCATATCGAGGTTATCGCCTTCGGCAATTGCCTGTACAGCTTTAGACACACGATCCTGGATTGGTTTAATCAAGGCATTACTCTTTTGTGAAAGTTCGCCATCGGGCCCGAATTTTTGCCGTTGAAAATCTTTTGCAGCTTTTTCTTTATCAACGATTTCGGCCTCGCGGCGTTTTTTCATATCAGCCGTCATTAAAACCTGATCGGCCTGGTATGCTTTGTACAAGCGGTCAATTTCCTGAAAACGGCTATCTACTTCTTTTTGCCATTGATCAGATAATGCTGCCAGCTGTTTTTGTGATGAGGCATATTCGGGCATATGTTTTAGTATATACTCCGAATCAACGTAAGCAAAACGTTGCGCGTAAGCTCCCGTAAATGCTGTTAACGTTAAAAACGCTATTAAAATTATCTTCTTCATATATCGCTGTGCAAATTAATTAAATCCGCCGGATAAACTCTGAGAAATTGTAAAATGGAATTGGCCCCTGTTTGCGTCAGGCTGACCTGGTATTTTATCAAATCCGTAGCCATAATCTAATCCAAGCAAGCCAAATATAGGTAAAAATATTCTTGCGCCAACACCTACCGAACGCCTAACGTTAAACGGATTGAATTGACTAAAGTTATTCCAAACGTTACCACCTTCGGCAAATGCCAGTAAGAATATGGTGGCCGACTGGCTTGCAATTACCGGGTGACGCAGCTCCAATGTGTATTTATTATAGATAGTGCTACCGGTGTTATTGTTTTGATTTTCGGTTGAACCTTCCGGTACTATCGAGAAGTTTTGATAACCCCTTAAACCGATGATCTCACTACCTTGTAAAAACTGATAGCTCTGCATACCATCACCACCCAATTTGAAACGCTCAAACGGCGACGGGCCTACATCTTTGTTATACATGCCCAGGAAGCCAAATCTTACCTGCGACATCAGTACAAATTTACCAACCAGTTTAGAGAACCACTGCGCATCATATTTAAATTTATAATACTCCACAAAGTGATAGCGTTCCTCTGGAGTTGCTATTTTGTAGTTTATATTATTAAATAACGAGTACGGAGGTGTTGCCTGTACGGTAAATTTAATATTTGAACCCTGAGTTGGGAAAATTGGCGCATCAATAGAGTTGCGGCTTAACTCCTGGGTTAACTTAATGTTGTATGAAGTACCATTTTGAAACAAATAACCGGTATAGTTATCCAGGTTATAGTGGTCGACGTTTAATGAGTAGTTTAACTGGAAGTAGTTATCTGGCCATTTTAAACGTTTACCCAAGGTTACACCAATACCGTTTATACGCAGATTGTTATAATTAGGGCTCGATTTTGGATAATACTGCCCGGTTGAGCTACCTTGTGTATAAGCTGATAACGCAAAGTAAATAGGCTTTTTACCACCTAACCATGGCTCAGAGAAAGTGAACGAGAAGTTTTGATAGGTACGTCCGCTTGACTGGCCACGTAAGCTCAGTTTCTGACCGTCGCCTTTGGGCAATGGTTTGTATGCTTTGAGGTTGAAAATATTTCTTAATGAAAAGTTATTGAAAGTTAAGCCCAGGGTACCCACCAGTTGACCGCCGCCGAAACCACCCGATAGCTCAATCTGGTCTGATGGTTTTTCAACTACGTTGTAAACCAAATCAACTGTACCATCCTGCGGATTGATGTTAACCGGTTTCGGCTCCGTTTTTTGTTCATCAAAGTTACCTAACTGACCAATTTCACGTGAACTACGGATCAACAATTCCTTGTTGAATTTTTGACCTGGCTTAGTTTGAATTTCACGCATAACCACTTTATCGTTGGTTACATCGTTACCTTTTAAGCTTACACGGTTAATGGTGTATTGCGGACCTTCGTAAACGCGGATGTCTAAATCAACCGTATCGTTATAAACTTTAACCTGTACCGGGTCGGCAGTGTAAGTTAAATAACCATCGTTAAGATATAGCGACGAAACATCATCATTGCTTGGGGTTGGGCCCACCAACCTTTTGTTCAACTCATCTTCGCTAAATACATCACCTTTTTTAACGTGCAATATCCTGTTCAGTAACTCGGTAGAATATTTGGCGTTACCAGACCATTTTACATTACCAAAGTAATATTTAGGGCCTTCGTAAACTTTAATTTTCACGTTAACGGTGGTTGCATCATGGCTCCAAACAGAATCACTTACAATCTCTGCGTCGCGGTAACCTTTATTCTGCATCGATTCAACCAAACTTTGCTTATCCTCTTCGTATTTATCCTGCTTGAATTTTTTAGAACCAAACAGGTTATACCACTTACGCTCTCTTGTTTTTTTCAAAAAGCCCTTCAGCTTTTTTGATGAAAATGCCTTGTTGCCTTCAAAAACAACCTGGTTTATTTTCACCTTGGTTTTCTTATCAATGGCTACATCCAATATTACACTGTTGGCATCTCCCGGATCCTTACGCTGGGTAAGTTTTACAGTGGTGTTCAGGAAACCCTTTTCGCCAAAATGTTTTTTGATGATGGCTGTAGTGGTATTTATTAAATTTTCATTGACGATTTTCCCGGTACGGTCATTTAATTTTTTCTGTACGTCTTCAATTTCACCTTTACGTATACCTGTAATATGCAAACGCGATAAACGCGGGCGTTCAGAAACAGCTATCTCCAGGTAAATGGTATCCATGTTTATTTTGGTAATGTTTAACTGCACATCATCAAATAAGCCCTGGGAATATAAGGTCTTTATTACCTCGGCATTACGCTCGCCTGGCAGGTTGATACGATCGCCTTTGGTTAATTTTGAAAGTTGTATCAAAATATCTTTATCCAGATACTTTGCCCCACTAACAGAAATGCCACCAATAATGTAATCCCGGGGATTAAGATAACTTAAACTATCGGCCGGTATCGATTTTGTCAATGGTGCTCTCTGAGGATTGGAAACCTGGGCAAATGCGGAGGTAACAAAAACAGAGAAAAGAATAGCAAAAAGAAATTTATACATTCGAATATTTTAGTGGGCTAAAATTAATTTATACAGTTGTTAAAAAGTGTTAAAAGAAAAAATTTAGTTAACTTGCTCACTTGTCATCCCAAAACGGCGTTCGCGTTTTTGATAATCAAGTATAGCTTCGTACAAATCTTCCTTTCTAAAGTCGGGCCAAAACTTAGGTGTAAAATACAACTCAGCATAGGCAATTTGCCATAATAAATAATTACTTATACGGTATTCGCCGCTTGTTCTGATCAATAATTCAGGATCGGGCATATCACCGGTAAACAGGTTATCTTCAAAAACATCTTCATTGATGTCGGTTATCTCTAATTCGCCATTTTGTACTTTGATGGCTATATTTTTAGCGGCACGTACAATTTCACGGCGTGAACTGTAGCTTAATGCCAGTGTAAGTACCACCCCGGTATTTGCCGATGTTTTTTCCATGGCGGCCTTCAGTTCCCGGTTACATTTATCGGGTAACATATCCAGATCGCCTATGGCATTTAATTTAATATTGTTTTTCATAAAACCGGCTATTTCTTTATGAATGGTACTAACCATTAATTCCATAATAGCCATAACCTCCAGTTTAGGCCGGTTCCAGTTTTCGGATGAAAATGTGTAGAGCGTTATGTATTTTATACCTAATTTATCAGCGCCTTCAACAACATCTCTAACAGATGTTACCCCGTTATGATGGCCAAACACCCTTAATTTGCCTTTTTCTTTTGCCCAACGACCATTGCCATCCATAATAATGGCAACATGCTTTGGTAGCCTTAACAAATCAATCTGATCAAAATATCCCATACTGTTCATTATCAAAAGCTACTCTGTAAATGTCTGCAAAAGACATATTGGTGTTTTAATTTTATCAATGCGATGCTTAAATAAAATATCTGTTCAACGTCAACCTTCCAAAATAGCACCCGGCCACACAATTGTAAAAATTCAATTTGCCGGTTTTTTCAGGGTACAAAGGTAAAACTTACTTTGTATTTTTTTAGTATGCCGCAGGAAAAGAAAATGTTATTATCAATAATGCACTAAAATGATACAAAAAGCACACAAATAACAGGTTATGCAGGGATTTATTATGCTTATTTAAAACTAAAATTAACAAGCCGGACATCAAAAATCATCAAATGATTATGATACCCGGCCTGTAAATCTGCTTATTTTAAGCCTGGAAACTAATGCGGTTAATAAATGTTTTTTTGTTTGAGCATATTGGTATCATCAGGATTAATATCCACAATGGCGTAGGTAGATACATCAGTTATAGTAAGTTCATCTAAAATATTAACCAGGTTATTGTATAGTGAATGATCGGATGGCTTTACCAGCACAATCATATTTTTACCGGTTTTATCATGTATCGATTTACCGGTTTCGAGCAATACTTTACGGATCCCGTCTTTATTAAAACCTGTAACAGTCGGCGCGATAACCGGATTTTTCAACTCACCCAGATAGTACATCAGCTGGTTATTTTTACCCAGGCATAGGGTAAGGCTCCGGGATGCTGATACTGGTTCGTTGTGTTCGTCAGCAGGCATCGCCAGATCCATTGCTTTGGGTTTTGCCAGAGTGGTGGTCATGATAAAAAAGGTGATCAGCAGGAATGCCAGATCAACCATAGCGGTAAGATCAACCCGGAGGTTCATTCTTTTGCGTCTGTGTGCTCCGCCAGCTTTTGGTGTTGAAGGATTTAACTCGGCCATGATATTAAAGTTTAAGGTTAAATAATAAACGCCAATCATTATTAGCATTTATATATTAAACGAAAAATTTAATTCTTTTATTGTATTAAAAACAAAATATAATTTTGTTTTTAATACAATAAACCATAGAAGTTAGTAATAACACCGCTGTGTAACAAATGTATAGGAGATGGTAAAGCCTAAAAAGAAATAGGTATCGCGGGATTTAAAATCGCCACGCTGGGAACCTATCGCATTTGGCGGTTTACCTACCTCCCCAGAACGATCAGAAAGCGCTCTTGCCAGGTCACTTGGCAGTTGGGCCGGGTTAGGAT
This sequence comes from Mucilaginibacter inviolabilis, assembly GCF_011089895.1. Classification (NCBI taxonomy): domain Bacteria; kingdom Pseudomonadati; phylum Bacteroidota; class Sphingobacteriia; order Sphingobacteriales; family Sphingobacteriaceae; genus Mucilaginibacter; species Mucilaginibacter inviolabilis. Next base: position 3,158,826 of record NZ_JAANAT010000001.1, read on the forward strand.
AAACCTTGCTTACATCATCCAGATAATCGGTCATCGTATACCGGTACCCCAGATCGCCGGCAACTGTCCATTTACTATTAAAATTATATTTTACCCCCACACCATACGGAATTACAATGGTGGTTTTACCATAAGGTGATGGTTCACCTTCTGTTCTTAAGTTCCGCAAGCTGTAGGAGTGCCCGTTATAATTAGTGCGAGGGGTATAGGCAGTTAAACCAACGCCCGAATATATATAAGGTGTATATTTATGCGGACCTGCATCGGGTATATAGTTCATGAAATTAAACTCACCAATTAGGCTCAACTCTTTCAAAGGATCATTAAAACTCAAATTGCGATCTCTAAATTGCTGATTGCTTGATTTACTGTCATCGGCGCTGATCTTCCCATATATAAAATTCAATTTTGCCGAAAAATAGCCATCAAAATTGCGCGCCACAAATACACCCCCAGAAATGCCGCTTATTTTAACAGGATTGTTAGGATTAAGATCGCCTATATAGCCTGCACCACCAAGCGCACCACCAACCTCCCAGGTTTGGGCCCGCAACTGATAGGATATCAATAAAAAAAATAGAAGTACTACAAATTTAAATTTGGGCATTAAGCAAATTTAGTAATTACGGGCATCTAAGCCCCATAATAGTTTGTTTCGTAACGTGGTTAAATAACTTTCATTATTTAAACGTACCAAATTTAACTGAAAGTCGGCTTTCTGAACGTGAAATTTAACAGTTTGATCTAACGCTGCCACACGCGAATCGCACGATACCAGGTAATTTGCACTGCGGCTCTCTACCTCAAAGCATAGCTTACTGCTATCAGGTATAATGATGGGCCGCACATTAAGGTTATGTGGTGATACTGGCGTTAACACGATACTGTTTGACTGCGGAAAGATAATTGGCCCGCCGCAACTTAACGAATAAGCCGTTGATCCGGTTGAGGTGGATATAATAATACCATCGCCCCAATAGGAGTTCAAAAACTCGTCGTTCAAAAACACATGGGTAATAATCATGGCGGCATCGTCGCGCTTATGAATGGTTACATCATTCAGGGCAAAGTTATCCTCGCCAAAAATTTTCATGGTGGAATCAATGGTCAGTAACTCGCGGCAATCCAGCGAAAATTCTTTATTCACTACTGCATGTATAGCGGCTGTGATGTCGTTTTTATTAATACTGGCCAGAAACCCAAGGCGACCAAAATTGATACCGATTACAGGTATCCCAGAATCGCGAATTACCGTTACCATATCCAACAGGGTACCATCGCCACCAAGAGTTAAAAAAAGATCAATAAACCCTTTGATGGAATCGGTATTTTCAAGTACGTTGTATTTTACGTTGGTTATTTTATCCTGCAGGTATTCATTGAGCTGATAATGAACATATATTTCGACATTGTGCTGAGCCAGGTTATCAAATACCTGCTGAATATATGGTATTACAGACGGATCATTAAACGGTCTGCCGTAAACTGCTATCTTCATTTATTGAGTGGTTGGGTTTGTTCATGGTTGATGGTTCATGGTAGCTAACGGTTGACGACTATTCTTTTTTATTATCAACTATGAACCATGATTAATGATCTATGAACTAATTACAAATTAAGGTAATTCATTAGTGAGTCGTACCGGTCTTTCGCGTTATCGTTATTATCAGTATTGTTAAAAGTAGCCTTTACATCATACTCATAACGCAAGAAGGTAGCTAGTATGGCCGAAATATCTTGTTTGTTTACTTTGAGGGTCACCTCCATTTTGGTAGAATCCGGGAAAGTTTGTACGTATGAACTTAATATCTGGGCATTGTCCGACTCCACAATCTGCGCCATGTGAGCCAGCGAATTATTTTTATTATTGATCTCCAATACAATGATACCACCCGGCTCGGCTACTGCAGTAATCTTTGCAAAATATTCTGTGATGGCATTAACGGATATAAGTCCAAGGTAGTTTCTTTTGGCATCAAGCACCGGTATAGCGGTAAGCTGACGCTCATAAAACATACGTATCACATCATATATATGCTGATCTTCGAGCACATACGGATTTACCTGCGATAAGGCCAATGCTCCAACAGCGGTCTGATAATCGCTCTCCCCTACCAGGTCATCCTCGGCAATAAGGCCCAAAAACTGTTCTTCGTTTACAATAGGCAAATGTCTGAGGCGGAACTCTACCATACGGTCAAGTACTTTCTGTATCGTATCAGAAGTGTGCACCGGCGGAATCGCGTCTGCCATCAGTTCAATTGCTACCATGATATTAAACTTTTAGTTTTTCCAAAAATCCAGTTAACAACCTGTTAAACTCCTTCGGATGCTCCATCATCGGCGCGTGTCCGCATTTATCTATCCAATGCAATTCTGCATTCGGTAATAGTTCGCTAAACTCTACCGCAACATCGGGTGGAGTTATTTTATCGTCTCTACCCCATATTAATGATACCGGCAGATTCATTTTATGTAAATCTGCTTTCATGTTATGACGAATGGCCGATTTTGCCATGGCCAGCAACCTTACTACACTGTGCCTATCGTTAATTAACTTATATACGTCATTAACCAGTTCATCGGTTGCCACGGCAGGGTCATAAAAAGTATATTGCACCCTTTCTCTTACAAAATCAATGCTCTCGCGACGAGGAAATGAGCCTCCAAACGCGTTTTCGTATAAACCGGAACTACCGGTTAATACCATAGCTTTAATGTTTTCCGGATGAGCCAAAACATATATCAAAGCCACGTGTCCGCCCAATGAATTACCAAGTACCGTGATGTTACTTAACTGTTTAAACTTTATAAATTTATGTATAAATTTTGAAAGACTCTTTACACCTGTGGTTATAAGAGGCATATCATAAATTGGCAGCATAGGTAAAATAACACGATACTTTGGCCTGAACTCTTCAACAACCTCTTCCCAATTGCTCAAGGCGCCCATTAAACCATGTAATAATAATAGTACCTCGCCTTCACCCTCATCTATATAACTAAACCCGTGTTCCTCTTTAAGCACGAAATCCATATAAAATTCTGATATTAATTTTTTTAAATTTTCTATACCGAAATCAAATTCAGTATAAATTCTACTATTCCGCCATAAAATTAGTTTATTACGGACGAGTTACAACAATTATAGTAATAAATTTCTAAGTCTTGAGCCTCAAGTTTTAAGTCTTGAGTTCCGAGTCTTGAGTTTTAAGTCAGTAACATACTTCTGGGTTCCGTTTTTGAAATTCAAAACTTAAAACTATCCCAGCAATTGTCTTACTACTTCTGATATGGTTTTGCCATCAGCTTTACCAGCAAGTTCTTTATTGGCAGCACCCATTACTTTACCCATATCGCTGGTAGATGTTGCACCTAAGCGGCTTATCAGTTCCTGCAGATAACCTTCAATTTCAAAGCGGGTCATTTGCTGAGGCAGATAAGGCTCAATCACCTTCATTTCTTCCATCTCTATTTCATAAAGATCTTCGCGGTTTTGGGTTTTATAGATATCGGCCGATTCTTTACGCTGTTTGATCAGTCTCTGAAGTACCTTGATCTCTGCTTCAGCGGTAAGTTCCTCTGCTGCGCCTTTTTCGGTTTTAGCTAATAACAAAGCTGATTTTATAGCACGGAGCCCTCTTAAACGATCGGCCTGTTTGGCCAACATAGCCAATTTAATATCCTGATCTATTTGATTTATTAATGACATTTTACAATGAGTGAATTATTGAATTAGCGAATTATTGATTTGTGAAAATAGCAATTATTATTTCATCATCTAAACATCTGAAACAGCGAAGCCCTCAACGAAATCAATTTGCACATCTGCACATTCAAAATCTGTACATCTATTTTCTGAATATGTTACCTGCTGTGGCCTGGGCTGTTGGCATGATCACCAGATCATTGATGTTCACATGCGCCGGGCGTGAGGCAACAAACCATATGGTTTCGGCAATATCATCGGCGGCAAGAGGTTCAAACCCTTCGTATACTTTTTTAGCCCTGTCTTTATCTCCTTTGAAGCGAACTTCTGAAAATTCAGTTTCCACTGCTCCCGGATGTACAGCTGTAACCTTTATACCATGCGGCAACAGATCAATACGCATACCTTTATTTAAGGCATCAACTGCATGTTTGGTAGCACAATATACATTGCCGTTGGCGTACACTTCTTTTCCGGCAATAGAACCCAGGTTAATGATATGGCCAAAGCCATTACCGATCATCCAGTTAGACACCACGCGACTTACATAGAGCAAGCCTTTTACATTGGTATCAATCATGGTATCCCAATCATCATAGCTACCATTTTGTATAGGATCAAGTCCCTGGCTTAGGCCGGCATTATTGATCAATACATTAACCTTTTTCCATTCTGCAGGTAAACCTTCCAGGTTCTCTACTACCTGTTCCCGGTTACGTACATCAAATGACGATACCGCAACCTCCACATTATATTTGTCATTTAAATGATGAGCCACTTTTTCCAGGCGGTCAAGTCGGCGACCGGTTAATATCAAATTATAGCCTTCGCGGGCAAATACATGGGCACAAGCTTCACCAATGCCGGCGGTAGCTCCTGTAATTAAAGCAATTTTTTTCATGGTAAGTAGATAACTATGGCCGCGAAATTATGTTTTTTACTTTAAATTATTGTCGGGCAACGGTAATGAAGTTTAGTAGGTTATCGTTTTGCGAGGATCCACTCCGGCGTTGTTTCACTTTAAATATTTTCCACTTATGTCATTGCGGGGAGGAACGACGAAGACAACCGACCGGAGGGAGCTCATTAATACCTTTAAAAACAAATAAAACATTAATAATCCCGTAGCTATTTTTACCGTTGAGAATGCGAAGAGATTGCTTCATGCCTCGCAATAACATGATGTGAACATATCGTGGCAGCCTGTTCTGGGATCATGTAGTTCAGCATAACTAATAAAAAGAAGAGGCCCGGATTTAAATCCGGGCCTCTTCTTTTTATTTAAATTTTAATATTAAGCTTCTTCAAGCGCTAATCTCCTGTTTCTACGGATAACCATCATTACAATGATAAGTATTATAGGTATACCACCATATATGGCCATTTTGGCTCCAAAGGAAATACCTTTGGCATCGGATATATACTGGTCATGACGTTGCAGTTCAGGAGCTATTTTTAAGGAACTGCTAAACGCTTTTAACTCTCCCTTAGCTAAGTCCTGGCGTTGTTCAGGAATCAGATACTCCATAGTATAGGCAGCTTCACGGGTATATATGATGATAAAGTTCCTTAACTGCGGCGATTCGCCGGTGGTGTTGCTGTTATCAACGCGCAGCGTAAATACTTTAGCTTTTAAAGAGCCAACGGTGGTGTCGCGCAAATTCATGACACTACCGGTACGTGATTGTTTCTGGATATCATTCACAGTGTTTTTAAGCACCTGGTTCAAATCACGTTCTTTATCCAGTGGTTTGGTATTAGCCGGGTTTGGAGCTTTAATAACTACCATATAACCAAAAGCCCCGTTGCCGGAGTAGATCTGCTGACCCAGTGTATCCTTCTTTAAAAAATTAGCAGGTAACGATATCGAAACCAGGCTATCTATCTGCACCGGTTTTAAAGCCTGGCTAAAACCTAGTGTTGCAAACAAGCATATGATTGTTATACTTAAAATTATCTTTTTCATACTTAATTTAACTCCCAAAAGAGTGGCTGGTTTAAATAATAGTTAATAATGAATTTTTTATGACAATTATCTTATTGGTTATCAATAAGATACAAAATAACTTAATATGAATAAGTAGAGCAAGAGTTATGCCAGTGAGTACCGGGTAGTGGTTTTAAAGTATAAATGACAAGCGCATGATGCTGTAGCAGAGCAGGATAGATGCAAACATTCCCGGCCTCATCAGGATAAGTTGGCGAGTGACTTTTTTGTATTCAAAACAATACACTTTGGATTTACCACAAATAAAAAAGCCTCTCTGTTGCGGGAGAGGCTTTTGTTTGATCTGTATTTTTTAGTTGATCTTATCCATTTCGGCTTTTACAAATTCGGCCAGTTCTTTGACGTAAGCCGCGCTGAAATCAAATTTGATACCCGCTGTTTCGTAAATTTCTTTAATGGTTTTGGTATAGCCCAACTTTAGCGCATCCAAATATTGCTGTAAGCCTTTCTCCGGGTTCTCTTTATAGTTTTTCCATACCGCTATGGCGCCCAATTGGGCCATACCGTATTCAATGTAATAGAACGGCACTTCAAAAATATGCAGTTGTTTTTGCCATAAATTGGCTTCGGCATCTGGATGCTCGCTCCAATCTACAAAGCCGGTACCAAATGGCTCATATATTTTGATCCAGGCTTCGGTACGCTCGGCATCAGTATGATTAGGGTTAGTGTAGATCCAATGTTGAAACTGATCAACCACGGCTACCCACGGCAGTGTTTTCAATACATCAACAAGCTGATCGCGTTTGGCGCGTTTCAAATCTTCTTCATTATCAAAAAACACATTCCAGTTATCCATAGAAATCAATTCCATCGACATGGAAGCCAGCTCGGCTACTTCTGATGGGCAATGTTTAAAATCATTCAACTCTAAATCGGCAGTCAGGAAGGTATGTACCGCGTGGCCACCTTCATGTACCATGGTAGTCAAATCGCGGAAGGTATTGGCCGAATTCATGAAGATGAAAGGTGCACCGGTTTCGGCCAGTGGATAGTTGTAACCACCAGGAGCTTTACCTTTGCGACTCTCTACATCAAACAAGTTATTATCCTTCATGATCTCCAGACGCTCGCCCAGGTAACGGTTAATATTGCTAAAGCATTGAATGGATTTTTCAATGAGCTCATTCCCGCTGTTAAACGGTTTTAGTGCAGGTTTGCCGGATATATCCACATCCATATCCCATGGCTTTAACTGGGGCAGGTCAAGAGCCTCTTTACGTTTGGCTGCCTGTTCGCGCAGGATAGGTACAATTTCGGTTTCAATGGCAGCATGGAAGGCATAGCAATCCTGTGGAGTATAATCAAACCGCCCTAATGCCTGGAACATATAATCCCTGAAGTTTTCGAAACCAGCATTGGTAGCCACAGTATGCCTTAATTTACGCAGGTGATCAAACAGTTCGTCCAATTGATCTTTGTCCTGCAGGCGGCGGTTGGTTATTTTTTCCCAAACTTCCTGGCGTTTTGCACGGTCGGTGCCTTTTAAAAATACAGAGGCTTGCTCTAGAGTAAACTCTTTATCATCAATATGAACAGACATCGCGCCAGTTATTGACTGGTACTTTTGCTGTTCAACCTGTATCTCGGTTTGTACCGGTATATTCTCTTCCCTGAATAATTCAAGAGCCTTTTTTACGGCACGTAAAAAGATAAAATATTTTTCGCCGTCCAGTTGGTCAACATATTCGCTGGCAACCAGCTTTTTATTAAGCTCGTTGCTATAAGGGGCAACTTTAGGCTCAATTTCGGTAGCAAAGTATTGGAAATTCTGTAACAGTTCTTCGCTGGTGGTATCGCAGGTCATACGGATATAACGCCAGGCAAAATCTTCTTCCAGTGCAGCTTCCAATTCGCTTTTATCATGCAGCCATTTTTCCAGCTCTTCAACGGAATTAATAGAGCGATCAAGCAGTTCTTTATAAATAGGCTCCAGGTTTTCCCACTTCATTTCGAGTGTGGCCGGGATGTATGTTTTTGTTTTCTTGTGGATCATAATTTTTGGATATGCAGATATGCGTATGTGCAAATATGCAGATTAGTAAGGAAGTCCGAAAGACCGGAATGCGTGAAGATATAAAATTACACCCCGACACTTTCTGATCAATAACCTGAAATTTTTTTAAGCAGGTATAGAAAATAAAGGAATATTTAAACCTGAGGCCATGATGCGTGTTTTGCTGCGGTGTACCATGGAGCCCCAGAATCCGTGCTGCTCCGGAACCATGATTAACAGGTCGGCACCCATCTTTTTGATCTCGTTGGCTATGCCGTCAATAATAGAGTCGGATTTAACGTTTTTATAATAGTAATCGATGCCTTCCAATCCGTCATCAATGCGGTTTAATGAGGTCGCGTCGCCACCTGCTTCCTGCAATTCCTCTATGGTTTGATTGATCAAAAGAACTTCTATTTCAGCCTTGGTAACCAATGCAACATCCTTAACCTGGGCCAGTATCTCTTCAGAAACCCCGTTTAGTACATCGCAGGCAAAAAGTACCTTTTTAGGAACATTAAACTTTACGTGAGCAGGAACGGCCAGTACCGGGGTCCGCAGTTTTTTGATGATGGATGTAGTGGTATTTCCCAACAGCTCCTGTTCCAATGATTTTTCTTCCATGCCCATCACAATCATCTCGGGCTGATACTCGGCAACTATTTCTTTAATAGCATTATCTATAAAAGAGAACGTAGCTCTGGCTACTGTTTCGATGCCGTATTCGTCGGCCAGTAATAATGCTTTTGATTCCAGAAGCAGTCTGTTGGCTTCTATCATTTCTTCCACATGCTGAGCCGAAAGACGGGCGTTCTCCACGTGTACAGAAATCGTGAAGTCATTCAGCAGGATTAATTTATAATGGTTTAAACGGGCAACACCTGCGGCCCAGGCAACGGCGTTTTCGGCCAGATCGGTATAATTGGTTGCAGCTAATATGGTTTTCATAATATAAAGATGAAATTATTTAGGCTGAAATTAGCTGCAATTAATACACCAATTGTTATCACAAGGTAATATTGCAGAAAACAGCACCAGGACTAAGCCTGGTGCTGTTTTATAATACACTTGAGTTGGGTATTTATTTAAACGGACGCTTTATATAATGTTTGCGACATATGTTTGATACCATCCTCATAACTGGTGGTTTTAAAGTTGAAAGCTTTTTCAAATTTTGTTGAGTCAAAAATGTAATCGTGGTCATATTGGTAGTACATCTCTACCGTACCCATAACCGTTTTGTTAAAAAGACCATAGCACCACAATAAAAATTTATTAACCGCGAAAAAGCTGGGTTTCATTTTGTAAATGCGTGCGGCAAGTTCAATAAACTGTTGCCCGGTTATAGCGGGTGCGGTTGGTATATGCCATACCTGGTTATCGCTTTCGGGATGTTGCCCAAGCAGAAACATGGCTTTACCTGCGTCAGGAATATAAGTAAAGCTGTGCAAGGTTTTAGCTTTGCCAATCCACTGGGCACTCAATTTTTCAGAAAGGCGTTTCAGCACCATCTGATCAAAAAAGGCATTCAGCGAGTCGGTACCGTAAAAATCGGCCCCGCGGGCAATGCTGGCCCTGATATTGCCTGCTTTAACTTCGTCCATTAAAGTGTTGGCAACCCCCACACGTATCTGACCTTTAACACTGCTGGGATGGTAAGGGGTATCTTCGGTCATGGCACCGTTAACCAGTCCGTAGCTGTAAACGTTATCAAAAAATATCAGTCGAGCGCCGGTTGCTTTGGCTACGTTGATCACATTTTGAATAATTACAGGCCATTGCTGCCGCCATACCTCTATATCATAAACCAGGCCTGCACACAGGTATATGACTGTTGAACCTTGAGATGCCTGTAATATTTCGTCGTAATTTAAAAGATCTGCTTTTTGCCAGGTTACATTGGCCGAGGTTATTTGTACAGGTTTGCGACTTACCAAACGTACAGTATCATTATTGTTGATTAATTCCTGAGTGAGGGCGTTGGCCACTGGGCCGCCGGCTCCTAATATAGTGTGCATATGTTTTCTTGTTTTGTGTATAACAAAGGTAGATTGCCTTTGTGAGTCAAAACGTTAACAAAAGATAAGAATTTGAGGGAGATTTCGGACGTCGGATGTTCGATGTCGGATTTATTTAGATTTAGTAATTGGGATGTTCGGTTTCGGATTTATTATTCTGTTAATTCTTTAATTCCGATAATTCAGGTTCAGACATCAAGCGCTTATCTTCATGATCCTTCTGCGGATGCGGGAAAGTGAAACAGGGGTTATACCTAAAAAATTGGCCACATAATGTTGGGGGATACGTTGTAAAACTTCGCCACCGGTTTCTAGTAGTTTGTTATAGCGTTCTTCGGGAGTTTGCGTTATAAATGATGTTACACGGTCTTCGTAGCAGATCAGGTATTGTTCTGCAACAAGCCTGTATATGCGTTCCATTTTGTGGCCTACCAGATCATCAGCATAAAGTTGTTGTGTGTCGTTGTAGTTAAGCGTAACCAATACGCTGTCTTCCAATGCCTGTATATAGTTAATGGCCGGTTGACGCGTTAAAAAACTTTTGTATGAGCTGATGAATTCGTTTTCGAAGCAAAAATAGCCGGTGATCTCTTCGCCATCTTTCACGTGAAAAAATCGTACAGAGCCTTTTATCACTAGGCCGATATGGTTACATACTTTGCCGGGCTCAGCAAAGTTTTTCTTTTTCTTAAGTATGCTTACCTCCAGGTAGGGCACTAAAAGCTGCCACTCCGCATCGGTAAGCGGAACGAATGTTTGGATATGATCTCTGAATCGGTTGAGTGCGATTAATGAATCCATATTCTATCTAGTAGAAATAATGCTGCAAATACTACACTGGCTATACCATTGGTGGTCATAAAGGCAAAATTTACCCTGGTTAAGTCATTGGGCTTTACCAGCAGGTGCTGATAAATAAGCATAGCACAAAAGAATACGATACCTATATAATACAGAAAGCCTACATGCGTAAAAAGTACCGGCATGATAATAAAGGCAGCTGAGAGCACATGTAAAAAGGTCGACAGTCTTAAGGCATTCACCTTTCCTAAATAGGCTGGGATGGAGTGCAATTTCAAGCTGCGATCAAAATCTTCATCCTGCAGGGCATAAATAATATCAAAGCCGCTCACCCAGCACAAAACTGAAAGCGAAAAGAATAAAGGTGTTAAGGCGAATGCTCCTGTTACTACCAAATAAGCGCCGATAGGAGCCAGCGATAAACCCAGGCCCAATACCAAATGGCAAAGCGCTGTAAAACGTTTGGTAGCGCTATAACCCATCACCACAAATAAAGCCACCGGGGATAAGTAAAAGCACAGTGGATTGATAAACCAGGTAGCCACGATAAATAACGCGCAGTTAACCAACGTAAAAGTTAAAGCCGACGAAGCGCTGATGCGTCCTGCAGGAATATCGCGCTGTTTAGTTCGAGGGTTTTGCGCGTCGATATCCCGGTCCAGATAGCGGTTAAAGGCCATAGCTGAATTGCGGGCAAATACCATACAGAGTACCATCAGTACCAGTTTGCGCCAGTCGAAATGATTTTGTGTAGTGGTAACCGCCAAAAAAAAGCCGATAAAGGCAAATGGCATAGCGAAAATGGTATGTGCAAATGTTACTAATGAAAGGTATTTTTTCATTGTTAATCTCTTGGTTCAAAATGTGGTATTACAAATTCCTTATTAATCGTATCTATAAAAGCCAGAATCTCCTCGCGGCCTAATTGGGTTTCTGATGAGGTTACGAAATATTGCGGCGCTTCCTCAAAGGTAGCCAACAGGGCCTTTTTAAATTTGGCGATGCTTTGATCAGTTTTGATGCTTGATTGCTTATCGGCCTTGGTGAATACCAGTACAAATGATAAGCCTTTTTCGCCAAGCCAGTTACAAAACTCCAGGTCGATTTTTTGCGGTTCCAGTCTGCTGTCTATCAAAACCATCACGCATTGCAGGCTTTCGCGTTTGTCCAGGTAGGTATGGATAAACTTATCCCATTTGGCTTTTTCGGTTTTGGAAGCTCTGGCATAGCCGTAACCCGGCAGATCGACAATATACCAGCTCTCATTGATATAGAAATGGTTAATCAGCTGTGTTTTTCCCGGTGTTTGCGATGTTTTTGCCAATCCTTTTTTTGCCATGAGCATGTTGATCAACGACGACTTGCCCACGTTTGAGCGCCCGATAAAAGCATATTCGGGCTTTACCGGTGGCGGCAGTTTGGATATCTGGGTATTGCTGCAAATAAATTCGGCCGATTTAACAATCATGCTGCAAAGGTAATTATTTTTAATTGCGCGTTGATGAGCTTTAAAGTTGATTAGGTTTGTGTAATAACCTGCGTAATCAACTTGTTTTACAATAGCTCAACAATTGTAAACGCAATAATAGTTAAATTTGATGTTTAAACATGTAAATTAATGAACGATTATAAAATTCCTGTCCAAACGCGTATTGGCCATGTGCATTTAAAGGTGAGCAATCTGCAGCGTTCGCTTGATTTTTATTGTGGCTTGCTGGGGTTTGAAAAAATGGCTGCCTATGGCGATCAGGCTGCTTTTATCTCAGCCGGAGGGTATCATCACCATATTGGCCTCAACACCTGGCAAAGCAAAGGGGCGCCTCCTGCACCTGAATATGCTCCCGGCTTATACCATACCGCTATTTTATACCCGGAACGGAAAGATCTGGCGGTAGCGCTGCAACGCTTGATAGATGCCAAATACCAGATCACCGGGGCTTCTGATCATGGCGTATCCGAAGCTATATATTTAGATGACCCTGATAAAAACGGCGTGGAATTATACTGGGACAGACCAAAAGAACAGTGGCCAATGGATGAGAACGGTAACCTGGGTATGTATACCCGCAGATTGGATATTGAGGGATTGCTGGGTTTGTTGAAATGATTAAACCATTATCATGCAATGGGTAGTCGGCAATTGAACTACCCATTGCATGGTAAGCTATTTATTTGGCATTTTTTTGATTGTAATCTTGTATGGCGGCTACTAATCCTTCCCATTTCATAGGCATGTAAGTTGCTTTTTTGGCCATGCTCAGCATTCTTGCGGCTAAACCCTTTTTTTCAGATATCGGTTCGTTGCCGTATTCGCCCTTTTTGTATTTTTCCAGTACTTCCGGGGTGTCTTCAAAGTATTTCTGCAGATTAGTGTCAAATATGTTGTCATATTTATCCTGATTATCTTTCTGGACGAGGAATTTCCAATTTTTAATTTTATTGTCGTGATCACGTTTAATTTGCTGCCTCACCTCCTCTTCAGATACCAGGCTTGCAAAGGCCTCTTGCGGGTAGGGATAAAACCGGTAGGCGTTAATTCTGCCCAGGGCTAATATCTCCAGCATATGATCATTTGAACCAAGGCTTTTTACCTGCAAATTTTGCAGATCCACGTAATGGATTTTTGTAAACGTTCGGTCGCCAATCTTGTAGTATTTAAGTTCACTGGCAGTGTATTTTTTTGCAGTGATATCTTTATTCGGATTTGCGGCAACTGCAGCTGAATCTTTCAAAAAAATAAAACGCTGGTTAAACCAAGGGTCTGTATCATATACAGAAATGAGCCCGCTTATGCGCGTTCCGTCATTTAATATCGCAAAACCGGGTTGGTAGGTGTCTTGTGCTTTTGCACTGAATACAGTTAAAAGACACAAGCAGATAAGAATTAAGGGGGACTTTTTCATGAAAAGGCTAAGTTTTTGTTTAAGCCTACAAGATACATATATCTATTGATATAGCCCTCCATAAAATAAAAGAGCGGACACTATCCGCTCTTTTATTTTCAAGTAACTTGGTTATAGCTCCCTTATCCTAATATCCTTAAAATAAGCTTTATGACCATGATCCTGCAGTGCTATCACGCCGGTTTTAGCATTGCCATAGTCGGGATGATCTTTCCATTTTCCTTCGGCTTTTTTCTTTTGCCAGTCGGCATCCCAGGCAGTAAACTCTAAAATTTTAGCACCGTTAAGCCAATGTTCTACATGGCCTTTGTTGAAAACAATTTTGCTGGTGTTCCATTCACCTACCGGCATTAATTTCTTTTTATCATTAGGCAGGTGCATGGCATAATCGCAGCCGGTTTTTTGCCAGTCTTCCAGCTTTTCCGGCCAGCCATTATCATCGATGATCTGGTATTCCGGACCGGTTACGTAGGTAGCATCATATTTAGGATCTTCAACCACATGGTACAGTACACCGCTGTTGCTGCCTTTGTCTATTTTCCATTGCCAGGAAAGCTCAAAATTTGCGTAGCTTTTATCGGTAACAATGTCACCGCCGGTATCACCCTGTGCAGCACCAAGACAAACCAGGGCGCCATCTACGATAGTCCAGTTTCTTACAGGGCCTTTTTTATTAAAGCCATGCCAGCCTTTCAGGCTTTTACCGTCAAACAAGCTTACCCAGCCGCCTTTAGGGGCGATTTTTTTTACAGGCGATGGGGCATTTACCGGAATACCCGAAGTTTGCACGCAAACCAAACCAGCCGCAGCCAATATCAAACCAATTTTTTTAAGTTGTTGTTTCATTTTTATTTAGTGTTGTTATGTTCATAGTTGATGGTTCATGGATCATAGTTGAACTGAACTTTTACCATGATCTATGAACCATCGACTAATTATTTTTTAATTAACTGCATTTTTTCAGGATCCCAGAACATGGGGCTGTTATTGTAATAACTATCATTGCACAACAAGGCAGGAGCAGCCGCGCGGTAGCCAAAAATGGCATCCTCGGTTACTTTGCCATTGTTACGGATGGCATTAAAAAAGTTATTCATGTGATCATATGGGCCACCCTTGTATCCTTTTTCGGCGTCGTAAACAATCTCCTCCGGGGGGAGCATTTTTTTGCGTTCGGCATAACCGCTGCCTGCTTTTTTGAGCTTATCCAGGTAAAAGGGATCATCGGAACCAAAGGTCTTGTTGCGTTTCAGGGTTACTTTATCCCAGGTAATATCCATTGAACCTTCACTTCCTACCAGTTTCAGATAGGTAGTACCGCTGGTGCCGTCTACAAAGTTACAGCGCAGGGATAGGTTAAAGGCAGGATGAGCTGCCGATTTACCATAATCAAAAGTGCCCAATAACACGTCCGGAACTTCACGGCCATCATTCCAGAAACGGAGTCCACCCGCCGCATAGATCTTATTGGGGCCCACAGAATCTGTGATAAAATGCAGACTGGAGAACAGGTGCACAAACAAATCGCCGGCCATACCGGTACCATAGTCCGTATAATTGCGCCAGCGGAAAAAGCGTTTGGAATCATAATCGCGTTTCTTGGTATTGCTGATATAGGTTTCCCAATCCACCGTTTGTGCCGATGCGTCATCCGGGATAGGATATTGCCAAACCTCCAGCGGTTCGCGGCGGGCCCAGAAACCTTCGGCATAGTTGAGTTCCCCAATAGCACCGCTTTTTAATAGTTCGTGCGCCTTCTCGTTACCCAGTGATGATACGCCCTGGCTGCCTACCTGGAAAATCTTCCCGGTTTCTTTTTGGGCTTTAATTACAGCAGGGCCTTCGGAAATGCCATGCACCATAGGTTTTTCGCAATACACGTGTTTGCCGGCGTGCATGGCATCAACAGATATTTGCTGGTGCCAATGATCGGGTGTACCAATAATTACTGCGTCGATATCCTTGCGGTTCAGTATCTCTTTATAAACTTTGGTAGTAAAAATATCGGCACCCCAGCGGGTTTTGGCATCTTTAAGCCTACCATCATACAAATCGCAAACCGCTACCAGTTTTACCCCTGGGATTTGCAGGGCCACAATAGCGTCCTGTGTGCCCATTCCACCGGCACCAATCAGGGCGATGTTGATTTGGTCGTTTAAACTGTGTCCTAAGGGTCTTTTGAGGATAGAAAAAGGTTTTAGCTGATGGTCAGCAGCAAATACACTGGCACCTGCGGCTACAGCAGCGGTAGTGGTGGCTAATTTTTTAATAAAGCTACGGCGCGACGATTCTTGTTTTTCTTTCATAGATCAGGAAATGAATTTTATAACAATAATTAATTTAAAGAGAACTGGTGAACCCGGATTATCTTTTGCAAAGAATAACCCCGTTCACTTATTATTGGTAATAATTGGTTTTTAAAATTAATGAATTGAGTTGATAGATCATAGTTGACGGTTCATAGATCGCAGAAAAAGAAGAAGAAAAATGTAATCATCAACCAACTGGCAGCTATCATGAACTATTGAGCATACAATCACTATCTTTGCGCTCATTATACAAATGAGCAAAACTATAACTCCCTACCGCGATGAGCAGGCTACCAAAAAAGAGCAGGTGGCCGATATGTTCAACAATATATCCAAAACTTATGATTTCCTCAACCATTTTATGTCATTGGGGATTGATATTATCTGGCGCAAAAAAGCTATTAGCGAATTAAAAAAGGATAAACCTAAATTGATACTGGATGTGGCTACCGGCACCGGCGATTTTGCGTTTGAAGCTTTAAAAGCCCTTAATCCCGAAAAAATAATTGGTGTTGATATTTCGCGTGGAATGCTTGATATTGCGGAACAGAAGATACAGAAACGTAACCTTAGCGACAAATTTAAAGTAAAACTGGGTGATTCTGAAAGGTTGCCCTTTGAAGCTGATGAGTTTGATGCGGTTACTGTAGCTTATGGCGTTCGTAATTTTGAAAATCTGGAAAAAGGCCTGGCTGATATACAAAGAGTGTTAAAACCAGGAGGCAAAGCGGTGGTATTGGAATTTTCAAAACCTCGTGTGTTCCCGGTAAAGCAGTTGTATAATTTTTATTTCAATTATATTACACCTGGTATTGGTAAACTTTTCAGTAAAGATGCGAGGGCTTATTCCTATTTACCAGAGTCAGTAGCGGCTTTTCCGGATGGTAAAAGTTTTGTTAGCCTTATGGATAAAGTTGGTTTTAAAAATACCAAACACCGGCCGTTATTGTTTGGCATATGTTCTATATATACCGGCATTAAATAAAAATGATTTTAAAAAGGTACCTGGTTGTATTTATACTGATGTGTTGCAGCAAATTACTATTTGCGCAAGAGCGGGTACCGGCATGGGGTGGCGGAGCCGATTTGCAGGATTTTAGTTTTGGCTTTAGCTTTAGTTATGTAAGCAGCGATTTTAAGATTGTTAAAAAGCCAAACTGGAGTACCCCGTTTACCAATCCTGATAATGGTCAGCCGCTTACCAGTCATTTAAGCAGCATCAGCTCTAAAAGTTTACCCGGTTTTTCTGTGGGTTTTGTTACCCGTTATAGCTTGTCCGACCATTTGGAAGTGCGTTTTACACCGTCATTGGTTTTTGCTGACCGTGATTTGAGCTATACTTATGAAGATCCGAATCAAAACCCGGATGTGAGTAAGAAGGTGCAGTCTACTACTATTGATGCACCATTGTCGTTTAAACTAAAATCAGACCGTTTAGGTAATTTCAGAGCCTATATGCTTGGTGGGCTTAAGTACTCTCACGCTATCGGAACAGGAAAGAGTGACGTTAACGCCGACTTATTAGACAAACTGGTTAAAAATGTACGTGGCTATGGCTCATATGAGGCCGGTTTAGGCTGCGATATCTACTTTGAATTTTTTAAACTTTCGCCCGAAATTAAAATATCCAATTCCTTGGGCAATATGCTGGTACCTGAAAATCAACCATTCTCTGCCCCAATCAGCAAATTGTCATTACATACAATTATGTTCAGCCTGTTTTTTGAGTAGAGGGAGTCAGCAGCCTACTGTATAAAAGCCGTATCATTGACATATTGCAACCCATTTGATGCTTATTTGCGAAGCGTATGTATCAAACCCTTATTCCATTTATCCGTATGGATAAAAGATTTGCTATCCAACCAACTTAACCAGATTACGGTTACAATTACTCCAACAACAGAGCCGGTCACCACATCTTCAAAAAAGTGCTGACTCAGGTACATCCTGGAATAACCTACCGCAACAGCTACCAGTAAAGCCGGTATGCCCCATAGCTTATTTTTACATAAATAAGTGATTACCACCGTAGCCGAAAATATGGAAACCGTATGCCCCGAAGGAAAACTATGCGTGGCCAGTATGTATATCCCTTTCACAAAGTGGATCCGATCAAGCTGATTGGCAAAATATATCCTGGGGCGGGGCGCATCAAAAATGAATTTTAAAATTTGCGCCACTATGCTGGTAATAGCATAGCTTGTAGCTAACAGCAGCCCTTTACGGTAGCTGAATAAACCGATGACCAAGGAAAGGATCACAGCGGTTAGGCCTTCGCCAATATCGGTTACGTAAGGTGCCAGCGTATCTGCCCATGGCCTGTTTAAACCATTCACCGTGAAGTATATAGTTTCGCGGCTATAGGTTAATTTAATAATCAAACATACACACAGCACGAGCAGATATAGGATAAAAAACGGCCTTATCCGGTACAAAACATCTTTTATTCCTATCTTCATGGCGCAAAATAAGCATATACTTATTCAATGCAAAAAAATGATTATGTTTGAATTTGAGTTGGACTAATTAACTGAAATAAATGTCGAAAAGTATATTTCGTAAGAAATCTGTAGAAAAAATATTACATGATGTAGAGTGTGGATTTAGTGATAGCGAACACCCGGGGACACCATCATCACAACTCAAAAAAGAACTTAATGTAAAAGACCTTACCCTCATGGGTATAGCCGCCGTAGTTGGCGCAGGCATATTTTCAACCATCGGCGAAGCCTCTTTTCATGGCGGGCCTGCCGTTTCCATTTTATTTGTAGTTACCGCTATTACCTGTGGTTTTTCGGCCTTGTGTTATGCAGAATTTGCCTCACGTATACCAGTTGCTGGCAGTGCTTATACTTATGCTTACGCCTCCTTTGGCGAATTGATAGCCTGGATTATTGGTTGGGATCTTTTAATGGAATATGCGATTGGCAATATCGCGGTAGCCATATCCTGGAGCGAGTATTTTGTAAACCTGTTAGAAGGTTTTAACATCCACCTGCCCAAATATCTTACCATGGATTATGTGTCGGCCCTGCGGGCGCATGAACAGGTACAGGCGGCCGGCAGTCACCTGGCAGATATAGGCGACAGGGTAAAAATGGGCGCAATGGCCTGGGACACCGCTCCTGGTATAGGCAGTTTTAAACTGATAGCAAACCTGCCCGCTTTAGGCATTGTATTTATTATTACTTACCTGGTTTATGTAGGTATTCGCGAAACCAAAAAGGCAACCAATGCCATGGTTATCTTAAAAATATTAATTGTTATAGCCGTTATTGTGATCGGCTTTTTTTATGTAACCCCGGCCAATTGGCACCCTTTTATGCCTAATGGCTTTAGCGGCGTAATGAAAGGCGTATCCGGCGTTTTCTTCGCCTATATCGGCTTTGATGCCATATCAACCACAGCCGAAGAGTGTGAAAAACCACAGCGCGATCTTCCCCGCGGCATGATCTATTCGCTTATCATCTGTACTGTATTGTATATATTGATTGCCCTGGTACTTACCGGTATGGTGAGCTACAAAGAGTTGCAAGTTGGCGATCCGCTGGCATTTGTATTTGCTAAAGTAGGCCTGCATAATATCAGTTATGCCATATCTATCAGCGCGGTTATTGCTACCGCCAGTGTGTTATTGATATTTCAGTTGGGGCAACCCCGTATCTGGATGAGCATGAGCCGCGATGGTTTACTTCCAAAAGCCTTCTCCCGCATTCACCCTAAGTTTCATACACCTGCATTTGCCACAGTGGTTACCGGTTTTGTAGTAGCTATACCAGCCTTGTTTATGAACCTGACCGAGGTTACCGACCTGACCAGCATCGGTACATTGTTTGCTTTTGTGCTGGTATGCGGCGGTGTGCTATTATTGCCACGTGAAGCAGCACAAACCGGTAAATTCCATCTGCCTTATGTTAACGGCAAAATAATTGTACCCCTGATAACACTCATTATTTTAGGGGCCTGTATTTATTTTAAACCAGCCCCACAGGCAGAGATGATGCAGTTTAAAAAGCTAAAAGACCGCTCGGCTATTATTGAAAGTATGGATGCCAATGATAATGCCACACTGGTTACCAGTTTTAATACCTTATACGGTGATCAGCATATTACTCCTGCTAACGCTACAAAATACTTCAAAGATACGGAAGAGGATAAGTTTGATACCGCGTTGAGGGCAACCAATATTAGCGATGCTAAAAAGTATTACCTGGGTTTGGATGGATTCCTTTATAACTTTCCGAATTACCTGTTCTTTATTCTCATCATCATTATCAGCGTTTACAGCTTCATTAAAAACTTTTCGCTAATACCGGTGCTGGGCCTCATGAGTTGCTTTTATTTAATGACGGAGCTGGGTTACACCAACTGGCTGCGCTTTTTAATATGGCTTGTGATAGGTTTGGTTATTTACTTTACCTACAGCTATAAAAACAGCGTACTGGGTAGGGAGGCGAGTTCTAAGTCTTAAGACTCATTACTTTTATGACGTGGATATGCCCCATATGTAACCGCGAATTTGCCAATACCAATCAGGTACATTCCTGCCGCGAACGTAATCTGAGCGATTTTTTGCAGGGGAAGTCGGAACACACGGTGGAGCTATTTGATCATTTTATTACCGAATATCTGCAAATAGCGCCCATCAAAGTTTATCCTACCAAAAGTATGATCGCTATAGGTACCCGTGTAAACTTTGCCTATGTTACCCAGCTAGGTAAAAATTTTATTGATGTGGTGCTTCCCTTTCAGGAGATATATGAAGACAACTTATGCTTTACCAAAATAAAAACGGTACCGGGCACCAGTAATCATAACCATTACTTCAGGATGTATTATAAAGAGGACCTGAACAACGAGGTCAGGAAATACATGAAAATGGCCTGGGAGAAGAAGTTGTGAGTCTTGAGTTCTGAAAAAAACAGATTTGCCTTTAAATTGACATATGACTCAGAACTCAAGATTGCTTACTCCGGATACGTTTTAAGTTTCTTTTTACCCAGGATCCATTGCTGTGCTTTAAAGCTCAGGTAAGCAGAGCCCGCGCCAACAATTGCACCAGCTACCACATCACTCGGATAGTGCACCCCCAGGTACATCCGCGAATAACCTACCGCACCGGCATATAAAAATGAAGGCGCTATCACATACCACTTAGGTATAGCCAAACTTAAGGAAGTAGCTGCCGAAAAAGCAAATGCGGTATGCCCCGACGGAAAAGAAGGATCTGTAGGCCCGGGAGATTCTTTCAGTGTTATCAGATCGGGATGCGCAATAAATGGGCGGGTACGGTTAAATATCTTTTTTAACACATAAGTAGAGCCGCCGGCAACAATCAGGGATGCCCCAGCCTGTAAACCTGTGATCTTAAGATCATCGTCATGATTTACAAAACCAGCTACCAGGAAACCAACAGGTACCGCAGCATCAACATAAATAGCTTTTTTGGTAATAAATCTCCAGGTTTTATCGCCACCGCTAACAGGGCCATTGATATCTTTCAGGAGGTTAAGATCAAGCCCCTGGGCAAATAAACCGGTGGTAAAAAGTAATGCCCAAAACGTTAAATATAATTTCTTTTTCACTTACAGGATTTTATTCAAATGCTGTAAAAATGAAAAAACATTCTGTAGTAATACTGAATTAATATTGACTTAACACATTTTTTAGAAGGAGCAACGATTTTTGATTGGAATAAGGATTATTAGAACAAAGAACAAGGACTATTTTTGCAAAGGAACAAAGACAAGTTTTTTTTAAAAATCCTTGCTCTTTGCTCCCAAAGTCCTTACTCAAAAAAACATCTAATTCACCCGGTGTATCTCTATAGCTTCAGGGATCGACAGCATTAACGGAACTTTCTCTACGGTAACAAAGCTCAGGTCCAGACCAAAGCCCCGCTCTTCAGACAAACTCACCTTTTTAAGCTGTACATAAAAATCCATGATAAACCGTTCGTAGAACGACAGGCTATGTGAGCGTGACAATACCTTCTCAATCACCACAAACCTGAAATCGCCAACGATTTTATGTTTGTTCAGTGATTTATAATGACTGGTAATATCCACCTCGCCTTTTTTAACCAGATCTTCCACCACTTTGCGGAACAGCAGGTTGATCTGTTGCTCTACCCGGAAACCTAGTTTAAAGTCGATCCTGATAAGCTTATTAGGCACCAGGAACTCTACTTCGTATTCACGTTTGTAAGGTTCATCCACAACGTCAACGTGCACCAGCCAGTAAACGTCGGCGCGTTTAGGCTGTTTTTGTAATATGGAGTAAACTATTTTCGATTCAATTTCAGAATTAAAATTGGCACTGGTTAAATACACCAGTTGCGACGCGTATTTAGGTACGGTTTCATCGGCACTTAATTCTTTCAGGATATCAAAGTAATCGTCAATACCTACAAACTTCACATAACGGTTCCTGATCTTGCGGGCAGTATGCCAGGTCCACATTACGGTAAACAGCATAAAGCCTATAGATAAGGTAAACCAGCCACCATCCAAAAACTTATGTAAGTTACCCGCCAGGAAAGTTCCCTCGATAGACACGTAAACAATCAAAAACACTGTAATGATATAGTTGGGTACCTTTTTACGCTTCAGAAATTTGGATACCAGTATAGTGGTCATGAGCATGGCCACCGTGATACTTAAACCATAGGCAGCCTCCATCCTATCAGAATGACGGAATATGAGCACCACTCCTAAACAGCCTGCCCAAAGTATCCAGTTTACGCTGGGCACATACAACTGGCCTTTTTGTTCCGATGGGTAATTGATACGCACCTTGGGCCATAGGTTAAGTCTTACAGCCTCGGCTATCAGCGTGAACGAACCTGATATCAGGGCCTGGCTGGCAATAATAGCGGCCACAGTGGCTATACCAATACCATACAGCAGAAACCAACCCGGCATTATCTTATAAAACGGATTATTAATATTAAGATCCATTGCGGTGCCATTACGCTGCAATAGCCAAACGGCCTGCCCCAGGTAATTTAATATCAAACAGGTTTTAACATATATCCAGCTGATACGGATGTTGGCTTTACCGCAGTGTCCCAGATCAGAATATAAAGCCTCGGCTCCGGTGGTACATAAAAACACTGCACCTAATACAATAAACGCGTTACCGCTGGTGCTGGAGCTTAATAATTTATAGGCATAATACGGGTTTAAAGCCCTTATTACAATAGGATCATGGATGATATAACTTATCCCCAGTACGCCCATCATGGTAAACCAAATAAACATGATAGGGCCAAAAGCCTTACCTACCAATGATGTACCGAACTGTTGTATTACAAAAAGCACGGTGATGATGGCCATTACAATTTCAACCGTTGGCAAACGGGGGTAATAGGTTTGCAAACCCTCAATGGCCGATGATATGGTAATAGGCGGCGTAATGATACCGTCGGCAAGCAGTGCGCAGCCACCTACCACAGCAGGTACAATAAGCCATTTGGCTTTACGGCGCACCAGCGAAAAAAGTGAGAAAATGCCACCTTCGCCTTTGTTATCGGCACGCAGGGTGATTACTACATATTTCAATGTAGTTTGCAGGGTAAGTGTCCAGAAAATGAGGGATACACCACCAAGTACTAATGTTTCGGAAATTTGTTGCTGACCAACTATAGCCTTAAATACGTATAATGGAGAGGTACCAATATCACCGTAAATTATTCCTAAACTGATGAGCAGGCCTGCGGCCGTCAGTTTTTGCAGATCTTTATGGTTCGACACTATTATATTTTAAAGCTGCAAAAATATTAATTTTTTCGGTTAAACTTAAATAAACATTAAACGTATAAATGAAAGACGAGTCTAAACTATAAAATGGACACATTTTGTTAAAATTTGTTAAAATGTTTTACAAAAGCATCATTTTTTTAATTGATGAAGGCTTTATTTATACTTTTGTAGGCGAAGACTTAATATGAGGCGAAAAATAACTTATACCTTTATTTACACCTATACTTGGTTCGTACTAATTGCGATGGCAGTTTTTATGAACTTTGCCTTTGTCTCCGATGCCAAGCCTACTCATACCAAAAACGATACTACTTATCTGCGTGTTTCAAAAGGTAAAGGCTCTAAACCCTCTTATTTAAAAAATGGCCTGCACCTGGTATTGCCGCCATTAAAACCAGCCGTAACCTCAAGCGTAAAGGTTAGCGTATCGCACCCGGATGATAAATTATTGAATGATGTCCAGGTATACCCTAACCCGGTTACCGATCAGATCAATTTAAAATATACCATATCTCGTAATAGCAACATCACTATTAAAATAATGGATGTGTTGGGTAATGATATTACCACCATGTTTTCGTCAAGGGTTGATTCCGGCGATCATAACATCAACTATCCTATAGCCAACAAACTTACCCGCGGCTTTTACTTTGTACGCGTTGTAGCCGGTACCGAATCGGTTATCAAACGGATCTCAGTACTGTAATCCCTTCATCTTTTATTTTGTCATCCTGAGGAACGAAGGATCTAATATTTAACTATTCAGGTCGTATAATAGATGCTTCACTCCGTTCAGCATGACAAACCTTTTACCCCCCCTCTTTCCTGCGAAGCCGAAGAGAGGGGGGTCGAGCGAAGTGATGACCGGGTGAGTCTAATCTTCAGCGTTAAAACATTCATTTACTCAAATCCCCATACCACATACCACGCTATTTTTTTAGCTTTGGCGTTTAAGCTTTACTTATGAAGATAATTGCCATTGGCCGTAACTATGCCGAACACGCCAAAGAATTAAATAACCCTGTACCCACCGTTCCGGTTATTTTCATGAAGCCCGAAACGGCCATCATTAAGGATAACAAACCTTTTTATCATCCCGATTTTTCTGACGATGTACATCACGAGATCGAGATCGTTTTAAAAATAAGCAAGGAAGGCAAGCACATCAACGAGAAATTCGCGGCGGGTTATTATGAAGAAATTGCCCTGGGTATTGATTTTACCGCCCGCGATATACAGAGTAAGCATAAAGAAAAGGGCCTTCCCTGGGAACTGGCCAAAGCATTCGACGGCTCGGCGCCTATCAGTGCTTTTGTGCCTAAAAGCAAATTCGCCCAGATCTATGATCTGAATTTTAAACTGGATGTAAATGGCGAAACCCGGCAACAGGGCAATACCCGCGATCTGCTGTTCCCGTTCGAAAACATTATTGCCTTTGTTTCACAATACATCACCCTCAAAAAGGGCGACCTTATATTTACCGGCACCCCTCCGGGTGTATCAAAAGTAAAAGTTGGCGACAGACTGGAAGGATATTTAGAAAACGAAAAATTGCTTGACTTTTACGTGAAATAAAAGATGATTAAAAAACAGCTGATTACCGCCGCGCTATGTCTTGTTTTTAATTTGGGCATACAGGCACAAACACCTATACAAAGCAGGCAATACCCGCAAAACTATTTTCGCTATCCGCTTGATCTGCCGCCAACAACGGCCGGTTCATTTGGCGAACTCAGACCGTCCCACTTTCATTCGGGGCTCGATTTTAAAACCAATCAGCGCACCGGCTACCCCGTACATGCCGCGGCCGATGGTTATGTGTCAAGGGTAAGGGTACAATTTGGTGGTTTTGGTCGCGCGGTTTACATTACCCATCCTAATGGCTATACCACCGTTTATGGTCACCTCGAAGCTTTTTCGCCGGCTATAGCTGCACTGGTAAAAGCTTATCAATATGAGCACCAAACCTACGAGGCCGATTTTAACCTTGATGCTAAAAAGGTACCGCTTCAAAAAGGCGAGGTATTTGCCCAATCTGGCAATGCAGGCGCATCGGCCGGACCGCATGTGCACTTCGAGATCAGGGATACCCAAACGGAAGAAACCATTAATCCGCAGCTGTTTGGTTTAACTATTCCAGACCGGGTTCCGCCATCCATCACTTCTATCGGTATCTACCACCTCAACGGCAATCCATTCAGCGAAAAAACACCCAAGGAGTTTCTGGCAGTAACTGGAGCCACAGGTACAGGCAGTTATCGTTTGTTAAAACCACAGGTATTGCACCTGAGTGGTTATGTGGGTTTTGGTATCAATACCACGGATATGAACAGCGCGTCGGCTAATCACAATGGTATTTATTCACTGGAGTTAAAGCTCGACGGTCAAACGGTGTACACTTTTACCGTAGAGCGTTTTGCCTTTGATCAAACCCATGCTATTAACGCCTATATTGATTACCCCGCTTTTGAATCATCGCGCCGCTGGATGCAGAAGTGTTTTATATTACCCGGAAGCCATATATCTCTTTACCCTCAATCCATCAACCGGGGCATCATCACTTTTGATGACAATGCCCTGCATGATGTGGAGTATGTTGTAAAAGATGTGGCAGGCAACGTATCTACCTTAAAGCTAAAAGTACAGTCCGAAAAATTCACTCCCCCCGCTTATAAAATAGCCGGTACGCTATTCCACTTTGATAAAAAGAGTGAGTTTAGTACCGATAAAGTGAAAGTGAGCATTATGCCCGGCAATTTATATGACGATCTGGATTTTATTTATTCCGTATCACCAAAACCGGCTTCCGGCTTTTCGCTGGTACACCATATCCATAATCGCCTTACACCTATTCATGATAGCTATGATCTTTGGATAAAACCTGATGCCGACATGGGTAAATATGCCGATAAAGCGGTTATCGTTAGTACTGCCGGAGGTTGCCAGGGCGGTTATTTTCAGGATGGCTACGTAAAATCAAAAGTGACCGCCTTTGGCGATTATTTTATCAAGATAGATACTATTCCACCAGTTATACACCCGCTTAACATCCTCAATGGCAAAAACATGGCTGCTGCTAAAAGTATTAATTTCCGGATGAGCGATAATTTGTCGGGCATTAAAAGCTATAGTGGCACTATCGACAATAAATGGGTTTTAATGGAGTGGGATTATAAAAGTAAAATACTAAGTTATACCTTTAGCGGCGAAATTGCTCCCGGTAAGCACGTATTTAAGCTTACAGTTGGCGACAATAAGAATAATTTTTCGGAATTTACAGCCGATTTTTACAGATAGTATAATTTAGTATCAAGTAGTTAGTATCAAGTATCACGACTTCTAAAAAGTGGTATTTATAATTAGCAAAAAAATCTTGATACTTGATACTAACTACTTGATACTAAAAAACAAAAACCTATGGCAACATTAAAAGAAGGCGATAAAGCCCCTGATTTTACGGCAAAGGACCAGAATGGTAAAACCATTTCGCTTGCCGATTACAAAGGAAAAAATGTGATCCTTTATTTTTATCCAAAAGATGATACCCCCGGTTGTACTGCCGAGTCATGCAACTTTAGGGATAACTATCAACTTTTATCAAAAATTGGCTTTGAAGTGATTGGTGTAAGCACCGACGATGAAAAATCACACAAAAAATTCGAAACCAAATATAGTCTTCCTTTTACCCTGATAGCCGATAACGAAAAACAAATTGTAGAAGCTTACGGTGTTTGGGTAGAGAAAAACATGTACGGCAAACAATACATGGGTACCGCGCGCACTACTTTCCTTATCAGTGCAGATGGTATCATCAGCAAAATAATTCATAAGGTTGATACGCAAAACGCTTCACAGCAAATACTCGACCTCATATCATAAACTTTAAAACCCTATCAAAGCTATTTTTAGCACCCGAACTTTATTAATGAAACCTACTATTCAAGAATTAGAAAAAACCGCGTCGCAAATCCGCCGCGACATTGTACGTATGGTACACGCCTGTCAATCGGGTCATCCGGGTGGCTCATTGGGCTGTACAGATTATTTTACCGCCCTTTACTTTTCGGTAATGAACCACGATCCGAAGTTTAATATGGATGCCGTAGGCGAGGATATTTTCTTTTTATCAAACGGGCACATTTCGCCTGTATTTTACAGCACCCTGGCACATGCCGGTTATTTTGACAAAGCCGAACTGGCTACCTTCCGCAAGCTGAACACCCGCTTGCAGGGGCACCCTACTACTCATGAGCATTTACCGGGCGTGCGTATCGCTTCGGGCTCATTGGGTCAGGGCTTATCAGTAGCTATCGGCGCCGCGCTTACCAAAAAACTAAACGGTGATAAATCATTAGTGTTTACCCTGCATGGTGATGGTGAATTACAGGAAGGACAAATATGGGAAGCCGCCATGTTTGCACCGCACAATAAGGTGGATAACCTGATATCGACCATCGATGTAAACGGTCAGCAGATTGACGGACCTACCAACCTGGTACTGTCACTGGGCGACCTGCATGCCAAATGGGAAGCCTTTGGCTGGGATGTACTGGAAATGAAAGGCAACGATATGGCCGATGTGGTAAAAACACTGGAACTGGCCAAAAGCCGTACCGGTCAGGGTAAACCGATCATGATACTGATGCATACCGAAATGGGCTACGGGGTTGATTTTATGGTGGGCAGCCACAAATGGCATGGTGTAGCACCAAACGACGAGCAGCTGCAACTGGCCCTCGGTCAACTGGAAGAAACACTGGGCGATTATTAGGCGCCCTCTTAGAAGCAAGAGACAAGAATCAAGACAAAAGAATTTATCACATAGAATATTTCCTAAAAGCCCTCTCCATCAGGCGAGGGTTGGGTGAGGCTCATGAAAAAATACACTTACACAGATAAAAAAGATACCCGCTCGGGCTTTGGCGCCGGGCTGCTGGAAGCCGGCAGAAAAAACGACCAGGTAGTGGCCCTTTGCGCTGACCTGATCGGATCATTAAAAATGAATGATTTCATTAAGGAATTTCCTGAACGTTTTGTACAGGTAGGCATTGCCGAAGCTAACATGATGGGCATTGCCGCCGGTATGACCATTGGCGGTAAAATTCCGTTCACAGGCACTTTCGCCAACTTTTCAACCGGCAGGGTTTATGACCAGATTCGCCAGTCGATAGCTTACTCTAACAAAAACGTAAAAATTTGTGCCTCACACGCAGGTTTAACCTTGGGTGAAGATGGCGCAACCCACCAGATCCTGGAAGATATCGGTCTGATGAAAATGTTACCGGGTATGACCGTGATCAACACCTGCGATTATAACCAAACCAAAGCCGCTACCCTGGCCATTGCCGAGCATGACGGCCCGGTTTACCTGCGTTTCGGTCGCCCGGTGGTACCTATTTTTACCGATCCGGATCAAAAATTTGAGATTGGCAAGGCCTGGATGGTGAATGAAGGCGCAGATGTAAGTATATTTGCCACCGGTCACCTGGTATGGCAAGCCATATTAGCCGGCGAAATACTGGCTGAGGAAGGTATTGATGCCGAGATCATTAACATACATACCATAAAACCTTTGGATGCAGAAGCCGTATTAAAGTCGGTAGCCAAAACAGGTTGTGTGGTTACTGCCGAAGAGCATAACCGCCTGGGTGGTTTGGGCGACAGCATTGCACAGGTGCTGGCAACACATAACCCAACACCACAGGAGTATGTAGCCGTTAATGACAGCTTTGGCGAAAGCGGTACACCAGAGCAACTGATGACCAAGTATGGCCTTGATGCTGAGCATATTGTATTGGCGGCAAAAAAGGTAATGAAAAGAAAACAAAATGCGGTAATTAGCATTTAACTATAAAAATTAAAAAATGTCGTTGCAGGTTGAAGATTCAGAGATTTTAAGTAAGTTCCAGGACGAAAAAACACGTAACGAAGCGTTTAACCTGTTATTGAAAAAATACCAGCAAAAAATTTACTGGCACATACGCCGCATGGTTGTTGACCATGACGATGCGGATGATCTGGTGCAAGATGTTTTTATTAAGGTTTGGAAAAACCTGATGGGTTTTAGAAACGACGCGCAACTATATACCTGGATGTATAGGATAGCATCCAACGAGTGTATTACTTTTTTGAACAAGAAAAAACAAAAAAACAATATACCGTTGGATGATGTAGCCTATGAATTGGCTGATTCACTGGCCGATTCAACCTATTTTAATGGCGATCAGGCACAGCGCAAATTGCAGGAAGCATTGTTAACCCTGCCCGAAAAACAACGCCTGGTTTTCAACATGAAGTATTATGATGATATGAAATATGAGGAAATATCAGATGTTTTGGGCACAAGTGTAGGCGCCTTAAAGGCATCTTTTCACCTGGCTGTCAAGAAGATAGAGGCGTTTTTATTGTCGAGAGATTAAATTCAAAATTAATACAGAATTACGTTAAACCTTTTAGCAATAAATTCATCTATAGTACTGTATGAAAAGCGATATGGACAATAGGGAGTGGCTGGATGATTATGAATCACTGAAACGGATTGATGCCAAGAATCCGTTCCTGGTTCCGACTGGCTATTTCGATGAATTAGCGCAGCATATAACATCACGCATAAGGCTGGAAGAGTTGAAAAACTCATCCACAGGATTTTCCGTGCCTGAAAACTACTTTGATCAATTAAGCAGTAACATACAAAGCCGCATACGTGTTGAGGACGCTGTGAACATACAGGACTCCGGTTTTACCGTACCTGAGAATTATTTTGATGAACTTGGCAGCAATATTCAAAGCAGGATAACTATTGAGGAGGCATTAAACCCGGAGCACCAGGGTTTTAGTGTACCCGAAAATTATTTTGACGAACTGAGCAGTAATATCCAAAGCAGGATAGCTATTGAACAGCATATCAACAGCGAAGCGGAGAGCTTTACTGTGCCCGAAAATTACTTCGAAACACTGAGCAGTAATATTCAAAGCAGGATAACTGTTGAACAGCATATCAACAGTGAAACCGAAAGTTTTGCCGTTCCTGAGAATTATTTTGAGCAATTGACTCAGAATATTTTAAATAAAACCGTTAACGAGGATGAGGTAGTTATTGCCAAAAACTTTACCTTGCCCGTGGCAGCTAAAAAGAAAGGTATTGTACGCAGGATGTTCGCGTCACCAACATTCAGGTATGCAACCGCAGCCTGCTTTGCCCTGCTACTGGGTATTGGTGTGGTGATCAGAAATGGCGATTCACCTGTAAAACACAATCATTCTTTTTTACATGAACAACTATCAACAGTGCCGGTTGATGAAATTAAGAGTTACCTGCAATTACACGCAGATGCAAGCGATACCCGTACCCTGATGGATGGAGGACAGCAAATTAACAGTGCAAATTTGGATGAAGACCTGTCAGACTATTTGGATACAACTAATTAACGATACTTTTTAATGCGTATATTGATCAGGCATATTTTTATTTTATTTTTTATAATAGCAGCGGGTTCCCAATCCTTTGCACAGGTAAATAACAACCTGGTGCAAAGGCAAAAGATAACCCCTGCTCCTTTGCGTGATAAAAAAGGCGTTGGCAAAAGACTGGAAGCCGCCCGCGACAGGTTCATCACCAAACAGCTCAGCCTTACGGATGAAGAATCGACCAAATTTTGGCCGATATATCGTCAATATCAACAAGAACTTACTGCCGTTAATGTACTCAAGCGTTTAAACAACTCCAGCGCCGCAGCCAATGGTACCGAACAAATAGATAAAGAAATTTATTACGAAAGTCAGCTGGTAGCTATACGCAAGCGTTATAAAGACG
Source organism: Mucilaginibacter inviolabilis (assembly GCF_011089895.1). Classification (NCBI taxonomy): domain Bacteria; kingdom Pseudomonadati; phylum Bacteroidota; class Sphingobacteriia; order Sphingobacteriales; family Sphingobacteriaceae; genus Mucilaginibacter; species Mucilaginibacter inviolabilis. The sequence goes on from NZ_JAANAT010000001.1 coordinate 3,190,146, forward strand.
CATTTCTGAAAATACTCCCCCCCGAAAAAGTAAGTGAGCTTTACAAAAGCGAACGCGAGTTCCGTGATGAACTCATCAAACAACTCAGCGAACGCAGCGAAAGAGCAGGAAATTAATTATTGATTTAGTGAATTAGTGATTGGTTTTCAATAACTGAATTATTGATTTAGCGAATTAGTGATTTTATCATTACTGAAGTATTGATCAGAATGCTGATTTTTGCATCATGGTAAATTAATAATTAAAAAATTCCCAAAAATCACTAAATCAATAATTCAATAATTGCCCACCCATGCCTACTCTTCGCCAACTCTTTTTAGCCAATAATGCGCAAACCACCAATTTTCCGCTATTACTGGAGTTTGAGCGGGCCGAAGGTGTGTACATGTATGATACCGCAGGCAAAGCCCATACCGACCTCATATCGGGCATAGGTGTAAGCAGCCTGGGACATGGTAATCCCAAAGTTATAGCGGCCATCAAACACCAGGTTGACCAATACATGCACCTAATGGTTTATGGCGAATATGTACAAACCCCGCAAGTTCGTTTTGCCGAAAAATTAGTATCTCTGCTGCCCCAAAACCTACAGTCGGTATATTTTACCAACTCTGGCGCCGAAGCCGTGGAGGGGGCTTTAAAATTAGCCAAACGCTATACCGGGCGTCAGCAGATCATCGCTTGTCATAACTCCTATCATGGCAGTACCCAGGGTGCTTTAAGTGTAATGGGTAACGAAGAATTTAAACAGGCTTACCGCCCGCTGTTACCCGGCGTAAGTTTTATCCGGTTTAATGAGATAGACGATCTGCAACTCATCACCCATCAAACCGCCTGCGTCATTATCGAAACCGTACAGGGCGAAGCAGGTATCCGCGTACCGGATGCAACTTATATGCAGGCCCTGCGCAAGCGCTGTGATGAAACCGGCACATTACTGATACTGGATGAGATACAAGCCGCTTTTGGTCGCACAGGCAAACTTTTCGCTTTTGAACATTTTGGCATTGTACCCGATATCTTACTGCTGGCCAAAGCGCTGGGCGGCGGCATGCCTGTAGGCGCTTTCATCTCCTCTAATACTATTATGGGCGCGCTCAAGGAAAATCCCATCCTGGGCCATATTACCACCTTTGGCGGGCACCCTGTATGCTGTGCCGCAGGATTGGCCGCATTGGAAGTCTTACTGGAGGAAAACCTGGTACCCGGAGTAGCCGAAAAAGAAGCTTTGTTCCGCAAGCTGCTGGTTCATCCTGCTATTAAACAAATACGTGGCAAAGGACTAATGCTGGCCGTTGAACTGGACAGTTTTGACCTGAATAAAAAAATAATTGACCGCTGCATTGAGCACGGTATTATCATCGACTGGTTCCTCCATTGCAGCAACTCCATGCGCATAGCCCCTCCGCTTATTATTACACCCGCCCAAATTGAACATGCCTGTGGGGTGATACTGGAGGCAATTGAGTATTATACTGCAGGTTAACAGATCGGCAAAGCCTCACTTGAACGGCGAAGTTCTCATATAATAATCCTCCTCAAAGAGAGGACTTACCTTAATATTATTCTTATTTAGTTTTAATTCCCTCTCCTTTGGAGAGGGTTGGGGTGAGGCTTCCTCACAGTAACTTTCAAGTTACTTTATTGAATAATATATTAAAATTTTTATTTTGAATTAAATTGGTATGGTTTGTGCATTTATGGCATAGACGGTATAAAAAGCTCTGAAAATGATACTTTTCTATCAAAACAGATCAGCTCTGCTCTTTTTTATAGTCACAGTTTAAACAATTAATTAAAAGGAATTGTTTAAACAATAACCATACGTTCTTAACATCTATACCCAATATGAAAATAGCATATATATCAACCTACCCTCCCCGCGAATGTGGTTTGGCCACCTTCAACCAAAATTTGATGCGCGCCATTAATGCCAATTTTCCCGAAAGGCAATCGCTGGCACACGGTGGTTTCGTGGTCGCGCTGAACGATTCGGAAAACCTGCAGCATTACGAATACCCCGAGGAGGTGAAATATGTTATTCGCCAGGACCATCAGAAAGATTATATCCGCGCAGCCAACTATATCAACACCAGCAATGCCGATGTGTGCATCATGGAGCATGAATTTGGCATATACGGCGGCGAAAGCGGCATCTATATTTTACCGCTCATCAACCGGCTCGAAAAACCACTGATCTCGATACTGCATACCATACTGAAAGATCCCAGTTATGTACAGCGCATTATCATTCGCGAAATAGCCGAGCAATCGTCAAAGATTATTGTAATGAGCCAGCGCGCCTTGGAATTTTTAACTACCATCTATGATATCCCTGCCGAAAAGATCCAGATCATTGAACATGGTGTTCCGGATGTGGAGGCGATGGTAAATAATCCGGTTAAAAACCTGTCATCATTTAAGAACCGCCGGGTATTGTTAACCTTTGGTTTGCTGAGCCGCAACAAAGGCCTGGAGACCGTGGTAAAGGCCCTGCCCCGTATTGTGGCCAAACACCCCGATGTAACTTATGTAATATTGGGTAACACCCACCCGGGAGTAATCAAAAGCTCGGGTGAAGAATACCGCGATCACCTCAAGACCCTTGCTGCTCAATTGGGTGTATCGGCTAACCTGGCTTTCATCAACAAATTTGTGTCGGAAGAAGAGCTGGTGAATTACCTCACCGCCTGCGAAATTTATGTAACACCTTATCTGAACGAGGCACAGATCACCAGCGGTACGCTATCTTACGCCGTTGGTGCCGGTGCCGCCGTAGTATCAACCCCCTACTGGCATGCTACCGAACTACTGGCTGATAAACGCGGCAGATTATTTGATTTCAAAAATGCCGATGCATTGGCCGATACCGTTATCGAGCTGCTTGACCAGGATCGTATATTAAAAGAATTAAAAGAGAATGCTTATCAATATGGCTTGCACTTACGCTGGCCGGTTGTGGGCGCCGAATTTATAAAAGTAGCCCAGGAAGCCAGTGTCAGGTTTGATTTTAGCGATAAGATACTCAAAAACAGCATTGTTGATCCCGAGATATTACCTAAGTTTAGTCTCACACATGTGCTGCGCTTAACCGATGATACTGGCATTGTACAACACGCCAAATACGGCATACCCAATTTAAAAGAGGGTTATTGTTTAGATGATAATGCTCGAGCCCTTATTATGGCGCTGATGGCTTATCAGCGTAGTAAAAGCCGCGAAGCATTTGAGCTGCTGCCCATCTACCTCAGCTATATTCACTACATGCAAACGGACGATGGTAATTTCCGTAATTTCCTGAGCTTTGATCGCAGGTATTTGGACGAGGTAGGTTCAGAGGATTCTTTCGGTCGTACCATCTGGGCGCTGGGCCATCTCATTGGCTGCGCGGCCAGCAACTCGTACAGGGAGTTCGCATTGGAGATATTCCATAAATCGGTACCGCACTTTGAAAAACTGGAACATTTAAGGGGCATGGCTAATACCATCATCGGCATCAGTTCATACCTACAGGTTTATCCAACCGACGAGGGCATGGTAAACATACTGAACCAGCTCACCCAACCACTGATTGATGCTTATGAAAATACTCAATCAGCCGATTGGCAATGGTTCGAGGAAAAAATGACCTATGATAACGCCATACTGCCGCTGGCCCTACTGCACTCCTGCGAAATTACCGGCAACGAGGATGCCAAACGGATAGCCCTGGCTACAATGGCCTTCCTGGACAAGCTCACGCTGTCAAACGGTTATCTGAGTCCGGTAGGTAACGATGGCTGGTATTATCGCGGCGGTAGTTTTCCGACGTTTGACCAACAGGCTATTGAAACCATGGCTATGGTGCTGATGCATTTCCAGGCCTACCAGATATTCCGGGTGCCTCAATATGTCGAAAAAATGTTCCTGAGCTATAAATGGTTCCTGGGCGAAAACACGCTGCGTGCGCCACTGTATGATCATGAAACCAAAGGCTGCTGTGACGGCTTGCTGCCCACCGGCATCAACCGCAACCAGGGCGCCGAAAGTACGCTGGCCTATCTCATATCGCACTTAACGGTACTGAAAGCCTTCGAACTCGAATACGAATACAACAAGTATGGTAATCAGAAAATGGAGATCTGTTAGTGAGAGGTAAATGGTTAGCAGTGAGTTATTGGGATTTATCCCTTTTTTAATCGCTCCTACTCACTATTCCCCATTCACTAATTCAATAACTCACTAATTCACTAATTAAAATGAAGGTTGCCGTATTAGCGCCGGTTGCCTGGCGCACACCGCCCAGGCATTATGGGCCCTGGGAACAGATAGCATCAAACATTGCCGAAGGTTTGATAAAACTGGGCATCGATGTTACCCTTTTTGCTACCGGCGATTCGATAACCGCTGGCAAACTGGAATCGGTTTGTGCCATGGGTTACGAGGAAGACCGCGGTCAGGATGCCAAAGTGCTGGAATGCCTGCACATCAGCAATCTGATGGAACAGGCCGCACGCTTTGATATCATCCATAATAATTTTGATTTTTTGCCCCTTACTTATTCTGGGCTAATCAACACACCCCTCATCACTACCATACACGGCTTTTCATCGCCCCGCATTATCCCGGTGTATAAAAAATATAACCGCAGAGGCCATTACGTAAGCATCAGCAATGCTGATCGCAGCCCGGAACTGGAATACCTAGCCACCGTTTATAATGGTCTGGATACCGCCGATTTTGAATTTTACGAAAAGCCGGATGATTACCTGCTCTATTTTGGTCGTATCCATCCGGATAAAGGCACAGCCGAGGCTATAACCATTGCCAAAAAAAGTAAACGCAGATTGCTGATAGCAGGCATCATTCAGGATGAAAATTATTACCGAGAAAAAGTAGAGCCATTTTTATCCGGCGAAATAGAGTACATCGGTCATGCCGGACCAGAAAAGCGGAAACAATTGTTGGGCAAGGCTTATGCCCTGCTGCACCCCATCAGCTTTAACGAACCTTTTGGTATGAGTGTAGCCGAGGCTATGCTCTGCGGTACTCCGGTGATCGCCTTTAACCGCGGATCGATGCCGGAACTGATCAGGGATACCGAAACCGGTTTTTTGGTGGATACCATTGATGAAGCCGTAGATGCAGTAAAGCAGATCCATACTATTGACCGGGTGGCTTGTCATACCTGGGCGGCTTCACGGTTTTCGAAAGATAAAATGGTAGCTGATTATTTAGGATTGTATCAGCAGATATTGGCGCCCTAACCCCCTAAAGGGGGGATCGATGCTTTTTTAGTACCATGGGTGATGCTTATGAAAGCTCAATAGTGCCAATAATCCCTCCAATGGCTTTTTTTAATACCATATTGTTCATGGCAGGGTCTATATCTTTATAATAGCGATTTAACGCAACCAATCCGTGTACAAAAGACATGCAAATGAGATAATTACACCAAAAAATCTCCTCTGTAAATGTATTTCCTTTTACTACAGGTCGCATTTCCTCACGGAATACGTTGATAAATGTGGATAGTGCAGGAAATGCTTTTCCAACATCCTCAACACTGGTACCTACCGTATACATTAACTGGTAAAGTTCATTTTCGTTGGTAGCAAAATATAAAACAGCTCTCAGTACAGTTTCCATTCTTTCTTTTGCACCGGTTACGGATGCCAACTGCTGCTGTATGCAATTGATCAGCATGATAAAACCCCGTTTGGACAGTTCAATCAAAACCGCTTCCTTGTTCAGAAAATAAGAATATACAATAGTTGGGCTGTATTCAATAGTATCGGCAATTTTCCGGATGCTTACGGCCTCGCATCCTTCATTTTTAACGATACCCATTGCTGCATCCAAAATAAGCTGATGGACTTCTGCTTTTAAACGTTCTACGCGTTCTTTGCTACCCATATGTTTTAGTAATTGGTGAAGGTAAAGTTAATATTTTTTGAACTCTTCCCCCACCCCGTACTATTGAAAGCGCCTTGCTTGTGACATCAACAGAATATAGCTTAAACCTTGGCTTGTATTTCTTTTACCAGGATCATCACCAATGCCAATACCAGTAGCAATACACTCGACCATACAATTTGATGGATACCAAATTTCACTATCCAATATCCTCCAACACATGTGCCCATTGTTACAGCGATGTTTCCGCAGGAGGTAAAAATGCTATTGATAAACTCTGGAGCCTCTGGAGCCGAAGAGGTAACCGTAATATTGCTGATCAAAAAACCACCCGTATGGATCAATCCCCAAACGGCTACCATCAGGGCAATCGGCAGTAATTGGGCGCCTAAAAAATAAAGCAATATATGTGCGGCAGCTAAGGCGGGTATAAACAGCAATGTGGTAACCGTTCTGTTTTTACTCAAAAATTTACCCGCCAAATAATTGCCCAAAACACCTGCTATCCCAAAAACAAAGAGCAGTATACTGATCTGCTTGCCATTCATGCGATTTACTTTGCCTAAATAATCGGCCATGTAGCCATAAGTAGCATACATGGCCGCTATTATAAAACAAGCCAGCAGTAAATTCAGCCATAATATTTTCTTTTTCAAAATACCGGCATGAGATACGGTGTCTTTTTTAACCGGGATCGGAATATCGGGTAAAAAGAGCAGCAAGCCAGCCAATGAAACAAGGTTTATAAAACCATAGAGCATGAATGATGCTTTCCAGTTAAATACATCGGCCATTAGGGTAGCCATTGGTACGCCTATGATGCTGGCAATGGTAAAGCCACCAAATACAACGCCGACAGCTTTGGGTGCTTCCTTTTCGGCCACTATATTGGCTGCGGTTGATAAAGCGATAGACCAGTAAACCGGGTGAAAAAAACCAGGCAGTATCCGTGCCGCCAACAGGAAGCCAAAATTTGGCGACACGATGGATAACAGGTTGGACAAGGTAAATACGCCCAAAACAAAAGCCAGTAAGTTTTTTCTGTTGAAGGCCGATAAAAATAGCATCATAAACGGACCAGAAACAGCAACAGCCAATGCAAAGCCGCTTAACAACCACCCTGCCTGCTGGATACTTACATGAAATGCCGATGCCAGTTGCGGCAAAATGCCAATAACACCAAACTCCGTAGTTCCGATGCCGAAAATGCCTACTGCTAAAATGTAAAGGGTTCTTTTTTGCATAAAAGTTTTTTAATTTTTATGCAAATCTGCGGCAAACACATCTCCGATACCATATACTTACCTTGAAGTAGCATACTATCAATTTGGAAAGTATAAGATAGTTATAAATGATAGCTGTATCATCTATTTGAACTTATATCAAAAATGTTTGATATTAGGCTAGCCATAAATAAGCCCTACAAATGAAATCATCTTTACTTAAAAGCGCGATAGGCGCCTTGCTGGTATTTGGACAAATATCTATAGCCAAAGCCCAGAAACAGCCGCAATCGCGCCCAAACATTATTGTATTCCTGGTTGATGATATGGGTTGGCAGGATACCTCTTTACCTTTCTGGACGGAGGCAACCGCTTTAAATAAACGCTATCATACACCCAATATGGAGCGGCTTGCCCGCGAAGGGATGAAGTTTACCAATGCCTATGCTGCACCTGTTTGTACCCCCTCCCGAACCAGCATGCTTAGCGGTATGAACGCCGCACATCATGGCATTACCAATTGGACATCGCCGCAACGTAACGAGCCAACCGATGCCAAAGACGATCAGTTTTTACCCGCCGAATGGAATTACAATGGTTTAAGTCCACAGCCGGGAATAGCACACACCTTGTATGCAACACCATTTCCGGAGTTACTTAAAGCTGCCGGGTACTATACCATTCATGTAGGTAAGGCACATTGGGCATCGGCCGGAACGCCCGGGGCTAATCCATATAACATGGGTTTTATGGTCAATATTTCGGGCCATGCGGCCGGGCACCCGCAAAGCTATCTGGGTACCGAGAATTATGGAAATATGCCCGGTAAAGCCACACCACAGGCCGTGCCCGATCTGGAAGAATATTTTGGAACAGAAACTTTTTTAACGGAGGCCCTTACCAAAGAGGCCCTAAAAGCACTGGATGAACCTATCCGGAACAAGCAGTCGTTTTATTTAAATATGGCTCATTATGCCGTTCATGCTCCGCTGATGGCCGATAAGCGCTTCTATCAAAAATACCTGGATGCCGGCCTGGATATGCAGGAGGCCAAATACGCCACCATGATTGAAGGTATGGATAAAAGCCTGGGCGATATCATGGATTACCTAAAAGCGCAGCACGCAGATGGCAATACCATTATTATATTTATGAGCGACAATGGCGGTTTAAGCCTGGCCCCACCAAGGGACGGACCAGCACATACTCAAAACGCCCCACTCAAAGCCGGGAAAGGTTCTGTAAATGAAGGCGGCATCCGCGAGCCCATGATGGTAAAATGGCCGGGAATAACCAAACCAGCATCCATAGCAAACCAGTATGTAATTATTGAGGATTTTTTCCCAACCATATTGGAAATGGCCGGTGTAAAAAACTATCGGACCATCCAGAAAATAGACGGAAAAAGTTTTGTACCGGTTTTAAAGAATGCAGCCTATACCGATAACCAGCGTTCTTTGTTTTGGCACTATCCTAATAAATGGATCCCCGAAGATGGCCCCGGCATTAACTATTGCAGCGCCATACGCCAGGGCGACTGGAAACTGATTTACCACATGCGCGACAGCAGCATGCAGCTTTATAATTTAAAAAACGACATTTCGGAAACAGAGGACTTATCCGGAAAGGATCCAGCTAAAACAACCCAGCTGCTAAAACAGTTAAGAGATCAGTTAAAAAACTGGAACGCCCCAATGCCCGTTGACAAAAAAACCGGAAAGCCGATAGGGATAGCTAATGGGTTTTGAACATTTAAAGTTGACATTGGAAAAATTTATCGGCAAAAATCTGCCGATAATTTAGTATATTTACAATACACAAACAGCCCGTTTTTTCCCGATCAAAAAGGAAAAAACGGGCTGTTTAGTTAAGAGAAAAATGGCTCAAAAATCGGCCATTTTTCGTATAGTTATTTGACAATCAAATATTTAATACTTTTTAAAGTTTAAAAAACAGCTCAAAATCGCGTTTAAATTTGTTAAAAAGTGTTAAAATGAGAGTTTTTCGAGCGTTTTTTAGGCGATTTTCATCCTATTTTGATCCGAAAAGTGTTAAAATTCAAGGTTTAAAAAGTTTTTGGATCAAGCTTTCTGCTTCTTGGTTTTTGCTTTATGTTCCGCCGCATCCTCTTTTAATTTTTTGAGCAGCTCGTCCAGGCAAACTTCGGCAAAGGCCGTTGATGAGTCGGACACCCCGTAAGGGATAATGAGTTTGTCGTTATGTACAATAGTTCCGCAAGAGTAGAGTACATTGGGCACATACCCTTCGCGCTCATCGCTGTTTGGGATCAGCAGGGGCTCTTTCAGTCTGCCAATTTCAATGGTTGGGTCATCCAGCTTCAATAGGCTTGCACCCAGCACATAGCGCCGCATGGGGCCTACGCCGTGGGTAATCATAATCCAGCCCTCCTCGGTTTCAATCGGCGATCCGCAGTTGCCTATCTGGATAAACTCCCAGGTAAATTTAGGCTGCTGCAGCAACATGGGCTTTTCCCAGATGTTGATCTTGTCGGAGTACATGATATAGTTATTACAGCCATCAATACGGGATATCATCACAAACTTGCCATTCACCTTGCGTGGAAAAAGCGCCAGATTCTTATTCTGGGCGCCCGCACCATAAAGGGGCATAATTTTAAAATTATAAAAATCAGTGGTTTGCAGCAATTTAGGCATAATCAGCGAACCATCATAGGCCGTATAGGTGGCATAGTATACGTACGTGCCATCCTCGTTGAAGAATTTCACAAAGCGGGCGTCTTCGATGCCCTTCCGTTCATACTCCGATATGGGGAATATAACCCTGTCTGATATATCGGTATCCAGCGAAAATACGATCTCATAGTAGGAATCAGCCAGCCAGAGTACTTTATCATACTCCAGGCGTTTCATATCGCTTTCCTGCAGCTTCTGTGAATCGAGGATAATACGGCGCAGGTTGGCATATTCAAAATGGTGGTCGAGTTTAGATTCCAGCTCATTGATCACATCGATACTGATCTGGGTGATAGCTGCTTTTTCAAAAAACAGTTTTTTATTATAAACCGCGTTTCTTACAATTTCAGCCTCATCAATATAGCTGCCTGAAGGCTGAATAGTGATGTTATTGTATTTATCAATCAAAGCCCGTCTGAAAGTGATGGAGGAGATATGCCCCTCACCCACTGCCCTGAAACTGATGATCACTCGTTTCTGGCCGTCTTCCAGTTCGGTCTGGTCGGGGTCCTCTACGATTGATGGGTTAAAAAACGCCGCCGATTCGATGGAATATTCGTGTGTAAAATAGGAGCCTATCAATAGTTTACGGTAAACCGTGATTGTGTCAAAATCAATATTCAGTTCGCTAAATAATGGCTTTAGCTTACTGCAATGCCGATTTAATACCCTGGTAATGTTACGGTGCCGTTTGGAATACTCCTGCAACAATGGCGAAATGATACCGAAGGCCTCTTCTTCGCTGATGTCCATTACGCGTTCTATCACTTCTTTAGCTCGGTCGTTCCCATTGAAAAAGAATCTGGCTATAACGCGTTTGGGATCGGGATTAACTCTTATGGGTTTTCGTTCGATGGAAAGTCTCATATAGAAGGTAGTATTTATTCTTTAACAGTATTAACTGTAAATTGATTTGAGTAATTTGTATTCATTTCGGATTTTCAAAATATAGGTCCTGCTGTAATATGATGAATCAACTTACAGACAAAGTCCGAAATCGAAAATCCGAATTCCGAAATTCACCTTGATTCTTATATCTTTTGTAAATTGCAGGCGTATGAATGTATTAATTGTTGAAGACGAAAAGGGTTTGGCCCTTGAAGTAGATGAGTTTTTAAGTCATGAAGGTTTTACGGTTGAACACGCGCGCACCAAAAAATCCGCAGAGGAAAAGATATTTGTAAACAACTATGACTTTATACTGCTTGACCTTGGTTTGCCCGACGGTGACGGCTTTGACCTCCTAAAAATGCTGAAGGCCCTGGAAAAACGTGACGACGCGGTTATTATACTCACCGCCCGCGGAGCAGTTGACGATCGTGTAATGGGTCTGGAGCAAGGCGCCGACGATTACCTGGCCAAGCCATTTTCATTAAGCGAACTTTTGGCCCGCATGCACGCCATCACACGCCGAAAGCACCGTTTAGAGAGTAATGATATCAATATCAAAGGCCTGCGCGTTAATATCCAGAACCGTACAGTGATGTATAATGATGAGCGCATTAACCTGACTAAAAAAGAGTTTGAAATATTCAACTACCTGGTGCTGAATAAAAACCGGGTAATATCCCGCACCAACTTAACCGAGCATGTGTGGGGTGATGTACTGGAGATCAACTCAGACTCTAACTTTGTGGATGTGCACGTGAAAAACCTTCGCAAAAAACTATCGCAATACATTCCTATTGACTGGTTTGAAACCGTAAGGAGCATAGGTTACCGTATTAATATTTAAATACACCTACAAATGAAACTTCAGGTAAAGCTGGCACTGTATAATACATTAACCAAAGTAGCCATCATTTTATTTACCGGCCTGCTTATCCTGTTATCCATTGAAAAAATTTCCTATAACCACATTGAGGTACGTTTAGAGGATGATAAGGAAGAAACTTTAAAAAGCCTTGAATCAAATGAGATCAACCGCTTTTTGAGCAGCCAGCAGGTTTATACCGATTATAATATCTTAAAGGAGGAGTTTATCAGCATTACACCTGCTGCTAAATATGATCCCAATGTATCAAAAGAAGTAAAATTTACAACCGAGCCTCGTAACCTCGACAAAAAGAACTTTCAAGTTTATCGCATTCTATCCCATAAATTTAATTTTAACGGACATACTTACTTGCTTCAAATAGGCGAGGCGATTGAATCGGTTGAAGAGTTAAAGTCGATCATCAAAAAGTTTACTTTACTCGTATTATTTATTGCACTGGTACTTACACTCATCAGTGACCTGGTGTTTACCAAATTTTTGCTTGCTCCATTTTATAAGATCATTGACCGCAAGCTGATCAAAGTAAATGATCCCATGAACTTTGATTATGAAAAAATTCAAACAACAACCCAGGACTTTGAATTGCTTGATGACAGTATAAGTTCGTTAATGAAAAAGATATCCAACCTTTTTATACTGGAAAAGCAATTTATAGCCAATGTGTCACATGAATTGCTTACACCGATATCCATCATCAGTTCAAGGCTTGAAAATATACTCTTACATGAAGATTTAAGTGAAGGCAGCGAGAATAAGATGCATGCTTCGCTGAAAACGCTCAATCGCCTAAAATCTATCATTAATAGTTTACTGCTTATATCAAAGGTAGAAAACAACCAATTTGACAAAGCCGATATGGTGATGATAGCCGGAGTAGTAAAAGAAATACATGAAGAATTGGAAGATCGTATAGAGGAAAAACACCTCACGTTTACCAATCATCTCAAGTACATTTATTCTATTCAAGGTAATCGCCCGCTTATGCATACCTTACTGTTCAATATCATCAACAACTCCATCAAATACAACAATCCCAAAGGAAGTATTACCATTAGTGATGATCTTAACGATGATGTTTACGCTATTACCATTGCTGATACCGGTGCAGGCATGGATCAAAAGCAAATTGAAAATGCCTTTAACCGCTTTGAGAAGTTTGACACCGACGAAAAAGAAAGTTATGGTTTAGGCCTGGCCATAGTGAAAAGCATAACCGCTTTTCATAATATTAAGGTTAAAATAAGCTCGGTAAAAAACAAGGGAACTTCTGTAAAGCTGATATTTGATCATCTGGCTTAACTTCACTAAATCTTCATTCAAAGTTTATTACTTTGGGCAGTTTTAGTAAGTGTTACCCCTATTAAGAGGGCTATTTTTATTTAAGGATAGCCTTTTTTTATATCATCTTATTTCGCTTCACCAGGTAAGTCTTTAGTATGTTTTGGTAGCCTTCCTGTATATCGGCATCAATCAAATCAATATGATATTGCGCGCATTTGAGTTCCAGCTCATGTCGGTATGCCTCTAAAGATTTTCTATAAGCATCGCGTATTTTACCGGGATGTACTTTTATCTCGGCGCCAGTTTCCATATCTATAAAATGGTGGGGACGGTTATCAAAATTAAAATCGAGTTCTTTTTGCTTATCGTGGACATTAAATACAACTACTTCGTGTTTATTGAATTTTAAGTGCTGTATGGCAGCAAACAGCGATTGTAATTTTTCGGCATCAAGGTTATTCTCCAACATATCACTAAAAATGATCACCATCGAACGCTGATGTATCTCCTGGGCAATATGATGTAGTACATCGGTTATATGGGTAACTGTATTTACCCGGGGAGTGTTATACATTTTTTCCAGCTCGGCATACAGGTGAAATAAATGTGTGCTGGTTGATTTGGCGGTGCTCAGCCAATCAATTTTATCCGAAAAAAGGCATAAGCCAAAAGCATCACGTTGCTTTTTAAATAAATACATTAATGAGGCCACAGCATAAACGGAAAACTGCAGTTTACTCAACCCCTTTTCGGGGAAATTCATAGATGATGAAGTATCCAGCAGTAAATAACAGCGCAGGTTGGTTTCCTCTTCAAACTGCTTTACAAACAGTTTTTCGGTTCGGGCCAGTAATTTCCAGTCGATATTTTTTACTGATTCACCATTATTGTACAAGCGATGTTCTGCAAACTCTACAGAAAATCCGTGAAATGGGCTTTGATGCAGGCCGGTTATAAACCCTTCTACCACCTGGCGGGCCAATAGTTCCAGATTGGCCAGTTGCCTTATTTGCTGATCATCATTTAACCGGGACATAGGGCTAATATAGGGTATAAAAAAAGCGTCACCAAATAGGTAACGCTTTTTTAAGGTAATAAATATGGTGAATTAAGCTATCAATAAACTTAATTTTTGCCTTTTATAATTATGCCAGTTGCTTAGCCAATTTATCAGTTAAAACTGATTTTGGAACAGCACCAATTTGTTTGTCCACAATTTCGCCGTTTTTAAAGAATAATAAAGCAGGGATATTACGGATTCCGTATTTCATTGATATACCAGGGTTGTTGTCAACATCAACTTTACCAACAACGGCTTGACCTGCGTACTCTTTTGCAATGTCTTCAACAACCGGACCTACCATTCTACAAGGACCACACCATTCTGCCCAAAAGTCAATAAGTACGGGTTTGTCTGATTTCAGCACAAGTTCGTCAAAGTTCGCATCAGTTATTTCTAAAGCCATGATTTCTATTTTTTAATTTTTGTATTACAAATATATACTATTCAAATAGCTTGCCACAACTGCGACCTGACAATGTGACAATTATATTAATATAAATATAAACATCCACCATGATTGTTTCTTACTAAAGTTTTAAAAACAAGTTCAGCAAAAGCCCAAAAGTGGGTTTACATGGGTTTACACTTTTCATGGTTAACATGGGCTTATTTTACTGAAAATCAAATAATTACTTAAAATCAAGGCTAATTAATGTAAACCCACAATAATGGTAAAAACAAGGTATCCCATGGCATTAGCTAATGCTAAGTTATCAACATTTCACTCAATTATTGACTAATTGAATTATTTAGTCAGAAATTATAAAAATCAAATAATTTGTTTGATTGCCGATAATATAATGAGCTACCTATAGATATTGAATATAGGGTTACTTTTATTAAACATGGGTATTAATAAAAAGTAATCCAATCACAAATGCTTTCATTTTATATCCCACTGCTGATGCTTTTGATAGCCCCTGGTATTCAGGTTATTTTTTCATTTAAAAGAATTAACTCTAAAATCAATTGCTCTCTTGCAGCTATAGCAGGGTTATCGTTTCTGTTAGGATTAATACTGTCAGTAGCGGGTGTAATTGTTTCCATGTGGTTATTGCCATCAGATATTAAATGCGCTACCGCATGTATCGGATTCGCCCCACTTGGATTTGGGCTACTATGTATAACTACCCCGCTTACATTTTTTTTAAGCTTATACCAATACAATTCCAGACAGAAGGCTACTTCCGTTACTAATTAATTTAATTCAGCACCGGCTGTATATTGGTCAAATTAAAAATATCGGCCATCAGATCGTCACTGGGGTTTACTTTGAATAATTTGGAGGCTAGCTCAACCTGTAGTGCTTCTTCCCTGTCCTTAATTAAAAAACGCAGTTTACAGTTCTGAACCGGGTACTTTTCGTTGTTTACCATAATGGCTTGCTGAATATCATCCAGCAACTTGCTGTTCAAACTGTTTACATCCAGACAAACGGTTAATGATTTGGTCATTTTATCGCGCATTTCCGATAACAGGCTCATCACCTGTATACGCAGATCCCAGTTATCTTTTTGCCTGAATTTTTCTTCGATGTTACCTTTGATGTGCAGAAAATAACCATCCATCATCAGGTTACGAAATTTCACATAATCCTCGCCAAACAAGGCAAACTCGTATGATTCGTTATAATCTTCCAATACAAAGGTACCGAAAGGCTTACCGGTCTTCGTCATTTTATGCTGCACATTACCAACCAGGCCACCAATGCGTATCTCGCCCCGTTTACGTAATTCGTTAAAGGCACTCATGATCTCTTCCCCACCCTCACCTGTACGTGCTTTTTGTACCAGTTTCAGATCACTTACAGTACTGTTGCAGAACCGCTCCAACTCAATTTTATAATTATCGAGCGGGTGGCCGGTTAAATATATACCGATCACCGTTTTTTCGTATTTCAATTTCTCAATCAGCGGCCACTCTTCCACATCGGGCATAGCGGGTTCCGGCACATAGGAGGCTACCGAACCGCCAAATAATGAGGATTGCGAACTGCTTTGTACATTCTGATAATCATTGGCGTACTTGATCAATCGTTCAACACCTGTTAATACCCCAAGCTCCGTCTTGGCAAAAAACTGCGACCGGTGTACGCCAAAGCCATCAAAAGCTCCCCCGTAAACCAGGTTTTCATATGATTTACGATTTACACTCCGGGTATTTGATCTGCGGGCAAAATCATATAAAGTTTCATAAGGGCCGTTAGCCGCACGCTCTTCAATAATACTTTCAACCGCTTTATCGCCAACACCTTTAACACCGGTTAACCCAAAACGGATCTGCGCCTTTTTATTTACCGCGAATGACATGTCCGATTCATTGATATCCGGCCCCAAAACTTCCAGCCCCATCCGGCGGCATTCCTCCATAAAAAAGGTGATCTTTTCTATATTATTCTGGTTATTTAAAACCGCAGCCATATATTCAGATGGGTAATGCGCTTTTAAAAAGGCCGTTTGATACGCTACAAAGGCGTAACAAGTGGAGTGCGATTTATTGAAAGCGTATTGTGCAAAAGCTTTCCAGTCGGTCCATATTTTGGTGAGCTTATCTTTGGGGTGTCCTTTGGCAACGGCCCCGTCCATAAACTGGGCCTCCATTTTGTTCAACACCTCAATTTGCTTTTTACCCATGGCTTTACGCAGTACGTCGGCATCACCTTTACTAAAGCCTGCCAGCTTCTGCGACAAAAGCATCACCTGCTCCTGGTATACGGTAATACCATAGGTTTCACCCAGGTATTCCTCCATATCCGGAAGGTCAAACACAATAGGTTCCTGCCCATGTTTACGTTTAATAAAGTTGGGGATGTACTCTATCGGTCCAGGACGATAAAGAGCGTTCATGGCAATTAAATCCTCAAACTTATCGGGTTTCAGATCGCGCAGGTACATTTGCATACCATCACTTTCAAACTGGAACGTTCCGTTAGTATCTCCCCGCTGATAAAGTTCATACGTTTTTTGATCGTCCAGCGCTATGTAATCAATATCAATGTGTACGCCATGATTTTGTTTGATCATCCGCAGCGCGTCCTTAATAATGGTCAGGGTCTTTAACCCAAGAAAGTCCATCTTGATAACGCCTGCATCCTCAATTACACGTCCGTCGTACTGGGTAACCAATAAGTCGGAGTCTTTGGCGGTTGCTACCGGTACAATATCCGTTAAGTCATAAGGCGCAATGATGATACCTGCTGCGTGTACACCGGTATTACGAACCGAACCTTCGAGCTTTTCGGCCTCCCGCAGTACCTGCCCGCGCAGGTCGTTCCCTTTTACAATCTCTTTCAGCTCGGGCACCTGTTCAATGGCTTCTTTAAGTGTGATACCCAAAGTTTCAGGAACCAGCTTTTTAAGGGCCGCCATTTCGGGCAGCGGCATATCCAGCACCCGGCCCACATCCTGTATACTGGTACGGGCAGCCATGGAACCATAGGTAATGATCTGCGCTACCTGGTTTTTGCCATATTTTTCTACCACATAGTCAATCACCCTTTGCCGACCGGCATCATCAAAGTCGGTATCAATATCGGGCATAGACTTACGATCCGGGTTAAGGAACCTCTCGAACAGGAGATTATACTTCATCGGGTCGATATTGGTGATCCCTGTACAGTAAGCCACCACCGATCCCGCGGCCGAACCACGACCCGGCCCAATAAATACGCCGATATCCCGGCCATGCTTAATAAAGTCGGCTACAATTAAAAAGTATCCGGCAAAACCCATGGTACGTATGGTGAACAACTCAAAGTTGATACGCTCCTCTGTTTCGGGCGAAATATCTATATAGCGCTCCTTAGCGCCTGTAAAGGTTAAGTGTTTTAAATATTCCCACTGGTTCAGCGTATCAGCATCGGGTGTGTTGTGGATCTTAAACTCTTCCGGGATAATGAAATTGGGCAACAGGATATCCCGTTTTAGCTTTAACACCTCTACTTTATCCACAATTTCGTTGGTATTATCCAACGATTCGGGAATATCAGAGAACAGACTGCCCATTTCTGCCTGTGTTTTAAAATAAAACTGATCGTTAGGAAAACCAAAACGATAGCCCTTGCCGCCTTCTTCATCAGTCGCAATCGGCGTACTTTGCATATCACCGGTGTTTACACACAGCAAAATATCGTGGGCATTGGAGTCCTGCTGATCCACATAGTGCGAATCATTGGAGCATATCACTTTTACATTATACTTTTTAGCATAAGTAAGCAGCACATTATTAATAGTGGTTTGCTCCGGAATTTCATGGCGTTGCAGCTCGATATAAAAATCTTCGCCAAACAGATCAAGCCACCATTTAAATTCCTCCTCTGCCTTTTCTGGTGTCTCGCGTAATATAGCCTGGGGCACTGATGCACCAATACAGCAAGTAGTAGCAATGAGGCCTTTATGGTATTTTAATATCAGCTCTTTATCAATACGCGGCCATTTGCTGTATAATCCTTCCATGTACCCTAAGGAGCATAGCTTCACCAGGTTTTTGTAACCCTCGGGGTTTTTGGCCAACATCAGCTGGTGGCGGCGCACGTCTTTTTTCTCCTTGGTAAATTGTTTTTTATGCCTGTCTTCCACCACATAAAACTCACAGCCCACAATAGGTTTTACATTATGCTTGCCGGCTTCAGCCACAAACTTAAATACCCCGAACATGTTGCCATGATCGGTTATGGCCAATGCCTTCATACCATCAGCTGCAGCCTTTTTATATAGTTTTGATATATCGGCAGCACCATCAAGTAATGAAAATTGGGTATGTACGTGTAAATGAGAAAAATCTGGCATAATGAATCCTTTTCAGCAAAATCCTGTAGAAATACAAAGTTATCAATAAAACAACTTTGCCGCATCATGTGTTGAAAAACTAAGCCCGATAATTTTTTTATCTATGGGTTGAGGTGTTTAGTTATTTTGCTGATGAAGCTGTAACTTAAACCGGACTAATCAAACAGGTATCTAAAGTATACTGTTTGAATGTTTGACAGTGAACGATCATCACCCTTGAAAAATTTATACAGTTGAAAAAAATTGGACGAATAGCCCTAAAAACCATACTCTGGATAATTGCAAGTATCATTTTCCTGGTGCTGCTTATCGTTATTCTGATACAGGTTCCTGCAGTGCAGAATTTTGCCAAGGATAAAGCGGTAAATTTTTTGCAGGGAAAAATCCACACCAAAGTACAAATAGGCCATATTAGCCTGGGCTTGCCTAAACTACTGGTATTAGAAAATGTTTATTTTGAAGATCAGAAAAAAGACACGCTGATTGCCGGCGAAAAATTAAAAGTAGATATCAGCCTGTTTAAATTATTTCACAATAAGGTAGAGATTAATGAGATCAACTTACAGGGTATCACAGCCAATGTAAACCGTGGAGCAGATAGTGTTTTCAATTTCGATTATATCATCAAAGCTTTTGTGGGTGAGCAAAAAAAAGAGGTAAAACCCGAAGATACTACCTCAACGATGAAATTCTCATTGGATAAGATTAATCTTGACCGTATCAATATCAAATACAAAGATAAGATCACCGGTAATGACGTTAAATTCCTGCTCGGGCATTTTGATACCCGGATCAAAGATTTTGATATGGATAAAATGAAATTCACCATACCAAAAATCACACTATCTGATGTTAACGCGCGGGTTATCCAAACTCCAACCGGACCGCCTCCTGTTGATACAGCTACTACACCGCTCAATATGGATCTGAATTTGGGTGTTATTGATGTATCGAAGATCAAAGTTGATTACCAAAGCAGCGAGATGAGCGCCAATGTTAATCTGAACAAACTTTTGGTTGATATGGATAAGATCGATCTGAAGAAACAAAAAGTAGGTATTAAAAGTATCGAACTCAGTAATACCAATGCGGCATTGAGCCTGGCTAAACCCAAAACGGTACAAAAAGCTATTGTAAAAGCTGCCAAAAAACTCGATACGCTGGTATCATCTCCACAAACATCTAAGTGGGCCGTTACTTTGGGTAAAGTAAATTTCACTAACGATAACATCAAATTTGATAACGAAGCACAAAAGGCCATACCCAAAGGACTTGATTTCGGTCATATGGACATTCGGAGCCTTAACGCCGAGGCGGAGAACATTTCTTATAACCCCGATACTATTTCAGGCAAGATCAACTCCTTCGCCTTTAGTGAAAAAAGCGGATTAAAAATCAATAAATTTCACACTGCTTTCTTTTACGGGCCAACCAATGCGTATATGAACGATCTATTGCTGGAAACCCCACAAACCGTTCTTCAAAAATCGGTACAGGTGCGTTATCCTTCTATTGACGCTATCACCAAAAATATTGGCGCCCTGGGTGTCAACGCTAATTTAGATGGGAGTCGCCTCGGTTTAAAAGATGTACTGCTGCTGATGCCAACAATGGCTACTATGGAACCTTTTAAAAGTTCGCCTGGCGCGGTATTCAAAATAAATGGTAAAGTTAAAGGTCAGGTAAATAATCTGGATATCCCCAGCCTTGAAGTAAGTGGATTAGGTAGTACCTATATCAAAGCATCAGCCAAAATGAAAGGTCTGCCTGATGTGAATAAGGCTTATTTTGATATTAACATTGCCGATTTCACCACCAGCAGCAGGGATATAGCCAAACTGGCTCCGGCGGGCAGCATCCCTCCTAATGTGAGCATTCCTGAAAAAATGAACCTGAAAGGTACATTCAAAGGCGGTATGACCAACTTTGATACCAAAATGCAATTGCGCTCCAGCTATGGCGCGGTTGACCTGGTTGCCGCCATGAAAAACGGCGAGCATAAAGGCAAGGAAATGTATACGGCTCACATCAAAGCTAATGACCTGAATGTGGGCGCGCTAACCAAGCAGCCGCAAATGGTTGGTAAAATAACCATGGATGCCAACCTGAAGGGTGTAAGTCTTGATCCTAAAAAAGCTAGCATACAGTTTAACGGCAACCTGACTAAAGCTTACGTGAAGGGTTATACTTACCAAAATTTGGTACTGAAAGGTAGTTCGGAAAATGGTAACTATACCGCCGTTGCCCGCATGAAGGACCCTAATATTAATTTCAGTCTGGATGCAAAGGCCTATTTAAATCGTAAATATCCATCAGTTAATGGAACGCTGCTGGTTGATAGCATTAACCTGCAAAAACTGAATTTTGTAAAGGACGATATGCGTTTTCACGGCAAAATGGTAGCCAATGTACCAACCGCAGATCCTGATTACCTGAACGCCGATATATTGGCCACCGATCTGTTGGTGGTAAACAAAGGACAGCGTATACAACTGGATACGGTAAGCCTTAAATCGACAGCAAATGCCGATAGCAGTACCCTGCGTTTAAAAACCCCCATCATGACTGCCCATATGGCCGGCAAATACAAGCTTACTCAAATAGCCGATGCCCTGCAGGATGTGATCAATAAATATTTCAATACCGCTATAGCCGGCGGGCAGCAGGTGGCAGTGAAAAGTCAAAAGTCAAAAGTTAAAAGTCAAAAATCTAAGACACCGCCGCCTGCCGTTAAACCAAAATATTCGCCACAACAATTTGTATTTGAGGCACATTTAGTAAAAACACCATTACTGACTCAATTTGTCCCTGACCTGAAACAGCTTGATCCGGTATTGCTGAATGGTAGCTTTAACAGTGAGTCGGGCGAATTAATAGTTAAAGGTTCCATCCCAAAAGTGGTTTATGGCACCAATACCGTTAACAATGCCAGGCTTGATATTAATACCAACAATAACGCGTTGAACTACAATTTGGCGGCTGACGAAATAAAAGTAGGCTCGTCTTTAGACCTGCTGTACACCAGTATATCTGGCAAAGCACAGGACAACAAACTTAACGTGAGTTTAGAGGTACGCGACGCGGCCAAAAAAGATCGCTACCGTCTTGCCGGGGTGTTTAGCGTTTTGCCGAATCAATACCAGTTCAGTTTTGCACAAGATGGCCTGCTGCTTGACTATATGCCCTGGGCCGTTAGCTCCGATAACTATCTGCAATATGGTCCCAAAGGGATATTGGCACATAATTTCACTATTACCAATACCAACCAGGTACTCAGTATAAATAGTAACCCACAGGAATTTAACGCTCCCGTTACTGTTAACTTTAATAATTTCCGAATCGAGGCCCTTACCAAAATTGCCAAACAAGATTCATTACTGGTTGGCGGTGTAATTGATGGCAAAGCCGAAATCAGCAATCTTGAAAAATCGCCCTTGTTTACCGCGGCTATTGATGTTAAGGATTTTAATTTCAAAGGTGATACGGTAGGCAATATAGCCGTTAAAGTAAACAATCAAACCGAGAACGCTTATGCGGCCAGCATGAGCATTACAGGTAGGGGCAATCAGGTTGATCTCACAGGCACCTACTATACCAGCCCGGAAAGCCGGTTTGATATGAACCTGAATATCGTCAATCTCAGCATGAAAAGCATTGAAGGTTTTAGTTTTGGCAGCCTGCGCAACTCTTCAGGTAACATCACGGGTCAGCTTAAGATAGCCGGTACCACCAGCGCGCCGGCCGTGCGCGGTGATATTCATTTTAACAAGGTTGGCTTTAATGTGGCTATGCTCAATTCCTACTTCCGTATGCCACAGGAAAGCATCACCTTTAACGATGCGGGCATCCGTTTTAATGATTTCACCTTAGTTGATTCTACCGATAATAAAGCGGTTATCAGCGGTAGCATTTTCACTAAAACCTATACGGATTTTGCTTTCGGTTTGGACATCAATGCCCGTAACTTCAGGGCCATGAACTCAACCCAGGCCGATAACAAGTTGTATTATGGCAAGTTATTCGTAGATACGCGTGTTAAAATAAGGGGCAACATGGACAAACCCGTTGTGGATGCCAACCTGACAGTAAACGAAAAAACGGATATGACAGTAGTGCTGCCCACTACCGATCCAAGTGTGGAAGACCGGAAAGGCGTAGTGGAATTTATTGATCAGAACGCGCCTAAATTAGATTCCATTTTACTGGCCAAACAACTTGATTCGTTGAAAAAATCAAATGTGAAAGGGCTGGATGTATCCGCCACTATCAACGTAAATAAAAACGCCGCCTTTACCATTGTAATAGACGAAAGCAACGGTGATGTGGTACACCTGAAAGGTGAAGCAAGCTTAAATGCAGCGATCGATCCAAGCGGTAAGATCAATTTAACCGGAACCTATGAGGTAAATTCAGGATCTTATAACCTGTCTTACGCTACGGTAAAACGCAAGTTTAACTTTAAAAAAGGCAGTACCATTGTTTGGACGGGCGACCCAACCAGCGCTAATATTAATCTGACAGCTATTTATGTAGCCAATGTACCTCCCATTGATCTGGTTGAAAATCAACTAGGTTCAAGCGATAATTCTGTTCAATACAAGCAAAAATTACCATTCAACGTAAACCTGAGTCTTAAAAATCAACTGCTTACGCCAGATATCAGTTTTGACATTGTACTGCCTGATAGTTCTTATAATGTATCAAGCGAAGTAACCACCAACGTTAATACACGTTTGGCTCAGGTAAGACAGGATCCTAATGAAATGAACAAGCAGGTACTGGGTGTATTGGTGTTAGGGCATTTTATTGGCGATAACCCACTGCAAAGCCAGGGAGCCGGCTTTTCGGCCGAAGGGTTGGTGCGTAACAGCGTAAGCAGCTTGTTAAGCGACCAGCTTAATAAACTGGCCGGTAACCTTATTGAAGGCGTTGATTTGAACTTTGGTTTAACGTCCGGCGAGGACTACTCATCCGGAACGGCTACCAACCGAACGGATTTGAATGTAGGATTATCCAAAAGGTTCCTGAACGACAGGCTTACGGTAACTGTAGGCAATAACTTTAACCTGGAAGGTAACCAGCAAGGCCAGAAAGCTACTAATATTGCGGGTGACGTATCTGTGAATTACAAATTAAGTAAAGATGGTCGCTATGCTCTGCGCGCTTATCGTCGCGATGAGTTTATTGTAATCCAGGGCCAGATTATTGAAACCGGTTTAGGGTTCACACTCACTGTTGATTACAATCGCTTCAGAGAAATATTCCGCAAGCGTACACAACAGGAACGAGAAATGCGCCGCAAATACCTGCAACAGGAAAAAGACAAGAAAAAAGCACAGGACGACGCCACCAATAAAGCTAATGACGCAGCAAAAACTGAGGAACAAAAAGAACAGGAAAAGAAAAAACAAACAACTACCTCAAACTAAGCTTATGAGCAAACACTTTAGATATATACTCATACTAACAGTTTTACTGAACGCCTGTAGCAATACCAAGTACCTGGCTTCTGGCCAGAAACTGTATACCGGTGGTGAAGTAAAAATTCAGGATAAGGATATTAAAAAAAGTGATGCCAAAGCTCTAAGCGAGGAATTACAGCCTTTGCTGCGCCCCAAACCCAATGGCGCTATACTGGGCTTAAGGGTTAAACTTTGGATTTATAATAAAACCCGCACAAAAAAAACCAAAGGTCTGGCTCATTGGCTCAATACCAAATTTGGCGAACCACCGGTTTTGATAAGTGCTGTTGATATGGAAAAAAACAGCAGTATATTACAAAACAGGTTACAGAACGAAAGTTATTTCCAGGCGCAGGTGAACGGCGATACAGTAACTACAAAAAAAACAGCCAAAGTAGTATATACCGCTCAACCCGGACCAGCCTATAAAATACGGAAAGTAATATTCCCGCCAGGTAGTGAAAGTATTGATACAGCTGTAACCGGCACTGCTGCGCAAACACTCCTAAAACCAGGAAATAATTATAACCTGGACGTGATCAAAAATGAACGTATCCGTATTGATGCCAAACTAAAGGAAGAAGGTTTTTATTACTTCGCCCCCGAAAACCTCATCATGCGGGTTGACAGTACCATAGCCGGTCATCAGGTTGATATCTTTGTGGCCATTAAACGCGATATTTCGGAGAGAGCACAAGAAATTTATACCATTAATAATATTTACGTATATCCAAGCTACTCCCTGCGCGATACTTCATTAATGCTGGATAAAGCACAAAAATATCGCTGGTATAATATTGTGGAGAAACGAAAAACAGTGAACAGCTATATTTTTGCCAATACTGTCTTGCTGCGCCCCGGCGAAGTATATAACCGAACCGACCATAATAATTCACTAAACCGTTTTGTTAATCTTGGGCCGTACAAGTTTGTAAAGAACAGATTCGAGGATGTAACAGATTCCGCTAAACTGGATGTATATTATTTTTTAACACCCTATAAAAAGAAATCGTTACAACTGGAGTTATTAGGCCGTACCACATCGGCCAATTATACCGGTACCCAGATAAACATTAACTGGCTTAACCGTAATGCCTTTAAAGGTGGCGAAGCTTTAAAAGTAACCTTGTTTGGTAGTACCGATGTACAGTTTGGGGGAAACAACAACGGTTTTAATGTTTACCAGGCAGGTATACAAACAACTTTATCATGGCCGCGCTTTATCAGCCCTTTTTATCCCAAGGCCGATAATGCCTATATCCCTCATACTAATGTTACCCTGGGATATACATTGGTCGATCGGCAAAAATTATACAGACTAAATTCCTTTAATGCCTCATTTGGTTATCAATGGAAAGAATCTGTCCATCGCTCTCATGAGTTAAACATTTTCAATTTCAACTTTGTCAACCCTCAGCATATATCACAGCTGTATCTGGATAGTATTAATAACCCTAAAAACACTAACCCGGCTTTAAAACATGTTATTGATAAACAATTTATTTTTGGCCCAAGCTACGGATACACCTATACCAATACCACCGAGAATTATCGTACCAACACCTTTTACTATAATGGAAAAGTAAGTCTGTCAAACAATTTATATGGCATTATTTCCGGTGCTGATACCGTGAAAGGCAAAGTGAAACAAATTTTCGGTGCCAACTTTAATCAGTACATAAAAATTGAGAATGAGATCAGGTTTTTTCATAAAACCGGGCCCAACAGCACATTTGCCAGCAGATTATTGGTAGGAGTTGGCCTCCCATATGGTAACTCAACCCAGCTGCCGTACAGTCAACAGTTTTTTATAGGCGGCCCTAACAGTCTGCGAGGTTTTCAGGCACGAACTATAGGTCCGGGTTCTTATGTTGTAAAGGTGGCGGCTGGTAACTTTTTCCCTGATCAATCAGGCGATATCAAAATAGAAGCCAACCTGGAGTATCGGCCCAAATTATTTAGTATAGTATATGGAGCGCTATTTGTTGATGCCGGTAATATATGGCTAAAAAACTCCAATGGTTTACAACCGGGTGCGGTTTTCACCAAAAACTTTTTAAATGACATGGCCGTTGACGCAGGCTTTGGTTTACGTTTTGACCTATCGGTATTAGTATTACGTACCGATTTGGGTGTACCGCTTAGATACCCATACAACCGGCCAGGGAAAAAAGAATGGGATATGAACTTCCGCTACAGCGTATTTAACCTGGCCATTGGTTACCCATTTTAATTATTGAGTTAGTGAATGGGTGATTTAGTGAATAAATGCTCACTTTTGTTTTTTTGTAATGGAGCTGTGGAATCACTAATTCACTAACTCAATAACTCACTAATTAAAAAATGACATCTATCCCCCTACAGATCATTGACCTACATGACGACGGTTTTCATCCACTGCTGGAAGTTGCCTTATTTGGTAAAGCCTTTATAGTAGTATTGGATACGGGAGCTTCCAAAACCGCCTTTGACCGCACAGCGCTTTTGGAGGCCAATGAAACCATGGCGGTATTAGCCAGCGACAGGCTCTCAACCGGATTGGGAACTAATACCATGGAGTCATTCACGGCAATCATCAGTGGAATGCTGATAGGTGATATGACAATCGCCGACTTTGAGGTGGCTGTGCTTGATCTTTCCACCATTAATATAGCTTACAGTCAGATGGGACATCCGCAAGTATTGGGTGTATTGGGCGGAGATATATTGATGAAGTATAAAGCCGTTATTGATTATGGCAAACAAGTGTTGAAGCTAAAAAAGCCCCGTTTTTAATAATTCAAAGAAATCTCTCCATATTACCCCCTTCAATAGTTTCCTATTATTAAATAATATACTTTATTATTTTTTCACCTCTTTATTGGAACTAAAAACCAACAATATAAATTAATAAAATTTTATAATATATATTTTAACAATATTATACTATATTAGTAAAACGTTTTATTAAATAAATTTTACCATATTTTAAAGCTAAATACCAGTTAATACATATTTAATAACCTATCAAAACGTAAAACATGAGAAACCTGTTTAAATTGCCTGCTTTATGGGCATGTGCATTGACCTGCACCATCTTTTCCTGCAAAAAATCAGAGAATACTGTACCGGATAATGCAGCAAGTAAAACATCCAACAAGATTACGGCTGCCGTTACACCTGTTGGCACTGTAGTTTACACCAGTAATGGGTATAAACTCACATTTACCAATAAAGAGGCTACTTTTGACGATCAGGAACGCCAAAACTTTGTGAATACTTTTTTTACTGTTTATCCGGCCATGGTAAACCGCTTTAATACTTCGGCCACCAAAAATGTTACGTTTGTGGTTGATCCAGCTTATAACGGCGTAGCTGCTACGTCAAATAATATTACCACATTTAGCCCGGCCTGGTTCAAAAACAATCCTGCCGATTATGATGTAGTAACCCATGAGGTAATGCATATTGTACAGGCCTATCCCGGAGGTGTACCCGGATGGCTTACCGAAGGTATGGCAGATTATAGTCGTTATAAATTCGGCGTAAATAATGCCAATGCGGGCTGGTCGTTACCGGCATGGTCATCATCACAAAACTACACGGATAGCTACAGAGTTACCGCCCGTTTTTTTGCCTGGCTGGAGCTGCATGTAAACAGTTCTATTTTAAATAATTTAAATACAACCTGTCATAACGGTGGATATACCAGCAATACCTGGGTACAGCTTACCGGCAAAACGGTAGATCAGCTTTGGGCGCAATATTCCGCAAATCCTGCTTTATAGGCTACCTTTTATATAAATTATTAAACAAAAAAAGCGGTTGTTTCCTGATGAAACAACCGCTTTTAATTTTATAAGCTCCAAAGAGCGGGTATGCTAAGTATCAATTTTAGCGTATTTGGCATTGCGCTCAATAAATTCGCGGCGCGGTGCTACCTCATCCCCCATCAGCATGCTGAAGGTATGATCGCACTCAGCGGCGTTTTCAATGGTGGCGCGTTTCAGTGTACGAGTGGCCGGGTTCATGGTAGTATCCCAAAGCTGAATATCATTCATCTCACCCAAACCTTTATAACGCTGCACGTGTACGCTATCCTCTTTACCAGCACCTTTCAAGCGCTGTATAGCGGCGTCGCGCTGCACATCGTTCCAGCAATATTCTGATTCCTTGCCTTTTTTAACCTGGTACAGTGGTGGCGATGCAATGTAAACATAACCCGCCTCAACCAGCTCCTTCATATAACGGAAGAAGAAAGTAAGGATCAGCGTGGTAATGTGCGAACCATCCACGTCCGCATCCGTCATGATGATGATTTTGTGGTAACGTAGTTTAGAAATGTTCAGTGCTTTATCATCTTCAGGTGTACCGCGGCTTACGCCCAAACCGGTAAACATGTTCTTGATCTCCTCGTTCTCATATATCTTGTGCTCCATGGCTTTCTCCACGTTCAGGATCTTACCACGTAAAGGTAAAATAGCCTGGTATTCGCGGTCGCGGCCCTGCTTGGCGGTACCACCCGCCGAGTCACCTTCCACCAGGTATATTTCACAAAGTGAAGGGTCATTATTAGCACAATCAGATAGCTTACCGGGCAAGCCAGATCCTGTCATTACGCTCTTGCGCTGCACCAATTCGCGCGCCTTGCGGGCAGCAGCACGGGCAGTAGCTGCCAGTATTACTTTGTTAACGATTAATCTGGCCTCTTTCGGATTTTCTTCCAGGAAGTTACCCAAAATCTCACCAACAGCCATATCCACGGCACCCATTACCTCGTTGTTACCCAATTTGGTTTTGGTTTGCCCCTCAAACTGCGGCTCCTGAACTTTTACCGAAACTACAGCGGTTAACCCCTCACGGAAGTCGTCACCGGTGATCTCGATCTTCATGTTTTTCAACAAGCCCGATTTATCGGCATAAGCTTTCAACGTACGGGTAAGACCTCTGCGGAAACCAGCTACGTGTGTACCACCTTCAATAGTATTAATGTTATTTACGTAAGAGAATACATTCTCAGAGTAAGTATCATTATACTGAAAAGCCAGTTCAACCGGGATGCCATTTTTTACACCATCCAGGTAAATAGGCTCTGGGATGATAGAAACCCTTGTTCCGTCCAAAAACTTAACAAACTCCCGTAAACCACCTTCTGAATAAAATTCTTCCGAAGGGAAAGAACCATCATCGTTAGGGAAACGTTCGTCGGTTAAAGTAAGGCGGATGCCTTTATTTAAAAATGCCAGCTCGCGCAAGCGACCAGCAAGCGTTTCGTATTTATATTCGGTAGTGAACTGGAATATTTCCGGATCGGGCTGAAAGGTCTGGGTGGTTCCGGTTTTGTCTGATACACCTATTTCCTTTACATCAAACAAGGGCTTACCTCGTTCGTACTCCTGGGTAAATATCTTTCCTTCGCGGTGTACCACGGTTTTAACATGGGTTGATAATGCGTTAACGCAACTCACACCTACACCGTGTAAACCGCCGGATACTTTATAGGTATCCTTATCAAATTTACCGCCGGCGTGTAAAACCGTCATTACTATTTCCAGTGCCGATTTACCTTCTTTGGTATTGATACCGGTAGGGATACCCCGGCCATTATCAACAACGGTAATGGAATTTCCTTTGTGTATAGTAACATTTATAGTATCGCAGTAACCGGCCAGAGCCTCGTCAATAGAGTTATCAACAACCTCATATACTAAATGGTGCAAACCTTTAACGCCTGTATCACCAATATACATCGAGGGACGCTTACGTACTGCCTCTAAGCCTTCTAATACCTGTATATTATCTGCTGAATAATTGGATTTGTCCTGATTTTCTTCGCTCATATTTATTTAGTACAACAACCTTCAAAAATACGAAATTAACACGAGATTAACGATTAGTTGTTGATAAAAATGCAGGTGTGGAATACTGTACGATGTCTTTAATTCTTAAAAAAACAGTTCAAATAATATCAGATTAGGATACTTGTAATGAAAGATTATCTTTGTCAAAATTTTTACTTAAAAAAGATAAACCTTCGTGTGCAGCTGCACAAAACGTTATAATTGCACAAAGGAGTTTGATAAAGAATAAATAAAGGCGTAAAACTTAACGATCGCCAGCTAATAAAACACGAAAAAATCAATTAATTAGATGAAAACTACGGCTTCAACATTAACAAAGTTCACATTAGGGATATTAATTGCCGGAAGCATAGCCGCCTGCAATCAAAATAAAACTGCCGACAAACCTGCCACTGCGGCTACAACAGCTTCGAGCGAAGTTAAAGAAACAATTGTTTACGTAAACTCTGATAGCTTACTGAATAAGTATGACTATTTTAAAGATATGTCA
The DNA here is from genome assembly GCF_011089895.1 of Mucilaginibacter inviolabilis. Classification (NCBI taxonomy): domain Bacteria; kingdom Pseudomonadati; phylum Bacteroidota; class Sphingobacteriia; order Sphingobacteriales; family Sphingobacteriaceae; genus Mucilaginibacter; species Mucilaginibacter inviolabilis. The sequence goes on from NZ_JAANAT010000001.1 coordinate 3,220,678, forward strand.
AAACGTTTGGAAGATAAAGGCAAAGCTTCGCAGGGCGACCTGCAGGCAAAAGGCCAGGCTTTTCAGCGTGAGGTTGCAGAGTATCAAAAAAATGCTGCTACTCTTCCTGCCGATCAGCGTCAGACTACCGAGCAGCGTTTACAGCGTAAACAACAGGAATTACAAGGCTACCAACAAAATGCCAATGCTGAGTTTCAGAATGCCCAGGCAACTGAAAATGCCAAGTTGTATGATAAGATAGCAGATTTTACAAAAACTTACGCTAAAGAAAAAGGATACAAGCTGGTTTTAACTTACTCAAAAGCTAATCCTACCGTATTATATGGCGACCCATCGTTAGATGTTACTGCCGATGTAGTAAAACGACTGAACGAAGCTTACGCTAAAGACAAAAAATAAGCGTATTCTGAATCAGACAACAAAAAATCATAAAATATTAACTTTAAAAACCTCAACTTCGGCTGAGGTTTTTTTAATTTAGATGTATATGCAAAATACGGTTCACGAAAAGTTTATGCAGATAGCGATTGAACTATCAGAATATAACGTAAAGCAAGGTACTGGCGGCCCTTTTGGTGCTGTTATAGTAAAAGATGGAATGATAGTAGCCCGTAGCGCCAACCGTGTAGTACCCACCAATGATCCTACCGCTCACGCCGAAGTTTCTGTGATACGTTTGGCTTGCCAGGAGTTGGGGACTTATGACCTGTCGGGCTGTGAAATATACACCAGTTGTGAGCCTTGCCCGATGTGTCTCGGAGCTATTTACTGGGCACGTATTGATAAGGTTTACTATGCCAATACCAAAGCCGATGCTGCTGCGATTGGCTTTGACGATCATTTTATTTATAATGAACTGGAAAACCCAATGGCCCAACGAAAATTACCGTTTGTACAATTACTTCGCGACGAGGCCCTGGTAGCCTTTAAGCTTTGGGAAAACGCTGAAAATAAAACGGACTATTAAACCAGACTTGTCATCCTGAGCGCAGCGAAGGATCTATCAAGCGCTCAGGATGGCAACACTTTTCTATTCACTTTCTTCTTCTTTTTTATCGAAATAATCATCTTTCAGATCATCAATTTCGCGGCGATCACGCTTGGTTGGGCGGCCTGTGCCCCTATCGCGTTTTAATATAGGTGCATGAAACATGGATTTGAAGGCCTGTGTTTGCTCCACAGGAGTTATATCATCATAAAAATCTACAGCGGTTTTGGCATCAACCCGGTTCTCAAGTAAACCAGTTACGCGCACCACTTTACGTTCAATTCCTTTAGCAACCTGGTAAGTATCGCCAATTTTTACTTCATATGATGGTTTGATATTTTTACCATCTAATTTTACACGGCCTGCCTTGCAGGCATCTGATGCCAGGGTACGTGTTTTAAAAAGCCTGATGGCCCACAGGTATTTATCTATCCTTAATTTTTCTTTTTCGGGCATGGGTAAAAGTCGAACCCCAAAATTAAGCAATACAAAACAAATTGTACATACCATACGCATTCAGGCTATTTACTCCTAAGCAAATTGACTAAAAAACGCAGCCTGATAAATAAAAGCCATTCCTTTGAACGGGTTTGGATGAGGACATATCAATAAAACTAAAACCCTTATCCAGTCATAGCTTTGTAATTATAGCGTTAATTTAAAGATGATTACTTAATAATTTAATAACTTAAATTTCTCATTTTATAAAAGCTACGGCCTTACATTTAATCCATCATGAGAAATCCGGTTTATCCGGTTTATAAAGTAAAATATTAGTTATATTAGTTAATAAAAAGACCCCTGGCGGTCGCAACCTAAAAATGGATTTTGCAAACGGCTTATGCCGGTTGGCAACTTAATTCACAAACCCAATGAACGAAATTTTAAAACAAAAAGCGGCAGGCATCAAATTATTGATAACCGATTGTGATGGCGTATTAACTGATGCCGGAGTGTATTATGGCAGCAATGGTGAGGACCTGAAAAAATTTAACATGCGCGATGGCATGGGCGTTGAACGTTTACGTAAACATGCTGGCGTACAAACCAGCATCATTACCGGTGAATTATCACCATCTATAGCCCAAAGGGCCGAAAAACTACAAATAACGGAACTGCATTTAGGCATAAAAGACAAAGTAGTTGTTTTTAAGGATATCTGTAACCGTTTAAATCTACAACCAGAACAAGTGGCCTATATAGGTGACGATTATAATGATTTGGAAGTAATGAGATTGGCGGGCTTAACCGCATGCCCTGCAGATGCCCTGCCTCAAATCAAAAACCAGGTGGATATCATCTGCACATTGAATGGCGGCGAGGGTTGCTTTCGTGAATTTGCTGAATTGATCATCGATTCAAAAAGCAACGCGTTTTCGGCTAGTAGCCTTAATGGTACTATTACCTTAAATAATGGTCGCGTGATAGGCAAAGGTCAGCCCAGCTATATCATTGCCGAAATTGGCATTAACCACAATGGATCTCTGGAAACAGCAAAAAAATTGATTGATGAAGCAGTGGCTGCAAAGGCCGATGCCGTTAAATTTCAGAAGCGTACCCCGGAGATTTGCGTGCCTAAAGATCAGTGGGAATTGATGCGCGATACTCCCTGGGGCCGTATAACCTACATTGACTACAAACGCAAAACAGAATTTGGCATTGCAGAATATGCCACCATAGACCAGTATTGTAAAAAATTGGGTATCGATTGGTTTGTATCTGCCTGGGACGCACCATCAGTTGATTTTATGGAGCAGTTTGATACCGTACTATACAAACTGGCATCGGCATCATTAACTGATTTTACCCTGATACAACGTATCCTGGAAACCGGTAAACCGCTGATGCTGTCAACCGGTATGTCGACCATCAAAGAGATTGAGGCTACCATGGACTATATTATGGCGTTTGATGAAAATTATCCATTGTTCATCGCGCATTCTACCTCGGCCTATCCATGCCCGTTACAGGAACTAAATCTGAAAATGATACAAACACTGGAAGCTAAGTATCCGGGTATTCCGATTGGTTATTCTGGTCATGAAACCGGGCTGGCTACTACCGTAGCTGCTGTTACCCTGGGTGCTACCTTTGTAGAGCGTCACTTTACACTTGACCGCGCCATGTGGGGATCTGATCATGCTGCTTCTGTTGAGCCGCAAGGCTTACAACGCCTGGTACGTGACATCCGTGATGTAGAAACTGCCCTGGGCGATGGACAGAAAAAAGTTTACGAGTCTGAACTTGCCCCTATGAAACGTTTACGGGTAAATATTAGCGACGAATATAAAGAGAAGCCAACGGCCTAACTTATAATAGTAATCCCGTATACTTTTACTTTCTGCACAAAAAGTAAAAGTATACGGGATTATCCTTGTAAAGATCTTTTTTATTACTTTACCGTAATAGTTCTGGTTTGCGTGGTGTGAGCGCTAAAATACCCAAGTACTAAGGGAGTAATATTGCTGGGAGGATCAGATGGCGTAACGCCTCCGCCAGGGCCGGTATAGTTTTGCTGCATAAGCGCAAACCAATAAGTATACATTGCCTTATCAATACACTGCATCTCTACAGTTACTTTATCCCCCGGATTTATAGCAATATCGTTTTCTATCAAATCAAAATTCACATCGTTTCCATCCGTAAAATCGTCATTATTAACCAATACACGCTTCACCCGTACACCGTTAACATACATCAGAAAATTATACTGATTAGCCACTCCTTTGGGATCATGATAGTTAACTGTTATTTTCCTTGTACCATCATTCCCATTGAAACTACTTTTTGACGAGCTAACATACTTTAAAGCAACCACCCCGGGCATCACCGAACTGGCTTTATAGCTTTTCCCATCGGTAACTACATTCATCGTATAAGTGTTTCCTGTAATTCCAACCATTTTGGGATTTATGTAGGTACCTGCGGGCCCTTCAGTAAATTTATAAACATTACCAGCCTGATCATTAACTGTAACCGTTGCCCCCGTAACCGGAGGATAGGTGTTTGTGTTTGAAACAGGAACATTAGTATTAAGCTTTATGGTTTGGGGGCCAAGCTCATTAGTAATGTTTCCTTCAATAACCAATCTGTCTGTTGCATTATCCAGTCTGATATCAATTACCTTATTACAGGAAACAATAACCAGGATAAAGGGTAGTAACATGAAATAAATTAGGGGAGTTTTCATAGGATCATGTTTTAGTTTAAAAATTAAAATTCCAGGTAACTGATGGAATAAGCGTGGCAAAAATGCTTGTTTCAACAGCCTCTGTAGTATTTGGGATAGTTTTGCTATCTCTGAATGTTATACTATAAGGATCTCGGTGTGCATATACGTTGTAAACACTGAATGTCCAGCTGGAGTGATATCTTTTATGCTCTTTTCCGTCGAGCGTAGCACCGATATCTAACCTGTTGGATGAAGGCAGGCGGCGCCCATTTCGCTGGGTATAAGAAAAAGTGGTGAGTCCACCCGAACTGTATTTTCCGGTGGGATAAGTAACCGCATTGCCCGTACCATAAATAAAGGTGCTGGAGAAGGTCCAACGTTTGTTGAGTTGATAAATGCCAACAACCGAAACATCATGTGTGCGATCCTGTCTTGCGGGATAGTAATGTCCATTATTAATATCGTCAAATTTCCGCTCGGTTCGCGACAAGGTGTAACCTATCCATCCATTAAAACGGCCATATTTTTTCTTTAAAAACAACTCGATACCATAAGCCCTGCCGGTGCCGTAGGTAAGCAGCGACTCTACATCCTGATTAACTAATAGCTGGGAGCCATCTTTATAATCAATTTGGTTCTGCATCCATTTATAGTACACCTCTGTAGAAAACTCATAGGCATTATCGCTAAAGTTCTTAAAGTAACCGGTTGACACCTGGTCTGCAATCTCGGGCTTTATGTTATTACTGCTCATCACATACAAATAGGTAGGCGAATTGCTTGATGAATTACTAAGCAAATGAATGTTTTGGGTATTGCGATTATAGGAGGCCTTTATTGAATTTTGATCATCTATTACATAATTTGCTGTAAAACGAGGCTCCAGATTTAAATATTTTTTTACAAGGTTGCTCCTGGAGTAATATGTTCTGGAGCTTACAACATTACCGGCATCATCATAAGTTTTAAACGTTCCGGGCCCCATCAAAAACAACCCGCTTAATCGTAAACCATAAAGAAAGGTCAAATGCTTACTAATATTCCATTCATCACTTGCATATAAGGCATTCTCAAAACCATACCTTTTTTCAACATGTTTTTCGTTATAGCTTGAGTTTTTGGGAGAGGTGATATCGCCCGGTGTGATATCATGTTGCAGTATATTGAATCCAAACTTCAGCGTATGCTGGTAACCAATCGAATATTGCAGATCCTCTTTTAAATTGATATCGTTAATTTGAGAGGTTGCTTTAAACGACTGTGCATTTTGAAGGCCTTCCACAACAAAATTATAACTGCTGTAGATTACAGAGGTATTGGAAAATAAGCTATTGCTAAATAAATGATTAAATCTGAGTGTGCCGGTTTTATTTCCCCAGTTTGTTCCTAAAACATTTTTTAAAGCCAAAACATCCTTACCAAGGTAACCTGAAATATAGATGGCGTTTTTATCATCAAAATGATAGTTGGCTTTAGCATTAACATCATAAAAATATAGCGAGTTGCCTCTTATACTCGTATCTGTTGTGAGTTTTAAAAAAAGATCAATGTATGTTCTGCGGGCGCTCACCATGAATGATCCCTTATCTTTTACAAGCGGTCCCTCAACCTTGATCCTTGAAGAAATGAGGCCAATGCCGCCCTGAACACCAAAGCCTTTATCATTACCATCATTCATCTTAATATCCAAAACGGAAGATAAGCGGCCACCATATTCCGCAGGCATCCCCCCTTTATAGATACTGACATCCTTAATAGCATCAGAATTGAATGTTGAAAAGAAACCCAATAAATGCGACGCGTTATATATCGGCGCTTCGTCCAGTAAGATCAGGTTCTGATCCGAACCTCCGCCACGCACATAAAAGCCAGTATTACCTTCACCTGCCGACTTAATACCGGGCAATAAGGTTATTGTCTTCAGAATATCTCTTTCGCCTAACAATACGGGTACCTGGTTAATTTGCGACATGTTCAACTTGTCCATTCCCATCTGAGGCGATACCACATTGTCATTACTGAGTCGCTTGGCTTTCACAACAACTTCCTGCAAATCATTTTTGGGAGATAAGGATATATTAACAACCTGATTTTTATGGAGAGATACTTTTTGAGCTATAGTATTATACCCAACACAAGTAAATAATAAGGTATATTCACCTTCGGCGACAGACAGTGAATAAAATCCATAGTTATTAGTAGCCGTTCCAACTGCCGAAAGTTCCTGAAGGGTAACGGAAGCTCCTATTAAGGTTTCGCCGGTAGCAGCATCTTTAACAGTTCCGTTAATGGTGGCCTTCTTTTGGGCGTAGGCGGTAATGGTGGTAAGTATTATGAAAATAGTAAAGAGGGGGCTGGCCATTTGCATATAGCACTAAGGTATCCGTATCCATCACCCAACTATTTTAATTTATACGAAACCCAGTATAAATTATAGGAAGTGCACTATCGCTTATACTAAAAAAACATAAGCGTTAAGCAAATTCAAATAAGTATTAATAAATTATTAAACTAACATTTGGTATAATAATTTACACATTTGGTATAAACAAAATTTACACTTTGTTTAAAATACTTATTTTTAAATGACCAGACATCCCAATGAAACCTGAAACCGATACAAAGCAGTTAAATAATGACATGCTGATACAATTTTTAAGCAGTGCAAAGTATAGAATTTACAGACATATTGCACTGATCTTATTTCTTGGAGTCATATTTTCAAGCACAAGAGATACCTTTATTGAACCAGTCAATACTTATTTAAAAATCACCTTCTTCCTTATCCTGTTGTCACTGTTTTATGTTAACATGTATGTACTGATACCCCGTTTTGTATTCAATGCCAGTTATGTAAAATATTTTATGTGGGTAATGGTGTTATTTGGTGTGGCTTTATTATTTTTTGTATCGGGGCGATACCTGATTAATCCTTATTTTAAACTTCAATATAAAGGAAGTAACGAAAACACCGGTATCCTCCTATTTACTTTTATTACATTAATATTTCTGATCCTGATAGCTGCTTCTGCGGCTATTAAATTATTTCAGCATTCTATAGTTGTTAACCAACGGATCAATGATTTGGAAACAGTTACTATCCAGGCCGAATTGGAACAATTAAAAAATCAGATCAATCCGCATTTTTTATTTAACATGCTCAATAACGTTAATGTATTAACGCAAACCAATCCGGAAAAAGCATCTCAGGTGGTCATGAAACTAAGTGACCTGCTCCGTTATCAGCTTTACGACAGCACCAGGAACAAAGTCTTGCTCACTGCCGAGATTCATTTTTTGGAGGATTTTTTAAACCTAGAGAAAATACGGCGCGACAACTTTGAATTTATCATGTCAAGAGAAGGTGGCATCAGTGGTGTACAAGTATCTCCTTCGCTTTTTATTACCTTTGTTGAAAATGCTGTAAAACATAATATGGATGCAGAAAACACATCCTATATTCACGTTTTTTTTAAAGTAAAGTACAACGAGATCATTTTTAATTGTATCAACTCAAAACCCAGAATAGAAGTAATCGGTAACGGGAACGGCGGTTTAGGGCTTGGAAATGTAAAGCGAAGATTAGAATTGCTTTACCCCGAAAAGCACTTTCTCCAAATTCAAGATGATAAAGATAAATTTAGTGTAAACCTAAAGATTATTCTATGAATTGCATTATTGTAGACGATGAGCCCTTAGCCAGAGAGGCTATCCAGTTGCTTGCCAGCAAAACACCTAATTTGCAATTACTTAATAGCTTTGGAAGTGCTAACGCCGCGGCGAAATTTATTAATGAATCACCGGTAGACCTGATTTTTCTGGATATTCAAATGCCGGGGATCAGTGGGATGGAATTTGCCAAAATAATACCCTCAAAAACTTTGCTCATTTTCACCACAGCTTATGCAGAATACGCCTTAGAAGGCTTTGAGGTTGAAGCTATTGATTACCTGATTAAGCCTATCCGGCATGAACGGTTTCTGAAAGCTGTAAATAGGGCACAGTTTTATCAGGACATTTTAAAAGCCGATCATTCGAACAACAAAATTGAGAATATTGCGGAAGATTACTTTTTTGTTAAAGCAGATCGGAAATATATTAAAATCTATTTTAAAGACATTTTGTTTATAGAAGGGCTTAAAGATTATGTGGTGATGCAAACCGATGATCAAAAGGTTATAACCGCCATGAATATTAAAACCATTCATGAGCAGCTGCCTCAAAACCTCTTTGCCCGTATCAGCAAATCTTATATCATCAACATTAATCAAATAACTGCTTTTGATAATAATACCGTGAACATACGCAAGTATGAATTATCTATTGGTAATGCTTACCGTACTTACTTTTTTGATGAATTTGTGACCAAGAAAATATTAAGCAGATAAAGTCCCTTCTGTACTGTTTAAGTTTTGTGTTTACTACTCAGCTTTAACTTCTATAGCTTTAGCTTAATCAAAAGCCTGTTTCAAAAGGTTACCTACTAATCGTCTAAATTCAAACAATTCTCCTTAAAATTCCTTTAATTTGCCAAAAGTTTAATTTTACCAATGCAAGATCTTAAAAAACTGATTGAAGATGCCTGGGAAGACAGGAATCTGCTAAACTATAATGAATATACCACCGCTATTGAAACCGTTATTGAACGGTTAGATAAAGGCGAGATCCGTGTAGCTGAACCTATCGGTTCACGCTGGCATGTAAACGAGTGGATCAAAAAAGCAGTAGTGCTATATTTCCCCACCCGCCAGATGGAAGAAATTAAAGTTGGCCCTTTTGTTTTTCATGATAAAATGAAACTGAAGACCAATTATAAAGCCGAAGGCGTTCGTGTGGTACCTCACGGTATTGCCCGTTATGGCGCTTATTTGGCAAAAGGTGTTATCATGATGCCATCGTACGTAAACATTGGCGCTTATGTTGATGAAGGTACCATGGTTGATACCTGGGCAACAGTAGGTTCATGCGCGCAGATAGGTAAGCATGTACATTTAAGCGGTGGTGTTGGCATTGGCGGTGTACTGGAGCCACTACAAGCTGCCCCGGTTATTATTGAAGACAATTGTTTCCTGGGATCACGCGCTATTGTGGTGGAAGGTGTGCATGTTGAACACGAAGCTGTATTGGGTGCCAACGTAGTTTTAACCGCATCAACCAAAATTATTGATGTAACCAGTTCAACCCCGGTTGAATATAAAGGTCGGGTACCGGCACGTTCGGTAGTTATCCCAGGTTCATATACCAAAAAATTCCCGGCAGGCGATTACCAGGTACCTTGTGCCCTGATCATCGGTACCCGCAAGGAATCAACCGATAAAAAAACATCGTTGAACGACGCGTTAAGAGAAAATAACGTAGCGGTTTAATTTAGATATGAGACGTTAGATATGAGATTTGAGACTACCTTCTTAGCGAAATAGTAAAAAATCTCATATCTAACATCTCACATCTCATATCTCAAAAAATGAAAATACTGATAAGGCTGCCCAACTGGCTTGGCGATGTGGTGATGAGTACCGCATTTGTTAACGCAGTTAGTCAGCTTTATCCTGATGTTCAGATCGATGCTATCATCAAAAAAGAGCTCGGTAATATTGCTCCTCTTATACCAGGCTTAACTCAAATCCACCTTTTTTCAAAACAGGAATTTAATGGTCTTGGCGGTGCTTATCGTTTTGGTAAAAAATTAAAAGCCGAAAAGTACGACCTCTTTTTTAATCTGCCTCAATCGCTTTCGTCCCTGGTGATGGCATGGGCTACAAAAGCAAAAAAACGGGTTGGTTTTGGCAAGGAAGGTGGATCCCTTTTGTTAACCAACTCACTCAAAAAGCCCGCAAACCTGCACCGCGTTGACGAATACGTATCCTTACTGGAGCAATTTACCGGCAACGCGATAGCTCATAAAGAGGTAACATTAAATGCCCCTGCAACAGAACCCAAACAAAACAACCGGGTGCTGATCAATTTTAATTCCGAAGCATCATCACGCCGGATGCCTTTGGATAAGGGGCAAACGTTGCTTAGTAAATTAACTGCCGCTTTTCCGGATATCACTTTTGGTTTGATCGGTTCGTCTAAAGAGGCCGACTTTGTAAGCCAGCTCATTAATGGTTCTGAAAATCCGAAAAGGTTGGAAAACTATGCCGGCCAAACTGACTTACCGGGTTTATGCAGCCTGATGGCTCAAAGCACAGCCATATTAACAACCGATTCAGGTCCGGCTCATTTAGCTAACAGTGTGGGTACGCCTGTCATTGTATTGTTCGGTGCGGGCAATGAGCATAATACGGCACCTTATAATAAACAAAATTTAACCGTATTGCGTTATGGTAAACTAACCTGCGAACCCTGTGTACGCAATACCTGCAAGCTTTATGGTGTTCCGCGTTGTATGGAACTGCTGGATGAATTACAAATTATAAATGCATTAAGCCAATATATTAACCATGCTTAAAGAAGAAGTTACCAAAGCACTAAAAATAGTACAGGAAGGCGGCATTATCCTTTACCCTACCGATACCATCTGGGGTATTGGCTGCGATGCCACCAATACCGAAGCCGTACAAAAAATATATCGCCTGAAACAGCGTGATGAAGCCAAAAGCATGATCATTTTACTGGATACCGAAAACAAGCTGGAAAGCTATGTACAGGAGGTTAATGCCCTGGCTTATGATTTAATTGAATATGCCGAAAACCCATTGACCTTGGTTATGCCAGGCGCCAAAAATATTTCACCGGCTTTAATAGCCGCGGATGGCAGCATTGGTATCAGGATAACCAGCAATGAGTTTTGCCAGCAACTGATACAGCGGCTGCGTAAACCACTGGTGTCAACCTCGGCCAATATCAGCGGCAAACCATCTCCGCAATATTTTTCACAGATCGATCAGGAGATCATTGACGGTGTTGACTACGTAGTTGATATTGATCAGCACAGCAAAGAGATCAAAAATCCGTCAACCATTATGAAACTGGCACCCGATGGTACGTTTGAGTTTTTACGACGCTAAAAAAGAGAGTCAAGAGGTTAGAATCAGGAGATAAGATTCAAAAGGATAAGAGAAAATCAAGGTAATCCAAGAATCCTGTCAATCATGGTTCAGACAATTTAAAATTTACCATTACCTTTGACCTTCGTTTTAGAATTTAGGTTTTAGAACTTTGAATTTTATTAAACTACATGAAAGCCCATCTGCAGCATCCCGTATTTTCTACAATATCAAAACTTGCAGCTCAGCACAATCTGCAGGTTTATGCTATCGGGGGCTTTGTACGCGATATTTTCCTTAATCGCCCATCAAAGGATATTGATATTGTTATTATAGGCAATGGTATCGCTTTTGCCGAAGCTGTAGCGGCTAAATTAAAAGTAAAAGTTGCCGTGTATAAAAATTTCGGCACGGCATCACTTAAGTATCAGGATCTGGAAATAGAGTTTGTTGGCGCCCGTAAAGAATCATACCGACGTGACTCCAGGAAACCTATAGTAGAGGACGGCACTTTGGAGGACGATCAGAAACGCCGCGATTTTACCATCAACGCGCTGGCTATTTCTCTCCATCCGGATACTTTTGGCGATCTGCTCGATCCTTTTAATGGCATAGCTGATCTGGAACAGAAACTGATCCGGACACCACTTAACCCGAACGAAACCTTTTCTGATGATCCCTTGCGCATGATGAGGGCCATCAGGTTTGCAACGCAGCTTAATTTCCGGATAGATGACATAGCTGTAGAAGCCATTAAAAATAATGTCGATCGCATCAGCATCATATCCCAGGAGCGTATCACCGACGAATTGAATAAGATCATCTTGTCGCCCATACCTTCTATCGGTTTTAACTATTTATTTGATACCGGTTTACTGCACAAAATATTTCCGCAGATGACTAACCTCTACGGGGTTGATTATATCGACGGCAAGGGTCATAAAGATAATTTTTATCATACCCTGCAGGTATTGGATAATATTTGCGAAACCACAACTGATCTCTGGTTGCGCTGGGCGGCTATATTACATGATATTGCCAAACCGGCCACCAAACGTTTTGAACCTGGTCACGGCTGGACGTTTCACGGTCATGAAGATCGTGGCGCCCGCATGGTACCTAAAATATTTGCCCAGTTAAAATTACCGCTTAACGAAAAAATGAAGCAGGTACAAAAACTGGTGCAATTGCATTTGCGCCCTATCGTATTATCACAATCTATCGTTACCGACTCAGCCGTACGCCGGTTGCTTTTTGAGGCAGGCGACGATATTGAAGGCCTGATGTTGTTGTGTAAAGCAGACATCACCACCAAAAACGAATATAAAGTAAAAAAATACCGTAACAATTTTGAGTTAGTTCAACAAAAATTAAAAGATGTTGAAGAGCGCGACAATATCAGAAATTGGCAACCACCCGTTACCGGCATTGATATTATGCAACTTTTTGGCCTTAAAGAAGGGCGTGAGGTTGGAATTATCAAAAATCAGATACGCGAAGCCATATTGGAAGGCGAAATTCCAAACACCCGTGAAGCTGCTTTAAGCTTTACAATTGCCAAAGGTTTAGAAATTGGCTTAAAAGTTGTGGCAGACACAAAATTGAATTAAAAGATTATTTTTGTTCCCAAAATTCACAAAAACAATGGCACTATACAGGTTCAGGGTAACTTTCGAAGATTATGATGATGTAATGAGAGAGATTGATGTTAAATCAAATCAAACCTTCGAGGATCTCCACCGCGCAATACACCAATCGACGGGTTATAATCCCGAGTTTTCATCTTCTTTTTATATCAGCAATGATCAATGGACAAAGGGTGAAGAAATTACTTATTTACCCAATCAAAAAAGGATAGATCGTGGCGTATCATTAATGAACAATGTAAAACTGCTGAGTTTTATTGACGACCCGCATCAAAAATTTTACTACACTTTTAATTTCGATCGTCCTTTTGATTTTCACGTCGAACTGATGAAGATCATTCTTGACGAAACACCTGGTACTATTTATCCTGCAGTTATAAAATCTGTAGGCGAAGCACCAAAACAATTCGGTAACGTATTTAACCCAACTGTTATACCACCTACCAACGAAGATTTCGACTTCCTGAACGAAATGACTTTTAATCCCGAAGATGCTGAAGATTTCTCGGAAGTAACGGATACAGAAGTTGATGATCTGCCGGAAGAAAAACACGAGGCCGAAGAGGAAGAAGAAGATGAGTTTGGTAACGAATTTGCCGACGACGAAGGTTTTGATGAAGATGATCGCCCGCATCGTGGTGGTGGCGATGACTATTAATTAGTTGCTTCGCAGTTCATGGATCATGGTTAATGGTTCATTGTCAGAAAATACAGATTTTATAGCCTTGAGAAAGTGACTATGATCTATGAACCATAAGCTATGATCTCCCCTACCAAAACCCTTATTGTAGTTGCAGGCCCCACGGCTGTAGGTAAAACGGCAGCAGCCATTGAACTGGCTAAGCATTATCATACGGTAGTGATATCTGCCGATTCCAGGCAATTTTTCAGGGAAATGAGTATCGGTACCGCCAAACCCAGCCAGCAGGAATTAGCAGCCGTAAAACATTATTTTATCGATTCACATTCCATAACCGAACCATTTTCTGTTGGCAATTTTGAGAAACAGGGGCTCGCTTTATTGGATGAGCTATTTAAAACACACGATCAAGTTGTTTTAGCTGGGGGCTCGGGATTATATATCAAAGCAATATGCGAAGGTTTTGACGATTTGCCTACGGCCGATGCTGCTATCCGGGAAAGGCTAAACCAGGAGTTAGAAGAAAAAGGGATTTCTTATCTACAACAGAAATTACTATTGGCCGATCCGGCTTATTATAACGAGGTAGATCTGGGCAACCCTCAACGCATCATTCGGGCTTTAGAGGTTTTTGAAAGTTCGGGCAAGCCTTTCTCATCATTTCGCCAGGCTACTGTGAATAAAAGACCATTTAATATCATTAAACTGGCGCTCAACCTGCCCCGGGAAGTATTATATAACCGTATTAATGACCGGGTTGACCTGATGGTACAGCAAGGATTATTAGCCGAGGTAGAAGCATTACTCCCATCCCGGCATCTCAACGCTTTGAACACAGTAGGTTATGCTGAACTATTTGACTATTTTGATGATAAAACCAGTCTTGAGAAGGCCATTGAAATGATCAAACAAAATACCAGGCGATTTGCCAAAAGACAACTCACCTGGTTTCGTAAAGACAGTTCTTTTCATTGGTTCCAGGCCAGTGATCCGGATTTGATCGGTCAAATGATCGACGCGGTGGAAGGTCAGCTTCAAAAGTAAGACTTACGAAGTTTTGAAAACTTCGTAAGTTTGGCTGTTCTATAATGAATTTACGATAACAGGCTTTGTAAGTAAGCCCCGTAACCGCTCTTAATATATTTAGCAACCAGCACTTTTAACTGCGCATCATCAATAAAACCGCGACGGTAAGCTACTTCCTCAATACAGCCAATTTTGGTCGACTGGCGCTTTTCAATTACGCGTACATATTCCGTAGCATCGCTTAAGGAATCAAAAGTTCCGGTATCCAGCCAGGCAGTACCCTTATCCATTACCCCTACATGCAAGTTACCTTGCTCCAGGTAATACTTATTTACATCGGTAATTTCATATTCACCGCGTGGCGAAGGTTTAAGATACTTAGCTATCTGAATAACACTGTTGTCATAAAAATACAATCCCGGTACCGCAAATTTTGATTTGGGCTGGGTTGGTTTTTCTTCGATAGATAAAGCTTTAAAATCGGCATCAAATTCCACCACACCATACCTTTCCGGGTCGGCAACGTGGTAGGCAAAAATAGCCGCGCCATCTACATTATTAAAGCTACGGATCAGTTCACTGAAACCTGTTCCGTAAAATATATTATCGCCCAAAATAAGAGCTACTTTATCGTCGCCAATAAATTTTTCGCCTATTACAAAGGCTTGTGCCAGGCCATTTGGCTTTTCCTGTATGGCATATTCAAATTTACAACCCAGTTCGGCACCATCGCCCAGCAAGCGTTTAAAGCCTTCATTATCTTCGGGGGTAGTAATGATCAGTATTTCCTTGATATCGGCCTGCATTAAAACCGACAAAGGATAATAGATCATGGGTTTATCATAAATAGGCATCAACTGTTTACTGATTGCTCTGGTAATTGGATAAAGCCTGGTACCCGACCCACCCGCTAAAATAATTCCTTTCATTAGTTAGATTGATTTTTATTATAGTTTTTAAAAGTAGTTATTTTTTACGCATAACCTATAAGTAGGTTGCTGTAATAACACATTTTAACAGTAGCATATTATTATTTGTGTTTAACAGCATTTTGTTTAATATACCAATAACATATTAGTCATATTTATAGTTTATATAAAACTTCTTTTGATTTTGCCTCTCCCTCCCATTTCATGAAATGGTGTTAATTTTCAGGTTTAAAATAGATTAGATAACGAAAAAATGCGCATAATTTGCTAATATTGCAGTTTGATTGCCAAATACTACTATTTAGGTGGATTTAGGGGTTTTCATTTAAACATGCATAAATATTATCTTACTCATCTGCAGGAATTAGAATCAGAAGCTATATACGTTATACGCGAGGTTGTAGCCCAGTTTGATCGCCCTGCTATATTGTTCTCCGGCGGAAAAGATTCCATCGTGGTAACTCACCTGGCCCGTAAAGCTTTCTGGCCTGCCAAAATACCTATGCCCCTTATCCACATTGATACCGGGCATAATTTTCCCGAAACCATGGCGTTCAGGGATAGCCTGGTAGCCGATCTTGGGGTACAACTTATAGTGGGTTCGGTACAGGAAGCCATTGACAAAGGCCGTGCTGTGGAAGAAAGTGGCATAAACGCAAGCCGTAACGAACTACAGATAGTTTCCTTACTGGATACCATCGAGAGCCACAAGATAGACGCAGCGATTGGCGGAGCACGTCGTGACGAGGAGAAAGCGCGTTCAAAAGAACGTTTCTTTTCGCACCGTGACGAGTTTGGCCAATGGGATCCGAAAAACCAACGTCCGGAACTTTGGAACATTTTCAACGGCCGCAAACGTATGGGCGAACATTTCAGGGTATTCCCCATCAGTAACTGGACAGAAATGGATATCTGGAATTACATACTGCAGGAAAATATTGCCATCCCTTCCCTTTACTTCGCCCATAACCGTGAGGCTGTTTATCGTGATGGTACCTGGCTGCCGGCATCAGAGTTTTTAGCATTACGTGAAGGAGAAAAAATTGAGAATAAGCTGATGCGTTTCCGCACTTTGGGCGATATCACTATAACCGGTGGCATTGAATCGGATGCGGATACATTGGAAAAAATAGTAGCAGAAGTATCAGCCACCCGCAGTACCGAACGTGGAAACAGAAGTGATGACAAACGCTCTGACACTTCTATGGAAGACAGAAAAAAACAAGGTTATTTTTAATTTTAGTATCAAGTAGCTAGTATCAAGACAGTCTCAAAAAGGGGAGTTAATAATTTTCAAAAATCTTGATACCTGATACTAGCTACTTGATACCAACCACCACCACATAAAAAATGGAACTATTACGTTTTACAACAGCAGGCAGTGTAGATGATGGAAAAAGCACATTGATCGGCAGGCTATTATATGACTCCAAATCGATCTTTGAAGATCAGATGGCAGCCGTAAAACAATCGAGTGAGCGGAAAGGCTTGCAGCATATCGATCTTTCTTTGCTTACCGATGGTTTACGGTCTGAAAGAGAACAAGGTATTACTATCGACGTCGCCTACCGTTATTTTGCCACGCCTAAACGTAAATTTATTATTGCCGATACCCCGGGGCATATCCAATATACCCGTAATATGGTTACCGGCGCATCTACAGCTAATTTAGCTTTGGTGCTGATAGATGCCCGTAAAGGTGTTGTGGAGCAAACCTGCAGGCACTCCTTCATCGCGTCGTTATTAAAGATTCCCCATATTATTGTATGCATCAATAAAATGGACCTGGTTGATTATTCCGAAGAAGCATTCAATAAAGTAGTTGAACAATACGAAGATTTTGCAGCCAAGATAGATGTTACCGACATCCGCTATGTACCTATCAGCGCGCTGGAAGGTGACAATGTGGTGAATGACTCTGTAAACATGCCATGGTATAAAGGCGAGAGCCTGCTGCACACCCTGGAAACTATCCACATAGGCAGCGATGAAAACCACTCAGACGCACGTTTCCCGGTACAAACAGTAATACGCCCGCACGCGGCCGAATATCATGACTACCGCGGTTATGCCGGTCGTATTGCCGGTGGTATCTTCAAACCCGGCGACAAGATCACCGTTCTGCCATCAGGTTTAACATCAGTTATCAGATCTATCGATACCTACTCGGGCTCCGTTGAGGAGGCTTTTGCGCCTATGTCTGTATCTATTACCCTGGAAGATGATATTGACATCAGCCGCGGGGATATGATCGTTAAAGACGACAGTGAACCCGAGGTAAGCCAGGACCTGGATGTAATGCTTTGCTGGATGGCCGCTAAAGGCCCAAGGCCGGGAGCGAAATACCACTTAAAGACTACTACCCGTGAGGTAATGGCTATTATTAAAGAGGTAAATTACAAGTTGGATATCAATACGATGGAAAAACTGGAAAATGCCGGCGATATCAAAATGAATGAGATGGCACGCGTGCGCCTGCGCACCACCCAACCTGTTGTATTTGATGAATATCGTAAAAACCGCATCACCGGCTCACTTATCCTGGTTGATGAAGCCACTAACGAAACCGTAGCCGCGGGAACAATATTGGTTTAGTCCCATATTTTATTGGACATTTTTTCCAAAAAGTGGGTTTACACTTTTTGGGCAGAAAAATTTATAATTAATTGATTATCAATAATATAATATCATGTTAACCCTAAAAAGTGTAAACCATGTAAACCCACTTTTTTAACAAAATGGTACACTAGTCGGGATTTAAAAAACAAAGCCCTGTTTCTTAAAAGAAACAGGGCTTTGTTTTTATGATGCTAATCAAAAGCTCCTCCTTCAGGGAGCTGGAGGGCTAAGTTTTTCTAAACAAGTTATCAGGCTATCTCTCCAGTAAGGTATCTGGATATTAAAAGTAGCTTTGATCTTTGCTTTATCCATTACCGAAAATGCAGGTCGGGTAGCTCTTGTTGGATATTCGCTGGTACGTATAGGATAAGTTTTCACCTGAGTTCCTGAAAGATCAAATATTCCTTTTGCAAAATCATACCAGGAGGTTACCCCTTCGTTGCTGTAATGATAAATACCGAAGCTTTCGCTGCCCGAGGTAATGATATCCAGTATAGCAGCAGCTAAGTCAATAGCATAAGTAGGCGTACCTACCTGGTCGGCTATAATTTTCAGTTCATCGCGTTCGGCACCTAACTTGAGCATAGTCTTCACAAAATTATTCCCATATTCTGAGTACAGCCAGCTGGTGCGTATAATAAAGTGTTTTGGTAAAATGTTTATAACATCCCGTTCGCCTTCTAATTTGGTAAGGCCATATATGCTTATCGGATCAGCTGCGTCTGTTTCAACAAGCGGATAAGGTTTATCACCTTTAAAAACAAAATCTGTTGAGGTATGCACCAATATCGCTCCGTATTGCTTACAGGCCTGCGCCAGATTAGCTGCCCCGGTTTTGTTTATTTTACGAGCCGTATCCACATCATCCTCTGCTTTATCAACGGCCGTGTAAGCCGCACAGTTAATTACATAAGCAGGCTTGTATTGTTCAAATACCTTTGCTATGGCATCAGTATCCAGGATATTAGCTTCTGCTTCCGGGGGAAAAATAATGGTACTTATACCTTTTTCGCCTGAAACCTTTTTGAGGCATTGCCCCAGTTGTCCAGACGCTCCGAAAACCACAATGTTTTGCATAGTTGTGTTTGTTTTATTATTAAAATCCCAGATCGGTAAGTTCCTTTAAAAAGGGTAATTGGTTGTCTTTATCCGCAACTATCAATTCATCATTAGCCAACTGCCAATTGATATTTAAAACAGGATCGGCATAGTTCAGGCCGCCTTCGGCTTGTGTATTATAAAAGTTATCGCATTTGTATTGAAAAATTGCGGTATCGCTTAACACAACAAAACCGTGAGCAAAGCCCTTAGGTATGAAAAACTGCTGATGATTATCTGCCGTTAATAATACGCTATAATGCTGGCCATATGTTGGCGAGTTTTCACGCAAATCAACAGCCACATCCAGCACTTCTCCTTGCGTTACTCTTACTAATTTTGCCTGTGCATGTTCTCCTTTTTGCAGATGGAGGCCGCGTAATACTCCTTTTGTTGAGAATGATTCATTATCCTGTACAAATTGAATTTTCGCACCAACAGCATCACTGAAAGTTCTTTCATTAAATGATTCGAAAAAATAGCCCCGGTCATCGTTAAAAATACGTGGCGTTAAAACAATAAGCCCCTCAATCGGGGTTGGAGTAATAGTCATATATTATTGATGCTTTTCTTAGATAAAACAGGATATGCAAAACTATCACATATTATTAAAGTTGCGGCTTACTATTCAAAAATGAATAAAAATGCATGCTAAATATACTTGGCCCCGAATTTAGCTTTTACATCAGCCACTACTTGTTTTACATTTTGTTCCTGATCTCGCGGACAGATCAGCAACGTGTTGTTGGATTCTACCACGATAAAATCATGCAAGCCCTGCAATATTACCAGCTTCTCGCCCGGTACATTCACCATACAGTTCGAGGAATCATACATGATCACCTTTTCTGACGGGATCACCGCGTTGCCTACATAATCTTTCTCGGCCAGATCATAGATCGAAGCCCAGGTACCCAGGTCGCTCCAGCCAAAAGCCGATGGCAGCACATACACGTTATCTGCCTTTTCCATGATCCCGTAATCGATCGATATATTGATGCATTGCTGGTAGGCTTTATGCACATAGCTCTTTTCTTCTTCGGTATTATACACCGGTCGGGCTTCGGCAAAGATCTCGTGCATCTCGGGTAAATGACGACCGAAAGCCTTAACAATGGCCTTGGCCGACCATACAAAGATGCCCGCGTTCCATAAAAAATCACCGCTCTGGATAAAGGTTTTGGCTATCTCCAGCGTGGGTTTCTCGGTAAATGTTTTTACTTTATGAAAATCATGGTCAATAGCCTGATCGGTATACTGGATGTAGCCATACCCTGTATCGGGCCTGGATGGTTTGATACCCAGGGTAATTAAACTATCGGTTGATGCTGCTGTTTGCAGTGATTTCTCGATGGCAGTCACAAAGGCTTCCTCATCCAGGATCTGCTGATCTGATGGCGCTACCACGATAACCGCCTCCGGGTTCAGGTTTTCGATCTTGAAGCAGCCATAAGCCACACAAGGCGCCGTATTACGCATTACCGGCTCTGTCAGTATCTGGCTATCGGCCATATCCGGCAGCTGCTGTTTTACCAGTTTGGTGTAATTCTCATTGGTTACTACATAAATGTTTTCTTTGGGGCATATTTTCAGAAAACGCTCGTAGGTGTTTTGGATCAGCGTTTTGCCTGTTCCCAGGATATCTATAAATTGTTTAGGATACGATGAACGGCTTATCGGCCAGAAACGGCTCCCGATGCCGCCCGCCATGATGATCGCATAATTGTTTTTATTCATGTGGTAGTAGGGAGGTTAATAATACGTAATGTTAAATACAAATAGCAAAACCAAAAGTACGGAATAAAAAAGCAGTTACGAATTTCGTAACTGCCGGTAAAATTAAACTTCTTCAAATGATGTAGCTCACTTTTCTAAAACATTAGTACCTATTGATCGCACCTGGAATCCTATAGCTCTTAATTTATCAGCATCAAGTAAGTTTCTTCCGTCAAATATTTTAGCGGGTTTTAACATATTGTCGTAAATCCTTTGCCAATCGTACCCTTTAAATTCATCCCACTCTGTTAAAACAGCAATAGCGTGCGAACCTTTACAAGCCTCATAAGGATCTGTAATAACCTGAACTCCGGCTTTATTCTCCTCAGCTCCACGGGTATTTAAATAATCCAGATCATTATACACCTGACTTCCAGGAACCTTAGGATCATATACAGAAATATGGGCCTGCTCATTCAATAAATGATCGGCAACATAAATAGCAGCAGATTCCCTGGTATCATTCGTGTCTTTTTTAAATGCCCATCCAAAAAAGGCAATCTTTTTACCATTAACGGTATTATATAAATTCTTGATGATCTGATTTGCAAAACGCCTCTTCTGATGATCATTCATAATAATAACCTGCTCCCAATAGTCGGCAACTTCTTGTAAGCCGTAACTACGGGCTATGTAAACGAGGTTTAAAATATCTTTCTGAAAACAGGAACCCCCAAAACCTACAGAAGCTTTTAAAAATTTAGGTCCTATTCTGCTGTCAGTACCAATAGCCTTAGCTACTTCATTGATATCGGCTTCAGTTTGCTCACAAATTTCGGTGAGCGAATTAATAGAAGAAACCCGCTGAGCTAAAAAAGCATTGGCAGTTAGCTTTGATAATTCTGACGACCATACATTAGTAGTTAATATTCGCTCTTTAGGAACCCAGTTGGCATAAATATCAACTAAAGCCTGTACTGCTACCTTACCTTCCGGCGTGTTATCACCACCTATTAATACGCGATCGGGGGCATCAAGATCTTCAACAGCAGTCCCTTCAGCTAAAAACTCAGGATTTGATAATATCTGGAACTGAACTCCATTACCTGTATGGGTAAGAATATCCTTTATTGCACTCGCGGTTCTTACCGGTAAAGTTGACTTTTCAACGATAATCTTATTATCTTTTGAAATATTTGCAATTTGCCTAGCGCAAAGCTCTATCCATTTAAGGTCGGCAGCTTGTCCTTTTCCGGCACCATATGTTTTGGTCGGCGTATTAACTGATATAAATATCATCTGAGCCTCGTCTATGGCTTTATCTACTTCTGTAGAAAAAAACAGATTTCTTCCACGTGCTTCAGCAACTACATCACTTAAACCAGGTTCGTAAACCGGGATATTATTTACATCCTCATCATTCCAGGCTTTAATACGGGCTTCATTCAAGTCAACTACCGTAACTTGAATATGAGGGCATTTTTTGGCTATCATAGCCATTGTGGGGCCGCCCACATATCCTGCACCTATGCAGCAAATTTTTGTAATATTTTCCATCTGTAAAATTGACTATTAAATATTCATAGCTAATCGAAAGATAATGACTATTGCTTAGATAATTGATAAACAATTGGCAATTACCTTTTTTATTTAGTTAAGCTGATTTTTATAGGTATCTGATTTAAAAATCGAATTAGGTATAATCTGTTAACGATGAGATGCATCCGGCTTTATTTAAATACAAAACACCTATTAATGCTATTTATTATAGTACGCAAAATCCTTGTGGTTTATTTCTTTTTCGGGCAGAGATTTAAAATAATCTAGCGTGATCTTCAAACCCTCGCTCCGGGATACTTTGGGCTCCCAGCCTAAAATGGCTTTGGCTTTAGTGATATCCGGCCGGCGTTGTTTAGGATCATCAACCGGCAATGGCAGGCTGATGAGTTTTTGATCGGTACCGGTTAGCTTGATAATCTCTTCGCCAAATTGTTTTATTGTGATCTCATCGGGGTTACCGATGTTTACCGGCTGTGCATAATCACTGTGCAGCAGGCGGTAGATGCCTTCAACCAGATCGTCTACATAACAAAATGAGCGGGTTTGTGAACCATCGCCAAACATGGTTAATGATTCGCCCCTCAAAGCCTGACCAATAAAGGCGGGTAATACACGTCCGTCATTTAAGCGCATACGGGGGCCATAGGTGTTAAAGATTCGCACAATACGGGTTTCCAGTCCGTGGAAGGTATGGTAAGCCATAGTTATAGCTTCCTGGAAGCGTTTGGCTTCGTCATAAACACCACGTGGCCCAACCGGGTTTACATTGCCCCAATATTCCTCGGGTTGTGGGTTTACGTTAGGGTCGCCATAAACTTCTGATGTAGAGGCAATCAGCATCCGGGAACCTTTGGCACGGGCCAGCCCAAGCAGGTTATGGGTACCCAGCGAACCCACTTTTAGGGTTTGGATCGGTATTTTTAAATAATCAATCGGACTTGCCGGCGATGCAAAATGTAGTATATAGTGAAGTTCGCCGGGAACATGCACAAATTTGGATACATCATGGTTGTAAAACTCAAAGTTCTCCAGTTTAAACAAGTGCTCAATATTACGCAGATCGCCGGTAATCAAATTATCCATACCAATTACATGGTAGTCTTCTTTGATAAACCTATCGCACAGGTGCGAACCCAGAAAGCCGGCTGCTCCGGTTATTAATATCCGTTTACGAGTTGACATATTTTGATTGTTCTCCTCACAATTTATCAAGGAAATCCTGATAAGCTAATTTTATACCTTCTTCAAGCTCAATTGTATGTTTCCAACCTTTACTATGTAACTTAGAAACATCCATTAACTTTCGTGGAGTTCCATCTGGCTTTGTTGTATCAAAGTTAATTTCTCCATTGTAGCCAATTATATTTTTAATTAAGATTGCCAGATCTTTTATAGAAATATCCTCCCCTGTGCCAATATTCACCAAACCAGGTTCATCATAATTTTGCATTAAATAGTAACAAGCTTCTGCCAAATCATCTGCAAATAAAAACTCTCTTTTAGGTGATCCGGTACCCCAAATAGTAACATTGGTTAAGTTTTGCTCTTTTGCTTCATGAAATCGACGAATCAAAGCAGGCAATACGTGTGAATTTTGGGGATGATAGTTATCGTTATACCCATACAAATTTGTAGGCATTACCGATATAAAATTACAATTATATTGATCACGATACGCATCGCACATTTTTATACCGGCAATTTTTGCAATGGCATATGGTTCATTTGTAGGTTCGAGTAAACCTGTTAACAGATACTCCTCTTTTAGAGGCTGAGGAGCCATTTTAGGATAAATGCAACTTGAACCCAAAAACAAAAGCTTCGTTACCCCATTAACATATGATGAGTGAATGATATTATTTTGTATCTGCAGGTTCTCATATAAAAAATCGGCGCGATAGGTATTATTGGCAATAATACCGCCCACCTTAGCAGCAGCTAAAAATACATAATCCGGTTTCTCTACAGAAAAAAACTCAGTAACAGCTTTCTGATCACGAAGATCAAGATCTGATGAATTACGAGTTATAATATTTCCAAAACCTTCTTTAATCAATTTCCGATATATAGCAGACCCAACCATACCTTTGTGGCCGGCTATATATATTTTAGAAGTTTTCTCCATTTTGTTTATTCAAACTGGTTTCTAATCGAGTAACCCGAATCTTTCAATAATTTTTCTCTTCTGAAGAGATCTACATCGGCTGCAACCATTTCACGTACCAAATGCTGAAGATCATATTTTGGCTGCCATCCTAGTTTGGTTTTTGATTTAGTAGGATCGCCTATTAAGAGATCAACTTCTGTAGGACGAAAATATTTCTCATCAACAGCAACTACTTCTTTTCCAATTTCAATTTGAAAATCGGGATTAGAACAACTAACTACGTAACCTTTTTCAGCTGCACCCTCGCCTTTAAATTCAATAGCTATACCTACTTCGGCAAATGCAAGCCTTACAAATTCACGAACTCTGGTTGTTACACCAGTAGCTATAACATAATCTTCTGGCGTTTCCTGTTGTAAAATCAAATACATGGCCTCTACATAATCTTTGGCATGTCCCCAATCTCTTTGTGCATCAAGATTCCCCAAAAACAACTTATCCTGTAATCCCATTGCTATTTTAGCCGTTGCCCTTGTTATTTTACGGGTAACAAACGTTTCGCCACGTAAAGGGCTCTCGTGATTAAACAAGATACCATTGCAGGCATAAATCCCGTAGGCTTCTCTATAATTTACCGTTATCCAGTAAGCATACATTTTGGCTACCGCATAAGGAGAACGGGGATAAAAGGGGGTGGTTTCTGATTGCGGAACCGCCTGAACCAAACCATATAATTCAGAAGTAGAAGCCTGGTAAATTTTAGTTTTCTTTTCCAGTCCCAAAATACGAATGGCCTCTAACAACCTTAAAGTGCCTATACCGTCTGCATTAGCTGTATATTCAGGCGTATCAAAGCTAACTTTTACATGCGACATCGCACCTAAATTGTATATCTCATCGGGTTGCACCTGCTGAATAATTCTTATTAAATTGGTGCTGTCACTCAAATCGCCATAATGGAGTATTAACCTCTGGTCGTCATCATGTGGATCCTGATATAAATGATCTATTCTGTCTGTATTAAACAAAGAGCTTCGGCGTTTAACTCCATGAACTTCATATCCTTTTGATAATAACAATTCAGTTAAATAAGCTCCGTCTTGACCGGTTATACCTGTAATGAGGGCAATTTTTTTCATAGTTTATACTGTAGTGACCTAAATTATTTGACCTATAACAACATTTACAATGCAAAGTTTGTAATAATTTTATTTTTACTATATTTAGTAACAAAAACATTGCAAGATAACATTAAAATTGCTATTCAATTGAAATTTTTACAAAATCAATAAAACTGTCTACACTAGAATTTCTGGAATATTAAATATATAATACCAGTTTTTTACAACTGTAAACAATGAATTTATTGAAAAAATAAAATAACAAAAAAATAACAATTGCATTCATTAAATTTAATGCTCTAAATAATATCTTTGCTACAATTTATACCCCTAATTAAAATGAATAGACCCGGACTTATCATCATAGCATTGCTATGTTTTTTTTCTTGTAGCAAGAATACTCAACAAACCGACCCAGCGTTAATACCAGACGTAAGTAAGCCTATTAATTTAAATCTTACGATAGATCAAAAAAATCCAGGTCTGGTCATCCCAAAAACATTTGAAGGATTAAGTTACGAAGTAGAAATTCTTACTCAAAATCCAGATTTTTTAAATGAACAAAATTCAGCAGTAGTCCAGTTATTTAAAAATCTTGGGCCAGGTGTATTACGTTTCGGAGGTAATACCAGCGACAGAATTCCATGGACTGGTAACTCACGTACCATTACTAATGGTGTAAACTCGCTAAATACAACTGATATCGACCGAGTGGCGAAATTTACAACCGCTACAGGATGGCCTGTTATATTTGGATTAAATTTGGGAGCGAATGATCCCAAAAGTGCAGCAGAAGAAGCAAAATATATTGCAGCTACATTAAAAGGCAACCTTAATGCCTTACAAATGGGAAATGAGCCCGATTATTATATGTTCGATAAACTACGAAAATCTAATTATGGCTATGCAGATTTCATTGGTGAATGGAAGAGCTATTATTCGGCAATTAACTCAGTTAGCCCACGGCTTCCGTTTGCGGGTCCAGATGTTGGATATAATACCGGGTGGATAGAAGCTTTGGCAAATAACGAAAGAGGCATTCTCCGTTTAATTGATCAGCATTATTACGCCTATAGCCAGGCCGTAAAACCAAATGTAGCATACAATGATATTTTAATAAAAGACCAGGGCTTAGACAAGTATTTCCAGGTTCTTCATGATATCTCAAAAAGAGTTAATTTACCTTATCGCATTACGGAATGTAATAGCGTTTCTTATGGTGGTAAAGTCGGCGTGAGTGACGTATTTGCTTCAGCATTGTGGGGACTTGACTTTATGTGGCAGGCAGCTCAAAATAATTGTGCAGGTGTTAACTTTCATACCGGTATTAAAACAGACCAACACTACACCGCCATAACTATTGATAATGGTTCACTAACCGCAAGACCATTGTATTATGGTATGCTAGCTTTCAGATATGCCACTAACAGCAATGCCTCCATTGTTCCGACTGTTATTGATAATAACACCTATAATTGTAATGCCTATGCTTGCGTACAGGCCGATGGTAGCTACGCAATAACAATAATAAATAAAGAAGTATCTAAAAACTTTTCTGTTAACGTACAATTAAGTAAATCTGCTTCAACAATATCAATTGCCAGATTAACTGCACCTCTGGTAACTTCAGCTACAGGCGTAAGATTCGCAAACAGTCAGGTTAATACCGATGGTACCTTCAAACCAAACATTACTGAACAGTTTGTCATCAATAAAGATACCTTTACCATTAACATTCCTGCATCAAGCGCAGCTGTAATTAAGGTACAAACAGCTTCCAATACCTCAGTACAATAAATACTGGTCGGTTTTACAAAATATCAACAACAGATTAGTAGAATTTACCTGATCATTATGAAATTAATTACTTTGAAAAGTAATTAATTTCATAATGATCAGATTTCGAAAGAGGTGGTTTATTGGCCCACTGGGTTTAAGAGAGGTTCTTAAGAGTGACTTATTAAGGCAAACTTAGTTAAGAACTCATTCATCACATTATCAATATTGAGATATTTCAAAGCATATTCACGTGACTTTTGTTTCTTTAATTCAAAGTCTGCATCAAATTTCATTTCAACTATCGCTTTGCATAGTAACTCAGTGTTTTCGGGTTCAATAATGTACCCTAAATTATATTGATCAATTGTTTTATAAAGTGATGTACCTTCAGGTGCTGTTACTAAACTTATCCCGCCAACAGCTAAAATCGTTGTAAGTTTTGATGGCATAACCAAATCACTTGCATTTGATTTCTGCAAAATTAAATGTAGATCGGCCATATTTAAAAACTCATTAAATACATCCATTTCCTGAACTGGCAAAAAAGATACGTTAATTAAGCCTGCAGTATTGGCCATTTCAATTAATTTTTCTTTATATGGGCCTGAACCGCAGATAACGAACTTTATTTTGTCATTATTAATTAATTTTTCGGCTGCATATAAAATTGATTCCAGGCCTTGTTTTTCTCCTATGGCACCAGAATAAAGAAAAACCTTATCATCAGCTTGAAAACCCCATTTTGTTTTTAGCTCTCCTCTATCTGTTATTGGAAAGAACCGATTTGTATCAACCCAATTTGGAAAAAACTGAACCTCTCTTTGAGCCTTTTCAGTAATTTTTTTGATCATACCTTCCGAGATACTGCTTACAAAATCAGCCTTATCCAGAACTTTTTTTTCAATTTTATATAGTCTTTCAAATAGTTTAGTACTTGAAAGCATATTCAAATCCTGCGCAGCTTCGATTTGCAAATCCTGAACATGATACAATAACTTTCCACCAGTATATTTTCTGATCATTAAACCCAGGTATGCCAGGTGAAAAGGAGGAGCTACTGTAATAATAAGATCAAACTTGTTCTTTTTTACAATCAATTTTAAGATAGTCCAAAACATAGAGCTCCAAAATGATAAATCCTGAATCATCCTTTTTAATCCTGTTGGTTTAGAAGGGACGTAAGACGGACAACGATAAACCGTCATTGAAGATTCGCTCTGATTGTAGTTAACAAACTCCTTTTTATACCATCTATTCTTATACGGACTCTGTACTTTCCAATAGGGATAATAAGGATAGGTTGTTACCACAGTACAATCAAAACCATTTCGGGCAAGCCAGTCCATCATTTCTCCATTATATTTTCCGATACCCGTAGGTTCCGGAGAAAAATTGTGACTGATAAGTAAGATCTTCTTTTTATTAAACTGTTTTTTAAAATCCACTAACTCGTTAGTTTAATCTATATGGTATATAAACAAATTAACCTGTAGCAATTTGCCTGCTAAAGGAAATAATAATAATCTCTGGTTTTATTTATTATTAACAGCAAAGCCGCTGTATACATTAAAATTAAAGCTTTTAGGGGCCGATATAATGTCTTCACCCTGTTGATTTATAATAGTAGTACCACTCCTTACTACTTTAAAAATCTGTTGACCTGCCTGGAATGGTATCCTTGTATTGTTGATTCCTATACCCAGATCATAGCTTGTAACAACCCCGCCTGAACTAACAACAAGCGTTGCCGGCGACCGTAAAAAAGATGTAACGTATATTATATCATCAACCTTCCCTATACGGCTACGAACCATTCCTTTTGGATCAGCAGGGGTAGCATTTTTTGATTGTGTACGATAGAAGTAAAAGATTTTATCTTTATTAATTGCTGGCTTTACTCCATTTTTATACCATTGAATATAGTATTTACTCAATTCTGCAAAACCTTTATGAGACTTATAGAATCCCTTTTCCGGATGCAATTGCTTTAATGGGAATACGTAATCATCAATATTATCTATAGGTGAAAAGTAAGTTCCCTCTGTCCAATCATTCCATGTTGATAACTCTACCCAATCAGGCTTTTGGGATTTAATAATGGATTCCCATTGCGAAATTATCCCCTCGCCACCATTATACTCATAATAACGCCTACCAGCAGTAGGTTGCCTATCTCCCCAGTACTGGGGAGATACAAATGACATAAATGTCATTCTGTTTTGATGTAATACAGAAGCACTTGCCTCGGCAGCATCCAGATTCGATCCTTTAATATTTTTGAATGGCAAACCAACTGCACCAAAATAGAAATATCCATCTATATAATTTTTCCAATATGCGTTATAATTTTGCACGATGGTTCCATAGTCGGGAATTTCTGTTGCATAAGACCCTACTTTGTTATAAAGAAATGGTACAAAATAAACGTTATACCCTTTCTTTCTTAAATCTGTAATTACACTCCTAAAAAAATCGCCCCCGCCCCACGCTGATAAAAATGGTCGGTTGTTATACTTATAATAGTTTTGATTACCGGTATAAGTTTGAACCATATCCTCAACCTGATCGCTGGTAATACCACAGCATTTATCAACAGAGAAAAATAAATTAAAGTTAGTCCCGAGTTCATTTGCTGCCTGAAATAACTTTGATACATGTAACTTGTATGTAGCATCCCAACTTCCGCAATTAAGGGCAAATCCATCAATTCCTAAATTTTGAGCATCCTGAATATCTTTCTTATATCCATCAACACTGCCATTATCATAGGATGTAAAACAAACCATATAATGTGCAAAAACCTTTTTGGCTTGCGCGTAAACATATCCGTTTAACAGCAATATGTTAAGCATTATTAATAAAAAAACTTTTTTCATCTTAAATAATTTTGTTTTATTAAAAATTAATACGTTGATGCACACATAGGCGTGCAATAATTATTGTGTAAACAGGATTAAAATACTTATTTTATTTAATTACATACCGCACATTTAAGATATACCTGTTTAGGTAACCTCAATCCCCCGCTCCTTGCTTATTTTACTACTATACTGGAAGTACTTTTTAAATTTCAAAATATTAGCCTCAAAGAGGTAATAACTAAGAGTCGCAATGATATAAGCTGAGCCCATGTCAAACAACAAATTTAGACCTATATTATTAAATTGTAAATGTTTACGATGAAATATTGCAAAAAGCGTTGGATGATAAACGTACAATCCATAGCTTATTTTTCCCGTATAGGTTAATGGTTTTGACGTTAACAGTTTATTGAGAAATGTTGCTTTTAATGAAGATGCAACAACAAAGCCTATAAATCCATAATATGCAACCGCAATTAGCGGAATTTTAATTATCTGTATAAAAACATTGCCAGTCCCTCCAACAAAACGCCAAAGTATAACAGTTGGTATAATGGTAGCAGTAAAAAGTAGCCCATAATGCTTTTTGTTCATACCTTTTAATTCTGCCAAAGCTAATAAAGACCCAAGCGCTAACGAATCCATATTAGAGAAAGTAAAATAGAAAGATTCATAGCCATTTTTGATTAATAGAAATCGAGATATAAAGCCTAACGCAAAAATGATCCACACCGATATCTTTATTTGTTTTACATTAAGATAGTATATCAGCAAAGGCCAAAAAAGATAAAAATGCTCCTCAACTGCTAATGACCATAACTGACCTGGCCCCACACACCCCCAGTTAAACGTAGTTCCAAAATTTTGTAAATAAACCCAATAATACCACTGCTTGTGGAATGGAATAAAAGGCTCTTTTAATAAAATGGGCAAAAGAAAATAGCTAACTACAAGAAAAAAATAATATAATGGAAAAATTCTTAATGAACGGCGAATATAGAATGCACTAAAATATCCTTCATGATTTTTAGTTGATAATAAAATTCGGGTTATTAAAAATCCTGACAATACAAAAAAAAGAGTAACACCTGTTTGTCCGAATCTGGAAATATTTTGCAGTTGTTTCAATAACGTATGATGAGTTGACGGCACTTCCAAAACTTGAAAAAAGTGAAATATCATTATCATTATCGCAGCTATACCCCGTATACCGTCTAACTCATGTATATGTTTTAATTTCATTTGAATATTTTATAGCAAATGTTCTAATTAATTTTTTTTATATTCCTGAGCCTGACAAATATAGCGGGGTTTCCAGCATATATTTTAAATTCATCTAGGTGCTTATTGGCAACTGAATTTACCGCTAAAATTGCATGTGACTTACAAACTACCCCGGGACATACTACGGATTGGGCTCCAATCCATACTCCATTTTCAATATGTATTTTCCCTAAACGATATGGAAAAGTATCTATAGTATAATCGTGATTACCTGTCAATAACATCGCTCCTTGGGATAATGACACATTATTTCCGATAACAACATCTTCCAAATTATCAATCCAGACAGACTCTCCTATCCAGCAATTATCACCTATTGTAAGCCTCCAGGGATTTTTAATCCTTACTTTTGGTTTTATAACCAACCCTTTACCTACTTTTGCCCCAAAAAGTCGTAATAGAGAAGCTTTTATACCGTATGGCCATGGGAACGAACTATTAAGAAGATAATAATTAAAGAAATACCAAATCAGCACTTTCATTTTTCCAGCACCTACTTTATAATCACCAATATCAAATTTTGAAAGATCAGTCTCCATTTTTTGTAAATAACATAACTATTGATTGGTCATAAAACTCAAACTGCTCTAACAACCTTTAATATGTTCTCTGTAAATTTCGCTTCTGTGAATTTAGAAGAGGTATATTCCATATTATATTTTGAAAATTTATTCACGTAAAAACCCAAATTCTTATTTATATTCTCTAAAACCGCCTGAATTTGTACCGGAGATTTCCCATCAATTAAAAATCCATTTAAATCGGTTATAATGTCAGGTATACCAGCATGTTGAGTGGTTAAAATTATATTCCCGGTAGCCATACCCTCTAATAAAGAAATTGGTTGTCCTTCCATTTTATAGTAGGTGGGTAATACAAAAACGTTTGCTTCCAATAGCCTTTCTTTTTTTGTTAAACCCGTAATTGTTCCTACGTACTCTATTTTATCTCCCAGTTTAGCTATTCCGGCTGCTACCTCTTCGCTAATTTCGGCCTCAATAACGCCTGCTAATACTACTTTGAAATCTACGGCTTGTTTATCCAAAACCAACAATGCATCCAAAAGATCAATTATCCCTTTTTCCCGCATCAAGTTACTCAAATAAATTATTCTGATTTTATCCGTATTCTTTTCGTGTCGACTCAATCCAAGCAAACTATCACTTACAAAGTTTTCTACAATGTGTAGTTTTTCATCAGGCAACAAACCGGTAAAGTTTTTTAATAACGACTTTGATAAAACTATACCAGCTGCGGCATGAGATATTAAATAATGAAATATTTTACGTTTTACACCAGTGAGTCTTTTATATTCTGCACCTAAGTAATTACCATGCAAGTGTATTATATAAGGTTTACGAAACAAGATAGCTATAAAAATAAATGGCGCATATTTAACTATCCCAAAAAAGGTTTGTCCAGGAGTAAGGTAAATCACATCGGATGATATTACTTTTCCTGCTTTTAAATAAGTGTGTATAAAACTAAAAGCTTTTCTGATAGAAAATTTAGTTCCTTGATTTGAAGATATAGACTTAGTGCTGGTATCAATAATTTTTGTTTCCAAATTCTCCTTTTTGAAATTCCTCAACAAAATTTCGTTTGCGTAGGAGCATCCATTTATAGGTAAAGGAAATGGGCCGATAATTAAAACTTTCATTAATTTTTTATTTATTGATCGTACTTTATCGAGTTACACTTATGCAAGAAGCCTAGTAAAAATATCATAAACATAATTTGCATTATAATCCGAAGAAATTAAAGGAATAAGCTTTTGCGAATGCTCTTTAATATCAATTCTTTTGTTTTCGTTGGATAATAGCGATATCATAGCCTCTTTAAACTCTTGAACATCACCTGATTTACACAATAAGCCTAAATCAGGATGAGTAATCAACTCCTTTGCGGCTCCTACCGCATCACTACTTATAATAGGCACATTCGCTGCTATCGCTTCATTGATCACTACCGCCCAGCCATCATATCTACTGGCAAAAGCAAAAACATCAGCGATTCCAAAAAAATAAGGAATACGATCTGGGGTTTGGAAACCTGCAAAAATTATACGATGATCATCTGCACAAAGATCTTTTAATTTTTGTTCATCAGGGCCGCCACCTATAATTATTAATCTAAGATCGGGATTCCCAATTTCCTTCACAGCATTTATGAGCACATCCATCCCCTTTCGTTCAATTAAAGATCCCGACGATAGAATGATCTTTTCATTGGCGCTTTTATATTTTGATTTAAATTCTTCCAACTTTATTGACTTTAACTGCGAAAAGAGTTTTGAATCAATATTATAGGGTATTATAAATTTAGGCTGTTTTACGCCAAAGTTTTCAAAACTAACAGCTGCCTGTTTACTAACACAAAAAATGGCATTGCAATTAAATTGCAAAATTCGCAGAAGCAGCCATTTTATGGCGTATTTGACTTTATTTCTTACTTCAAACAACGGCTCAGAAAAATAAGCTATCTTTTTTCTTTTAATTTTATTAAAAGTTAGTGCAACAGCGGCATTAGGTATCCAATAGCTGCCCCCGATTATAAAATAATCACTTTTATCATTCCATGCCAGTTTAAATATTTGCCAACTAAAATGAAAATCGATCACCTTTTTTTGGATTATTTTAGCAATAAAGTTATTACTAAGCACAACTGTCTTGTATTCTACATTTAAATCAAATTTCCATTCCCGGTTATTTTCGGTATTTGAATAGTATATTACCGTTAAATCAAATAGCTTGCTGAGCTCATTAAAAAAAGATAGCTGGTAAGGCGTTGGAATATTTGTGTAAAAAGAAAGAGAGGGTTTGGTAGCCATACTTTAACAATTAACCTATTTTACCTTATGCTTAGTAACAAATGGTTTTTCTGTAATAAGATGTAATGCCCACGCAAATGGTAATGCTATAATAACACCACAGATAACATAAAATGAGTGCATAGGTAAGATTCCGCCGGAAGCATGCATAACATAGCCCGACAATAAACAAATTAATGGTAGGTGAACAACATATAAGGTATACGAAAAGCCGCCTAACTTATGAAGTTTACCCAGGTAGCTAAACCTATTGGTGGTAAGTACAAAATATAAAAAAACAACAATACCAACAGCCAATGCAATATCTTTACCTATACCATTATAATACCTTAAGCAGGAAACTGCTAAAATTATAGCTAAGTAACCTATCGGCGCTTTAATATTAACCGTTTTATACATTAAGAAATCAGCTAGTAATACGCCTATATACCAAGCGATAAAATAATTAATTACCATTTTTAATAACAGCACATTTACTCCATACTCTGCATTTAAAATCCAAACGAGTAAAACCAATAGAGATGTGGCAATCTTGTGTTTACGAAACAGCCATCCAATGGGTATATACAGTATATAAAACCACCATTCATACATCAACGACCATAAAGCTCCGTTTGTGCCCCAAACCGGTGTGTAAACAGTTTGTAAGAAAAATAGATTTCCTAACAAAGAGTTCCAATTTAGAACAGGGTGTATATTTTCATTTATAGACAAGTATTGCGTATGTGAAAAATAAATAGGTAAGTTTTGAAACAAACCTATTTTATCAAAAAAACAGGTAAAAATAATAGCTGCAACCAGGGGGGATAAATCCTTCTAAATCTCCGTAACAAATAATCACCAATCTCAAATTTTCCGCTTTTATCTACTCTTTTTGATACACTCCAATGAATTACAAATCCGGAAAGAACAAAAAAGAAAAGAACAGCCTGGTGGCCAAATTGAAATAGGGAAAAAAAATACATTCCAACCTTATCTACAAAATTATAAGCGCCAGGATGCAATTTGTATCCCTCATGATAGCCTTCCCACAATAACCAGCGGGCGTGGCCAACTAATACATAAATAGATGCTAACCCTCTGAGTGCATCAAGAATATTCAAATTCTTGTTAACTACCTTATTTTCCATATTTATACACTCATATAAACTGTATTTTCGATTTTATTAAAATCCACGGGTAATAAAATTGAGTTTTTATGATAACAGCAACATTTCTTCAGCAAAACTTTCTAAAGTAAATTGCTCAACTCGTTTTAAACAATTGCCTGACATAGTGTTAAGCAGATATGGGTTTTCTATCAAATTTATTAATGCCGTTGATAACGCTTCTGCAGAACACTCATTTAATAATATACCATTAACGGTGTTCAGCACTACATCTCCACAAAATTTGCTCGCAATAACAGGTAATCCCCATGCCATGGCTTCCAATTGTGTTAATCCAAAACCATCGGATAAGGTTGGAAATAAAAACACATCGGAATTTTGATAATACGCATCTGTTTCATTTCGCGGAGCAATACCCTTATATTGAACATTTTTTAAACTTAATAACCCGGGATCGAGCTCATTTGGCCCTACTAATATAAATTCAACAGGATAATCAAGTAGTGCACGGGCTGTTTCTAATACTATGTGGATTCCTTTTCTAAGCGTTAATGTCCCTAAAAAAAGGCACTTTAACGGCCGCTCTGCATTAAAACTTTTGGGATAACTTTTCTTAAAATCCTTGTGTTTTTGTTTTATTTCAAATGGCAATGGAATAATTTTAATTTTCTCTTTCTTAACCCCCTGCTCCATTAAACCTATTTTACTCCATTCAGAATTAACCATGATAACTTCAGCCAAATCACACTCTTCTCTCCATTCTTTCCAATAAGTATCTGATGATCTTTTCCAATTTGTTGTATAAACACTACCATACTGTTCAACAATATCTGCTACTATTTCTTCTTCTTTGTAACCAGGGTCTATTTGAAACAATATGGTTTTACGATTTTGTTCTTTTGCCACTCTTAAAATATACAGTGAAGTGTAACTGATACTTAAAACCGCAGAATCTGGTGCCTGTTTTTTAAACAGGGCTAAAGCTAATTGCTGAAATTTTATATTTCTTTCCAGAATACGGCTCCAATCATTTTTGAATTTAAGTCTTAAGGAAAGCTCAACAAATAAAAACCGCCAGCTAAACGAACGAACTAACGAAGATGATATTTCAGCTGAATACCGGTCGGCAAATGATTTAATTATCCTTACCGGAACTTTAGAAAGGATATTCCTCACCAATTTAGACGAAACCCATGTATCTGTTATCAGACACTCCAGTTTATTTTTTGTCACCAATGATTTCGGAAGAAGGTAATGAGCTCTGGCACCTATATGGATACAAACTATTTTATTTGTCATGCCGCTGCTTTATTTAAGTAAAATTCTTTGCGAAGTTCTTTTACGACAAATTTCTTGTACCCTCTAACAAACAGTATCATTGCCCAATAGCTCAGAAATATAATAAGTACATCACCAGCCAAGTCTCCGCTTCTGAAAAGCGGGATCATAGCGGCCAGCATAATTCCTACAAGAATACCCCATAAAGATGATGCAAAACTTCGGAAATAGCTATAAAGTTTAGCCAACCACCATGCCCATATTATACTAAAAATTATCACCCCGATTACTCCCATTTCTGCATAAAAAACGCCCCATATAGTTGGCGAAAAACCAATGGTGGTCATAGAAGTTCCATATTTTGCTGAATAGTTTTGAAACCACCCGGCCAAGGGCTTATCCTTCCATAGCCATCGGGGTATAGGGCGCAAAATCACATCTAAGTGCTCTTTCCCATAATCATAGTCAAGATAATCAGGATAAATCTGATACATCATCATAAAGCCATCAATAAAATTGATGTCATCTGCAATGAGCATACGCTGAAAACTATCAGAAACAAGCTCCTTGAATGACATTTCATCCATTTTTTTATTGCGAAGTACCCCGGCTGATGAGAACACGATTAATGTGAGTACTATACCGATAAGTAAAAAGGTTACTTTTCTGGATGATTTTACATCCCTAGTTAGATAATAAGCAATAGGAATCATCCAACCTAAAAACTGAAACCGCAACCTTGGGCTATAGCTGATATATGCCATTGCTATAAATAGCGCATAAAAAAATATTTTAGTTGCCCTGTTTTTACTCTTCGTAAAAATAGTTATCAAAAATAGAAGTATGATGAATGAATTGTTGCCAACCTTGGCTAAAAAAACAAAATTATCACTTATTGATTTTCCTAAGGTAAGTTGAAAAATACTAAATATAATTAAACCGACAACAATGTATGACTTTTTTGAAAGTGTATATTTACCTAAATAATAGTCAGAATCATTCAATAAACGTTTAGGTGGGCGATAGAAAAACATAAAGCAGTACATCATAATTGTTGTACCCAACGCTATTAGATCACTTACGGCATAAGCCATCTCATAATTAAATTTTAGAGAAATACCGTAATCAAAGTTTACCCAATGGCCATATCCAAGCTGAAGAGATATTAACCTATACTCCACCATTATATTAAATAAGGCTAAGAAAAAAGGCACCTCACACTTCTTTTTATGTAAAAACCTAATTGCAACAATAAAATTAGTTATTACTATAAAATATACTAATACTCTATCCATGATAACCCTTTAATTAACTCATTTATTTTTATAGAAATGAAATTATATTATTACTTCTGGTCTTTTTTCAGGGAAAGTATTTCGGGCAGATAATAAAGTCCTTTTCGGATTTTAAACCATAATTTCCACCAAACAAACTGCTTATTCCACGGAACGTCTGGCTTCATCACAATTCCAAACTCACTTCTAAGCTTAACCCATTCATCCCACCCCGTACTCATATTAATAGTTGATGATTTTGCTTCTTCATGTAATCTAAAGCAGCCCAGCACTTGTTTAATATGAACAAATTTATTTGTTCTGCTTGCTATATCGAAAAAAAGCGCTCCATCCATAACATACCTAAACTCCTTTTTGATTTTAATATGATCAAAAAGATTTCTTGAAAAAAAGCAGGCTTGATTGGTAATATTCCAGCCTGAGAACTTTATTTCATTAAAGGAGAAAGGAGCATAGCGATGTAGATTTAATGGCTTACTATTCTGATCGATTGTAAGCATGTTGCCAAAATAAACATCGTTGCCGGGATTTTTATTATAGGTTTCAGCAAAATGATAAAATGCATTGACTGAGTAAATATCATCAGAGTTTTGCCATCCTAAAAACTCCCCTGTAACCTTCTTTATTCCTTTATTTATAGCATCACTCTGTCCTCCGTCTTTTTCACTTACCCAATAATAAATCCAGGGTTCATATTTTTTAATTACATCGATGGTATCATCGGTGCTACCTCCGTCGATAATAATAATTTCAAAATTCGGATAGTTTTGTAAAATTATAGAACGCAGGGTTTCCTCTAAAAACTTACCTTGATTGTAACTTGGTACAATCACCGAAATTTTAGGATATTTCCAATCACTCTTATAAAGAGCATAATCAGATTCGATGGTCCACGGCCAATTCGACTTTTGGTTTGCCACCGGTAAAACGCTTATTAGTCCCTTTTCAAGAATCATACTTATCAACAAACTTATCTACTTCAAAAAACATTTGCTCAACATCTGACAATTTCTCATCACTCCAATCCCACCATTTTATCTTTAACAGCTTATCTATTATTTGAGATTCAAACCGGTATTTAATAATTTTTATTGGGATTCCAACGGCTATTGCATACGGAGGAATGTTTTTACTCACAATTGCACCTGCTCCAATGACTGCTCCATCTCCAATTTCAACCCCATCTAAAATAATTACATTGGCCCCTATAAATACATCATTCCCAATAGTTATGGGCTTTCGTTCAACTATTTTATTTTCCCGACTCAAGGTAATACCGTTTTGCTTTCCGGTAGAATAAAACATAGGAGCAGTTGAGATTCCTTGTGTTTCGTGTATTCCCCATCCACTAAATACATTTGGGCCAATAGAGCAAAACTTTCCAATAGTTGTGAAAGACATTTTGGAATTTTCTGAAACGTATGTATAATCGCCAATATTTACATTCCATAGCTGGTACCTGGGTGCAATTTTAACATGCTTACCTACATTTACCTTTTTATATATACTGAGAAAGCGGTTGTATATATTTTTAAAAAAAAAGACAACCTGTTTCAATTTACTTAATAGCATCCTTAATTTTTTTCAGGTGATCAAAAATTCCCATTTTCATCGTAGTATTTATAAGAAATCGTTTAAACGTGGCCTCCTTTTTTGCGTAAAATTTGTCGATGCGTTTTCGATTGTATAAGTTTTCGACAATAGGCTGTCTGATTACCTGCACATTAGCAGTAAGTTGGGTATTGAATCCTTCATCAACGCCACAATTTTCACCAGAACCATCAAAGCCATCATTTGTCACCAACGAATTGGCAGGAAATAAAGAAAATCCTCCGGCACTAAGCCATGATGCATACCATCTTACTGCCCATGAATAAAGTTTACCACTTTTATTATCAGTTAGTTGTACATAGTAATTTGCATTACCATAAATATCAAATCTCTTGATGCTCTCTTTGGTTTTAAAAGTGTTTAAATGAGTGTCTATATCATGATTATAATATTTCCACGCTCTTTTCCATGTGGCCCAGCCCCAACACGAAAGAATATTTACGAAAAAAGTTTGTTCTGTTTTATCCAATTCTGTAGCCGGATAAATGTATCCGCTTATGTGCATTACTTCGTTATCGGGCTCATATAAATTTAAGGTATCATTCATGTATTGCAAAAAGCCATTTGAGGTAATCAAATCGTCTTCTAAAACTATCACTTTACCATGCTTATTGACTACCTCTGTAACTCCTTTTACTATGGAGTTTGCCAAACCATTATTTACATCCGATTCAATAATAATTACTTCTTTACACCAATTGGCCAACCGTATAACTCTTCTGGTTTCCTCAATTTGTTCAATTTGGCTCTCCGTTGCATTTTCTTTTGGTCCATCAGCATAAATATATAATCTGCTTTCACTGGCGAGATAGTTTTTTGACAAGGCATCAAGCGTCTTTTGCGTATGCGATGGCCTATTAAATACAAATAATACTATAGGAGCTAAATCCATGACAATTGTATCTTTAAAATTGATTTTCCCTCTTCGCCTATATAGATGATTCGGAGGTTGTAACTTCTTTTTTCCTTTTTAATACCTTAGTCTGTATAAGCTGAGTAAGGCCTCCAACTTCTTTTCTGCCGTCGTAAATCAAGTATACCAAAATCAACAAAAGCAAAATTAACTTTGCGCTAAACACATTGAAATATAAGCTAAACCACAATGCTACAGAAAACGCTACTTTTGGCAACCAAAATGACATTGCTTTTAACTTATCAAACTTTAACGTACGTATATAAATGTAAAACAAGTTGTAGATAAGTATAAGTACAATGAAAGCTAATGAATAATACTGAGCAACTCCTACTAAAGAAACGGAAGCACCTGCAAAAATTGCAACTACTAATATAATTCCTCCTATCCACCCAGATATCATAAACTCCCGTTCCTTTCCTTCAACAACCAATAATTGGCCAACAGTTGATAGTAAAGTTTGTGTAAATATCAACAGTCCAAAATATGGTAACAAATCAGCTACCAAAATCCATGACTTTCCCCATAAAAGCATAATAAGTTGCTTAGGGAATATAATAAAAAGTACCGTGAGCGGAAAGCTCAAAAAGGTAATAATCCTTAAAACAAAATAATACTCGGTTTCAACACTTCCACCTTGCGTTTTCAATACTTTTAAACTTGGAAAAAGGATATTACTAAACAATCCTGTAATTAAGTTTAAAGGCAACGTTAACAGCATATAAGCTCTGTTATAAATACCCAGATCATTTACCCCGTACCATTTTCCCACAATCATATTATCAGAATTACGCGCCCAATAGGATATAATATTAAATCCGATTATACTACCTATAAGCTTCCGGGTAAATTTATAGGCAACCTTGATATAATTTAATGGAAATATTTTGAACCCTAATTTCACTTCTCGCTCATATAAAACAGCAGTAATTATAGCTGTAAAAATTTGCGGAATAATTAGTGCCCAATACCCTCCTTTAAAATATCCCAAAATCATTGTAATAACTGCTGAAGCTACTGTACATATCAGAGTAACTTTACCTATAAAACCAAATTTTAGTTGTTTGGCTAATAAAGCTCCCTGAGCTAAACTCAGGCTTCGTAATACAAAAGTAGATGCTAAAACAATGGTCGGAATTAAAAGTTCCTGATTTTTATAGAATAAAGCGATAGGGTAAGCCAGGATTACAGTAATTCCAAAAAGTAAAATCCCTAATAACCAAGCTAAATTAGTTAGTACTCTCTGATAAGTTCTTCCATAATCACTTCTGATTAATGCGTATGATAAGCCCCCGTCAGAAAAAACAGCTATGAATCCTGTAAAAACCGTGATCAATCCAATAGTACCATAACTATTCGGTGATACCAATCGTGAGATAATGATCGATGATAAAAAGGATACTGCTTGAGAAATATATGTATATGAGCCAGCGATCAAAACATTACCTAGTAATTTTTTCTTAAAACTCATATGCCTATTGATTTTCTGATAGCATTTACAACAGCCCTTGTCTTATCTGACAAATTTTGTTTAAAAAGCGTACGCTTTATTTCAGATATGTATTTAGCCGGAAGTCCTTTTTTAAGCTCTTCCTGGTCATTTTTTGAAAACCTGATAGAGTGAAGCTTGCAAATTTCATAATAAAGCGCATCATCAATCTTTTTATCGTCATGTAGTGATTTAATGATCGCCACCCGTCCCCTGTTTAATTCATCACTTTTATCTGGAGATATCCCCCAGAATGTTTCATTTTCCCACAGATGTATAGCGGTAGGGAAACTTATATAGCCACAGTTCATTCCTGCACATCCCATTAGTGCCATACTGGGATACCAATCCGTATCATGCTTTCTGATAAATTCTGATTGGTATAAATCTTTGTCAAAACAAAGCCCGGTATATATATGAGAGGATAAAAATATGTGAGCTGCAGCATTAACCGTTATATTTCCTTTGTGGAAATCCGTTTTGGAGAACGAATACACTGATGATGTTAATGACTTTTCAAGCAACATTATTAATGCTGTTTTAAAAGCCAATGGCTGATGTTCGCTTATATATTTCTTTAAGTTATCAATAGCGCCGGCCAACAACATGTCATCATCCGTTAATAGATACACATATTTGCCGGACGCACTTTGAATTACTTTTGAAAAATTAACTATAGGTCCAACGTTAACTTCATTTCTGAAATATTTAATACGAGAGTCTTTAAAACTACCTGCGACCTGCGCTGTATCATCAGGAGAGCAATTATCCTGAATAACTATTTCAATATCATCATCCTGATAACCAATAATAGATTCTATGCACTTTTTTAACAGTGCAGAACGATTATAGGTAGGTATACAAAATGATATTATGGCTTTTTCATTAACCATTTATATATGCTTTGATAGTATCAGAAATATAATCATAATGGGTTTCATTAAGTCCGGGCCAAACCCCTAACCAAAAAGATTGGTTCATAATGATATCAGTATTAGTCAAATCCCCAACAACACGATGCGGCACATTTGCATAAGCTGGTTGCCTTAATAAATTACCAGCAAATAGTAAACGTGTTCCTATCTTGCTTTCTTCAAGATGCTGCACCAACATGTGCCTATCGGCAGCATCTCCCTCTCTCAGGGTTAAAAGGAAACCAAACCAAGATGGGTTACTATGTTCGGTTGGTTCAGGAAGGATAAATATTTCTTCAAACTCCTTCATCCTTTCATAAAGTAATTTATAATTCTGACGGCGCTTCTCTACAAAGCGATCCACTTTATTTAATTGTGATACGCCAAACGCTGCCTGCATATCGGTAACCTTTAAATTGAACCCAATATGCGAGTAAGTATATTTATGATCATAACCATATGGCAACGATCCTAGTTGCTGTGAAAAACGGCAACCACAGGTATTGTCTTTTCCTGGTTCACAATAACAATCTCTTCCCCAATCTCTAAAGCTTTCTGCAACTTTAGCTAACTCCGGATTATTTATCAGAACGGCTCCACCTTCGCCCATGGTAATATGATGTGCCGGATAAAATGAGAATGTAGCAATATCACCAAATGTTCCAGTCTTTTTATCTCTATAAGTGGCTCCTAATGAATCACAGTCGTCTTCAACCACCCACAAATTATATTTTTTTGCAACCCGCATTACTTCATCCAGATTAAACGGATTACCTAAAGAATGCGCAATCATGATAGCTTTTGTTTTAGGAGAAACAGCAGACTCAATCAACTCGGCCTTAACATTGTGTGTTGCTACATCCACATCTACAAAAACTGGGATAGCTCCAAATTGAACAATCGGGTTTACTGTAGTTGGAAAGCCGGCAGCTACGGTAATTACCTCATCACCTGCTTTAATAGCCCTATCCCCTAACTTGGGAGATGTTAGCGCGTAAAAAGCAACCAGGTTTGCAGAAGAACCAGAATTTACCAAAAGTGCTTTAACAGCACCAAAGTAATTAGCAAATTT
Source organism: Mucilaginibacter inviolabilis (assembly GCF_011089895.1). Lineage (NCBI taxonomy): Bacteria > Pseudomonadati > Bacteroidota > Sphingobacteriia > Sphingobacteriales > Sphingobacteriaceae > Mucilaginibacter > Mucilaginibacter inviolabilis. The sequence continues at coordinate 3,264,727 of NZ_JAANAT010000001.1, forward strand.
ATATTCAAAATCGTTAGCAAAACGACCAGCTGTTAACCACCCATCAAGTGTAGCGTCAACACCTAATAATATATCATCCTCATCAAGTACTTTACCTGTAACAGGTATATAGTTCTGACCTGGAATTATAATTTGAGTTGTTTTTCTTTGCGCAATCTCTCTAAGACTTTTTTCCAGTTGAGGGTCGGTGATATTTTTTAACATGACAATTTATCTTGTTTATAGTATAGTATAATATATTTATTGTTGATATCAGGTACTTTCCATTTCAATAGGCTTGGCAAAAGGCTCCATTTCTGTTATAGGCTTGCCAAAGGCTATTTTAGGGTAAGTATTTGTATAGGGATCTATCATAATTTGCAGTAAAACAGGGGCATCTCTGTTAACATCATTCCACATCCACTTTACTGCATCCTCAATTTCATCTTCTTTGGAAATTGTTATGCTATTTATTCCATATGCCAGGGCAACCTTTTCAAAGTCTGGAGCGCTATAGCCCCAATAAGTTGATTGATACCTTGACTCAAAATAACTATCCTGAAACTGCCTGATCATTCCCAAATTCTTATTATTCAGGATAATGATCTTGACCGGAAGTTTATTGCGGGCAATAGTTTGTAACTCCTGTATGTTAATTTGCATGCAACCATCTCCAATTATGGTAACTACAGGTTTAATATCGAGGGCAAAGCTAGCACCTATACCCGCGGGTAAAGCATATCCCATAGCTCCCATCCCTGCAGATGTAAGAAACAACTGATCTTTTTTTAATTCTATTGACTGTGCTGTCCACATTTGATGGCTTCCTACGTCAGCAATAAAACATTTTGCCAGGGGCGAGTTTTTCGATAAACTGTGAATGAATACGTTTGGGTTTATACCGTTGGGGTCAAGCTCCTTAACATCCGGCCATTGCTCCCTTAATCCGTTAATATATTCATACCATGTGGTTGGACCTGGAAATTCATCACCTGCTGAAAATGTATTAAAATCTTCAAAAAATTGCTTTGCATCTGCAACAACCGGAACACATCCCTTTATTCTATTATTGATTTCTCCGGGCTCACAATCTATATGGTAAATTTTTCTGTTTTCGAAAAATTTAGTATCTGCTCCTGTTTGCCTAATATCAAGGCGGCTACCAACTACTATTAATAAATCACTTTCTCCAAATGCAATATTTGCCCACCGGTTACCATAACTTCCAATAAAACCCACTCTTGAGGGATGAGTATATTCTAAAGCATCTACGGCCAATAAGGTTGTAATAACAGGCACATTGGTTTTTTCAACAAATACTTTCATCGCATCTATTGCAAAAGCCGACCTTACCCCTCTGCCAACTAAAAGTAATGGGCGTTGAGCTTGTTTAATATCTTCAACAATATCTTCCAGCACTAATTTAGTGGGTGCCGGAGGAGTTGTAACATCTAAACTAGGGGCAGGAACAGTAATTAAGGACCTCTGAACGTCCATCGGCACATCAATAAGTACTGGTCCTGGCCTTCCTTCTACGGCTATTGAAAATGCCTCTTCTAAAATTAAAGGCAAATCATCCTGATGTTCAACCTTATAACAAGCTTTCGTTATGGGTTTTACCATTGAAATAATATCTGTTTCCTGAAATCCCAATTGTCTGATTGGGCGATCACCCTTCTGTTCATGCCGGTTAACCTGTCCCGTTATAAATACAGCCGGCGTTGAATCAAAATAACAACTTCCTATACCTGTAATTAAATTTGTTGCACCTGGGCCACTGGTGGCCAAAGCAACACCCGGTATTCCAGTAATGCGACCATAAGCATCAGCTGCAAAAGCGGCAGCTTGTTCGTGATGCATTGTAATGATATTGATTGATGTTTTTTGGTTTAAAGAATCCAAAAGATGAGTAATCATCCCACCAGAAAGTTCAAAAACATACTGAACTCCCTTTTGCTCCAAAAATTTCGCTATGTAATCAGATGCTTTCATTATTGATGTTTTTTACCAGTTCCTTAATATGGTTTATTGTTAGAATAAGTGATTCTTTAAAATCTGAAATCTCAAATTCACCAAACTCATTAACAAATTTCGAAACATTACCCTGCATATGCATGGGTTGATTCTCCCTATATGATAATTTAGAGAAATTTAACAGAAATAACGGATTTATTTGATCTCGTATAAACTCCACTAAACTTCTAAGGCTGACTAAGTTTTTCCCAGAGATATTATATGCCCCTGAAGTTCCATTAATATTAATAATTTGGTTAATTGCTCTTCCTAAATCTTCAACATATAAATAAGCATACTTTTGTTCGCCTGGTGTTAAATCCATTTGATCAGTAGTTAGTAATTTATTAACTAAAGTAGGGATCAACCATTTTTCAGATTCACCTTTACCAAAAAACGAGAACAACCTAAGCCAAAACCAATCTATTTTATTATGATTACAAAATTGTTTTACGAGTTCGGCACAAACCAGCTTAACACAACCATAAGCTTCTGTAGGGCTTAAAGCATGTTCCTCCGTTATACAACCATCAAAAACGCCATATTCGGCTTGCGATCCCAAAGAAATAAACTTTTTGGCCATGGCTTTTTGTGCCACAGACAATACTTGCTCAGTAAAAACAATATTAGCTGATTGTATTTCCCACACATTTCTTTCCAAATGACCAACCCCTATCCAAGCAGAATGAATAACTATTTCCGGTTCAAAATCTATGGCTTTCTTTAGCCAGCTATTCCCATCCTGCAATATCCAAATAATTCTGTCCTCAAAATCCTTACATAAATGTTTCGAGGAGCCATCCCTATAAGTAGCTGCTAAGGTATGCCCTTGCTCCACTAAATAGGTGGCTATATTTGAGCCTAAAAATCCGGTAATACCTGTAATAAAAACCTTAGCCATTAAGAAAATCGGTTATCTGCGTTTCGGTATATTTATCTGAACTTTCCTCATTTTCAAAAAAGTTTTTATACCAGTCAATCGTATATTCAACTGCGCTTTTTGCGTTTAGCTGTGGTCTCCAGCCTAATTGATCAGTAGCTTTGCTGATATCAAGTTTTAACAGCCCAGCTTCATGTGGCTGATTTGTAAATTGAGGTACTTCGTATTCGCCCATACCCCACGTAGCAATAGAAAGTTCCACCATTGTTTTAACGGTAAGCGCATCTTCTCCGTATGGCCCAAAGTTATATGCCTGCGCATATTTAATCGGGTCGGTTACTAATTTAGCCCCAAGCAATAAATAACCCAAAACAGGTTCTAAAACATGCTGCCATGGCCTTATAGAAGAAGGATTTCGGATAATTACTTTTTGATTGTTGCCAATTGCCCGTGCTATATCCGGTATTAAACGGTCCTTTGACCAATCGCCACCGCCTATAACATTACCAGCTCTGGTAACTGCAATAGCTTTTTGGTGTTCCTGATAGTTTTTGATATTAAAGAACGAATTACGGTACGAATCTATCACCAATTCGGCACATGCTTTACTCGCACTATAAGGATCATAGCCACCAAGCCGGTCATTTTCACGATATGGGTATATCCATTCATTATTATGATAAACCTTATCAGTCGTGATCAGTATCACGTTACAAGGTTTATTTATAGCCCTTACCCCTTCAAGCAAATTTGCTGTGCCAATGGCATTTATTTCAAAAGTTTCTGTTGGCAGTTCATATGATAACCTTACCAAAGGCTGGGCTGCAAGATGAAACACAAAATCTGGCTGAAACTCTTTTATATCATCAATTAATTTTTTTTTATTTCGTAAATCGGCTATAGTTGATTCACACAACTGATCGCCTTTTATTAAATGATATAAATTTTTGTCGTTATCCGGAGCTAACGCATATCCCTTTACATCAGCCCCCAACATAGACAGGGTTTTAAGCATCCAGGAACCTTTAAAACCAGTATGACCGGTTAAAAAAACTTTCTTGCCTTTGTATACTGAAGCTAAATTATTATACATCATTACCAAATTTTCCAGGGTGCCTTATTTGTTTCCCACATTGCATTCAAATCCTGCTTATCCTTAAGTGTATCCATTGGTCGCCAAAAACCAGTATGCTTATAAGCATTCATTTGGCCAGCATTAGCTATTTGTTCCATCGGTTGTTGTTCCCAAACTGTGCTATCGCCTTCTTTTATATAATTAAAAACCTCTGGTTGGCAAACAAAAAAACCACCATTGATCCAAGCCCCATCACCTTTAGGTTTTTCCATAAATGAGTGAACCGTGGAATCTTCGAGAATATTTAATGAACCAAATCTGCCTGATGGCTGTACTGATGTAACTGTGCATGATTTACCATGTTCTTCATGATATTTTACCAAAGCCTTTACATCAATATCACATACTCCATCACCATAAGTAAGCATAAACGGAGAATCACCAATAAAGGGCTGAATACGTTTTATTCTCCCCCCCGTCATTGATTCATTGCCTGTATCAACCAACGTTATTTTCCATGGCTCAGCCTGCGAATCATGCACTTTAATTGAGTTATCAGCAAGGTCAATAGTAACATCGGACTTGTGCAAAAAGTAATTGGCAAAATACTCTTTAATAACATAACCCTTATACCCAAGACAAACAATAAAATCATTATAGCCATAGCTGGAATAGATTTTCATGATATGCCATAAAATGGGCATTCCACCTATTTCAACCATGGGTTTAGGTTTTAATACTGTTTCTTCAGATAGTCTGGTGCCTAGGCCGCCTGCTAATAATACAACTTTCATCTAATTATTTTAATTGATTAATTTGTTACTAAAACACTAACATTGCTGGTGATTGGAAAACTACAACATAACAAACATTCATCCTGCAATAACTCACTCTTTTTATGTACACCAATCATTTTAACTTCGCCAGAAAGCAATTTTGCTTTGCATAGCAAGCAGCTCCCGGTTTGACAGGAATAAGAAAGCTCCAGGGAGGCATCAAGACCAGCTTCAAGAATACTTTTTCCTTTTACAACCTCAACATTTTGATTCAGATTACCTACAAGAATTTCTACGTTCTGAGTTAATATAAATTCAAACTCCTTGGGATCTCTAACAATTTCAAAATCTTCTGTATAAATATTTTCTTCATGCACACCTAATTTATATAGCTGATCTTTAACAGACTCCTTTAAACCCGTAGGTCCACATATGTAGTGGATAGTATTCTCTAAAGGCGTTTCATTTTTCATGACAGAAAGAATTTTTTTAGGGTTTATTCTTCCTTCTATAACATTATCATTTGTAGCACTTATTGCAAGCTTTGAATAGAAATGAAATAAAGAGAGGTTTTTAAATTTTTCTTTAAACTCATTTATTTTACTTGAAAAAATAACGCTTTCAAAACTTTTATTTCCATACACCAGCGTTACGTGTTTACAAAGTTCATTATGTAAAACAAACTTTGCTATTGATATTAAAGGAGTAACACCACTCCCCGCACCCCATAAAACCAGATGCGAATTAGCCAAATCAGCTATTTTATCTAAAGTAAAATCACCTAAAGGCTCAAAAACTTCAACGATATCACCAACTGATAATTTATCATGGATATGATTCGATACAATCCCACCGGGTACTCGTTTCACGGTTACTTCAATATTTGAATCAATCCCTGGCGCAGATGAAAAAGAGTAAGGTCTAATATATCTGCGACCATTTATACGGAAAATTAATGTTAAATATTGACCAGCTAGATATTTAACTTTTTTTAAGGCCGGTTGCTTAAAACAAATAGTTAAAGTATCTGCTGTTTCGTGTCGTAACTCTACAATTTTTAAAGTATAAACTAACATAATATATTGTTAAACTAAACAAGCAAATGTCATATCTACAACTTTATAACCATTAGCCATCCTTGTTTAGTAGATTATTAATCCTTTTTTAAAAATCTACTAAACGGACTTAATATTCTTTTTTTATTTAAGTCCTCCTCATAGTATCCATAACCGTAACCATATCCATAGCCGTAACCATACCCATTTCCTCTATTGACAGAGTTATACACAATGTTTAGATTTTTAAATATTTGCTTACGATACAGATTGTCAATTAAACTAACCTGAGCTTTGATACTATAGTTATTTCTAATTACAAACATTGTTGCATCAGCCCACTTGCTTAATATTTGGGCATCGGTAACCAAACCTACAGGAGGTGCATCAAGAATTATAAAATCAAATTCTTTTTTAAGCTCAGCTATCAATATATCCATTCGTCCGTTGGTTAATAATTCCGCAGGATTTGGCGGCACAGGGCCGCTTGTTATAATATAATAATTCTCTTGTTGCGGGATAGATCTTATAATGTCTTTAGAACTTACCTTACCTATAAAATAATTGGATAAACCAACCGAATTTTCTAACCCAAGAGCCGAATGGAGTTTAGGCTTACGCAAATCCAGTTCTAAAACAACTACTTTTTTATTTGCGGTTGCTAAACTTGCGCCTAAGTTCAATGAGATAAATGACTTGCCTTCACCACTTATGTTTGAAGTAAATAAAATCACTTTATGATCATTATTGAAATCAATATATTGAAGATTAGTACGAAAAGCTCTCATCTGTTCGGCAATCATTGAACGAGGGCGTTCAGAGACAATAAGAGGAACCGAATCATCTGAGTGGGCTATCTCAGCAAGAATTGGTGTTCTCGTAAGCTTTTCAATTTGAGATTTATCCCTGATTTTATAATCTAATACGTTTTTCAGATATATTATTATAATTGGCAGAAGTAATCCTAATAGTATAAAAAAAGAATAGATTACACTCTTAACCGGCTTCAAAGGTGTGTTATCACTTATCGCTTTATCAATTGTTCTACTATCTGAAATAGTTGTAGCTAAAGAAAGCTCTGTTGATTCGCGTTTTTGCAATAAGAAATTAAACAGGTTATTTTTGATATCCTGCTGCCTCATTACATCAAGTAACCCTCTTTCTTTAGCAGGTACATTTTTTATTATTCCCGAAAACTTTTTGCTTTCGCTTATTAACTGCTCTTTATTTAGTAGTAAGCCACTCTTTACGTTCTTTAATGTAGGCAGTAATGTTTCTTTAATACTTTGTATCTGGTCGTTTAGAGAGTTAACAATTGGATTTGTCTCTGGTGTGGTTCGTAACAAACTTGTTCTTGATATTTGGGCCTGACCCAATTGTTGTACCAAGGCCAATAAAGAAGGATCTTGTATACCCAGCATGGATGGTAATTTTACTCCTGTATTATCATTGCCTTCATTTAAATAAGACTCCAGATTATCCAACGATGCAAGTTGCAGGTTTATTTTGCTTAATTGATCGTCGTTATCTTTCACACTACTTAAAAACAATCCTGATTCAGCAGATATATCAGTGATGCTATTGCTCGATTTATAGTCCTGAACTTTCTTTTCAACAGAACTTAAATCGTTGGCTATTGATACCAGCCGGCTTTGAATAAAGTTTAATGAATTTGTTGCCGTTTTATTTTTATCATCAATGGCAGCTATATTGTATTCGTCAATCAGATTATCCAAAATGTCTTTTCCTCGCTGCGGTATAGCATCTTCTAAACTAATTAATAATACAGTAGCCTCTTTACTTGCAGGATCGATTTTTATATTACCTGAATAAGCAGCAGCAAGATTTGCGGTTGTACTAAAAGTAACATAAATAGGCTGATTAGAAAAACGAACATTTTTGGAGCGTGTAATAAGTATCAGACCAGCGTCTGTTTGTACAGGTTTATTTAATGAAACTGGCCTTCCATTAAACAAAGCTTTTTGTTCATCAACCAAATTAACAAGCCATTCCTTAGAATAAGTAAGTGCCCCCGGTTTTAGAACCTCTACTTCAAATGGGCCATTTTTATACAAATAGTATTTTGCTAAATGATGTTGTATATAATAATTTGTTTGAAGATGCAATGCTTCTACAACTTTAGTCATTAAAGAGTTAGACTTCAGTATTTGTATTTCATTATCTATAATCTTACTTGAAGAATTCAGATCAAGTTGATTTAACAAATCTTTAGCATCACTGCTTGCTGGGTTTTTATCGTCCTTAATTAATAAAGTAGTTTGAATTTTATACTGAGGAATTTGCGTTTGGATAAACAAATAACCAAGTACCAATGCCAATAGAAAGGACACAATAAACCACTTCCAATGAACTAAATATTTAAATAATATCTCTCGAGGATTTATTTCGGGTTCTTCAGCACCACTAACAATATATTCGGAAAACTTTTTTTCTTCTTGCATAAAAACTATATAACTATCTCCTTACAATGTAAAGTATTAAAGTAAGTAAGCTTACAACAATTGGTACTACCTGATAAGTCCTATCAATTGATTGGGCTTTGGCTTTTCCTGTTTTTACATATATAACATCGTTAGCGTGCAAATAATAATAAGGAGAATTAAAAACGTCCCTTCCTCGTAAATCAACATTACCAAAAACTTTCTTCCCGTTCATATCTCTAACAATTGTTATACTATCTCTTCTTGCAAATACAGTTAAGTCTCCTGCTAAACTCAATGCTTCAGGCAATGTTATCATTTCATTTGGAATAGTATAGATTGAGGGCTTGGCTACCTCCCCTAAAACGGAGATACGATAGTTTAAGAATCTAACGTTTACAGTTGGTTCTTTTAAGTACTTACTTACTAAAACCTTTATGGTGTCACTTGCTTGTGTTGTTGAAAGCCCGCTTATTTTTAAGTTTCCTATCAAAGGTAATTGTATAACACCCGATGAGTTTACTAAATATCCAGGAGCCGCAGACTGACTCAGTACAGCCGCGCCACTACCAGGGGTTGAAGAAGAACTACTGGAGCCCGAACTAACCGAATAAGGGTTAAAAAAGCTACTAGCCTCGGGGTTTAATGAATTTACATAAATCGAAAGAATGTCTCCTGGTTGAATTTTGGGGATATAAACTTTAGCTAAATCAAGCGTATCGGTAAAACCTTTTGTTTTTTGAAAATAAACCAGCTTTTTCTCATTGCTACAGGAAGATATAAGAATTACGGAAACAATAGCTAAAAAAAACTTTAAGAAATTATTTTTTATCATTTAGATTGTTTTTAAATTTTAGAAGATACATTACAACCTTCCCTTTTATTGATAACTATTTAGTATGCTGGCAATATTAATAAAAAACAATTGTCGTGCCCAAATATACAAAATCACTTAACAAAGTATCATTTTTTTTAGCAATTTATTTGTATTTTGGTATTTTTTTTATTAATAATGAAATAATCTAAGATTAATTTAGAGTTCACTTTCCTCAAGTTAAATGAGGAATAAATTATGCCTGCCCCATTGTTCCACCAAAATTCATCGGGAAACCTGAAGGCTCTTGTTGAACCTTAATTCGTCCATTAATCGATTCAAATTTTTCCAGATTGTCTTCCAATGCGGTTAATAAACGTTTAGCATGCTCTGGAGTTAAAATAACCCGTGACTTTACTTTTGCCTTTGGTATTCCTGGCATTACCCTGATAAAATCGAGCACAAACTCTGAGCTTGAGTGGGTAATTATCGCCAAATTTGAATAAATTCCTTCTGCTATTTCTTCAGAAAGTTCAATATTCAGTTGATTTTCATTTTGTTCTTCCATTTTATTAAATAATAAAGCCATCCATTTATCAAAAGGCTCTCCAATAATAACAAATATTGTTCAACCTTTAATTGCATTTCAATTCATGCTTTAAAAAAATGCTTTATCGTAAGCAGTGAAACTCAGAACAGCCATGTTTTATTTTTGTTTCATTTTTTTTTCTTTTTACTAATGTGATATAATCTCATCATTAAACAAAAAAGCCCTTCGGTAAAAACCGAAGGGCTTGTTAATATATTCAAATGAATTTACGCTTCTACTTCTTCAGTTTTTGAAGCCATTAAGCGATCAAATTCTTCCTGTGAACCTACACGGATATTTTCATATTCACGTAAGCCTGTACCAGAAGGAATCAAGTGACCAACAATAACATTTTCTTTCAAGCCAAGCATCAGATCCTTTTTACCAGCTATAGCAGCCTCATTAAGAACCTTTGTAGTTTCCTGGAATGACGCAGCCGAGATAAACGACTTAGTGCCTAATGAAGCCCTGGTAATACCTTGTAGTATCGGACTTGAAGTTGCCGCAATAGCATCGCGTACTTCAACTAACCTTAAATCACGACGTTTCAGAACAGAATTCTCATCACGTAATCTTCTTAATGATACGATCTGACCGGCTTTTAAAGTAGTTGAATCACCTGGTTCAATTACAACCTTTTTATCAAATATATCATCATTCTCGGTCATGAAATCCCAGCTGTCAACAGCTTCACGCTCTAAGAAACGAGTATCACCCGCATCTTCGATTGATACTTTCTGCATCATCTGGTGAACAATCACCTCAAAGTGTTTATCATTGATCTTCACACCCTGTAAACGGTAAACCTCTTGTATACCATTTACCAGATATTCCTGTACCGCAGCCGGGCCCTTAATAGCCAGGATATCAGCAGGTGATATAGAACCATCAGATAACGGCATACCAGCTTTCACAAAGTCGTTATCCTGTACAAGGATGTGTTTTGACAATGGAACAAGGTACTTTTTAACCTGACCATCTTTTGATTCGATAGTGATTTCACGGTTACCACGTTTAACACCACCTAAGGTTACCACACCATCTATCTCTGTTACTACAGCAGGGTTTGATGGGTTACGTGCCTCAAATAACTCAGTTACGCGTGGTAAACCACCGGTGATATCCCGGGTTTTACCAGTTGAACGAGGGATCTTAGCAATAACCTGTCCTGTTTGTAGTTTTTCACCTTCTTCAACAGCGATGTGCGCCCCCACAGGGATGTTATATCCTTTTATTACGTTACCTTTTGTGTCGGTAATTTGAATAACAGGGTTTTTTGTTTTATCCCTTGTATCGATAATTACCTTTTCACGGTGACCAGTTTGCTCATCAGATTCTTCCCGGAAAGTGATACCATCCAATACGGCTTCAAACTGGGTTAAACCTGCAAATTCAGATATGATCACCGCGTTATACGGATCCCATGAACAAATACGATCGCCACGGGTAATTTTGCTGCCATCTTTTACATACAGGTATGAACCGTATGGAATGTTATTGGTAACAATTACTTTATTGCTTCCTTCTTCAACAATGCGGAACTCACCAGAACGACCTAATACCACGTCTACATCACCTTCTTCGGTTTTGTATTGAACAGTACGTACGTTTTCAAATTCAATGATACCATCAAACCTTGCGTTGATCTGTGATTCAGCCGCGATGTTTGAGGCGGTACCACCCACGTGGAATGTACGTAATGTTAACTGTGTACCCGGCTCACCAATTGACTGTGCTGCAATTACACCAACAGCTTCACCTTTTTGCACACGTTTACCGCTTGCCAGGTTGCGGCCATAGCATAATGCACAAACACCACGCTTACTTTCGCAGGTTAATACCGAACGTATTTCGATACCCTCTAATGGAGAGTTTTCAATCTTTTTACCTACTTCTTCAGTAATGTCCTGACCAGCTACTGCCAACAATTCGTTGGTGATAGGGTCATGCACATCATGTAAAGTTGTACGGCCTAAGATACGGTCATATAACGGCTCAACAATATCTTCATTGTCTTTCAGCGCAGTTGTGTAGATACCTCTTAAAGTACCGCAATCAACTTCACCAACAATCATATCCTGGGCAACGTCATGTAACCTACGGGTTAAGTAACCAGCATCAGCCGTTTTCAACGCCGTATCCGCCAAACCTTTACGGGCACCGTGAGTAGAGATAAAGTATTCCAATACAGACAAACCTTCTTTAAAGTTTGAAAGGATCGGGTTTTCGATAATCTCACCACCTGAACCTGATTTTTGCGGCTTAGCCATCAAACCACGCATACCTGCAAGCTGACGGATCTGCTCTTTTGAACCACGGGCACCTGAATCAAGCATCATGTACACCGAGTTAAAGCCCTGGTTATCGTTACTTAGGATGTCCATTACATTCGCAGTTAAGCGATTGTTGATACGTGTCCAGATATCGATAATTTGGTTATAACGCTCGTTGTTGGTAATGAAACCCATGTTGTAGTTACCCATTACTTCTTCAACTTGTTTAGAAGCTGTTTCGATCAGTGTAACTTTTTCAGCAGGGATATTGATATCCTTCAGGTTAAATGATAAGCCACCTTGAAATGCCATTTTGAAACCTAATTCCTTAATATCATCAAGGAACTGGGCTGCACGGGCCATACCGGTAATTTTAACAACCTCACCAATAATATCACGCAGTGATTTTTTGGTCAGCAATTCGTTGATATAACCTACTTCAACCGGTACATGCTGATTAAACAACACGCGGCCTACGGTAGTATCAATGATTTTGCTTACTATGCTGCCATCTTTTTCTTTTACTAAACCTTTAACTTTAATAAAGGCGTGCAGGTCAATTTTCTTCTCGTTATAAGCAATAAGTACTTCTTCTGCAGAATAGAAAGTTAACCCCTGCCCTTTAACCACACGGGTTGCATCTGTTTTACGGCCTTTGGTTATGTAGTACAAACCAAGCACCATGTCCTGTGATGGTACAGTAATAGGCGTACCGTTAGCAGGGTTAAGGATGTTGTGTGATGCCAGCATTAAAATTTGGGCTTCCAAAATTGCCGCGTTACCTAGTGGTACGTGAACGGCCATCTGGTCACCGTCAAAATCCGCGTTGAAGGCGGTACAGGTTAATGGGTGCAATTGGATCGCTTTACCTTCAACCAGTTTTGGCTGGAACGACTGGATACCTAATCTGTGCAGCGTAGGCGCACGGTTTAATAATACAGGGTGTCCTTTCAATACGTTTTCCAGGATGTCCCAAACTAATGGGTCTTTACGATCAACTATCTTTTTGGCAGATTTTACTGTTTTAACCACACCACGCTCAATCATTTTGCGGATGATAAATGGTTTAAACAGCTCGGCAGCCATATCTTTTGGTAAACCGCACTCGTGTAATTTAAGGTTCGGGCCTACAACAATTACCGAACGGGCAGAGTAATCCACACGTTTACCTAATAAGTTTTGACGGAAACGGCCTTGTTTACCTTTCAGGATGTCTGAAAGTGATTTCAGGGCGCGGTTACCTTCGGTTTTTACCGCGTTTACTTTACGTGAGTTATCGAACAACGAGTCAACAGCTTCCTGTAACATACGTTTTTCGTTACGTAATATAACTTCCGGTGCTTTGATCTCGATCAAACGTTTTAAACGGTTGTTACGAATAATTACACGACGGTAAAGGTCATTCAAATCCGAAGTTGCGAAACGGCCACCTTCCAGTGGTACCAACGGACGCAATTCAGGCGGGATAACCGGAACGATTTTAACAATCATCCACTCAGGATTATTCTCGATACGAGTTTTTGCATCACGGAAAGCTTCAACAACCTGTAAACGTTTTAAAGCTTCGTTTTTACGTTGTTGTGAAGTTTCGTTTGCTGCCTGGTGACGCAGGCTAAATGATAACTCATCCAGGTCAAGGCGTTTCAACAGCTCTTCAAGAGCCTCGGCACCCATTTTGGCTACAAATTTCTGCGGATCTTTATCATCCAGGTATTGGTTTTCTTTTGGCAGGGTATCCAACACATCAAGATATTCCTCTTCAGTCAAGAAATCCATTTTGTTGATACCATCAGCTTCTTTGATACCTGGCTGTATAACTACATAACGCTCGTAGTATATAATTAAGTCGAGCCTTTTTGTTGGCAAGCCTAACAGGTAACCGATTTTGTTTGGTAATGAACGGAAGTACCAGATATGAGCAACAGGAACTACAAGGTTAATGTGGCCCATGCGCTCGCGGCGTACTTTCTTTTCGGTTACTTCAACACCGCAACGGTCGCACACGATACCTTTGTAACGGATACGTTTGTATTTACCGCAATGGCACTCATAATCTTTAACCGGACCAAAAATACGTTCGCAGAATAAACCATCGCGCTCAGGTTTATAAGTCCTGTAGTTGATGGTTTCTGGTTTTAAAACTTCACCGCTTGAACGTTCCAGAATGGACTCAGGAGAGGCCAGACTGATCGTAATTGTGGTGAAATTACTTTTGATTTTATTATCCTTTTTGTAAGACATAGTCTCCTTGTTTTTTAATGATTGAATTAGTGAGTTAGTGAATTAGTGAGTTAACCTGTTTTGTTAAATCACTCTTTTACTATGTTTGAATTAGTGAGCCAGCGAATTGATGATTTGTTCAATCACTAATTCACTAACTCACTAAATCACTAATTATTCTAACGTGATATCTAAACCTAAACCTCTTAATTCATGAACCAATACGTTGAATGATTCAGGAACTGATGGTGTTGGCAGGTTTTCACCTTTAACAATAGCCTCGTAAGTTTTGGCACGGCCGATAACATCATCCGATTTAACGGTCAATATTTCCTGCAGTATGTTTGATGCACCGAATGCTTCAAGTGCCCAAACCTCCATCTCACCAAAACGCTGACCACCAAATTGAGCTTTACCACCCAATGGTTGTTGTGTAATTAATGAGTATGGCCCGATAGAACGTGCGTGCATCTTATCATCAACCATGTGACCCAGTTTCAGCATGTATATAATACCTACTGTAGTTTGCTGGTCAAAACGGTCGCCTGTTAAGCCATTGTATAAATAGGTACGACCTGATTCTGGTAAGTTTGCTTTTTTAACCCACTCTTCCACTTCTTCATGGCTTGCACCATCAAAAATCGGGGTAGCGAATTTAATACCAAGCTCTTTACCGGCCCAGCCTAATACGGTTTCATAGATCTGGCCCAGGTTCATACGTGAAGGTACACCCAGTGGGTTCAACACAATATCAACCGGTGTTCCATCCTCCAGGAAAGGCATATCCTCGTCACGTACAATACGTGCTACGATACCTTTGTTACCGTGACGACCGGCCATTTTATCACCTACTTTAAGCTTACGCTTTTTAGCGATGTAAACTTTAGCCATTTGTACGATACCTGATGGAAGCTCATCACCCACACTGATAGCGAATTTATCACGACGGTAAGCTCCTAATTCCTCATTAACTTTGATGTTATAGTTATGAAGTAAAAGCTTGATCTGATCGTTTTTATCATCATCAGTTGTCCATTTAGTTGGGTTAATGTTTTCGTAATTAAGCTCAACTAAAATTTTCTGGGTGAATTTTACACCTTTTGGTACTAAAAGCTCTTTGTAAATGTTGTAAACACCTTGTGATGTTTTACCATTCACGATCTCAAATAACTTTTCGATCAAAGTGTTTTTAAGTTCTTTTACAGCTCTTTCGTGTTTAGTATCCAGTTTCTCCAACTGTGCTTTTTCTTCGGCCTTAGAGGTCTTTTTAGCACGGCTGAACAATTTGGTATCAATAACAACACCTGCAATAGATGGTGGAGTTTTCAGTGACGCATCTTTAACGTCGCCTGCTTTATCACCAAATATGGCACGTAACAGTTTTTCTTCCGGTGACGGATCTGATTCCCCTTTTGGAGTGATCTTACCAATCAGGATATCGCCTTCTTTAACCTCGGCACCAACACGGATAATACCGTCTTCGTCAAGATCTTTAGTAGCTTCTTCTGATACGTTAGGGATATCTGGTGTCAATTCCTCTTCACCACGTTTGGTATCACGTACTTCCAGCTCAAACTCTTCAACGTGAAGTGAAGTGAAAATATCCTGTGAAACTACACGCTCAGATATTACGATCGCATCCTCAAAGTTATATCCCTGCCAAGGCATGAACGCCACTTTTAAGTTACGGCCCAATGCAAGCTCACCATTCTGAGTAGCGTAACCTTCGCAAAGAACTTCACCTTTTGATACTCTTTGGCCTTT
The DNA here is from genome assembly GCF_011089895.1 of Mucilaginibacter inviolabilis. NCBI lineage: Bacteria > Pseudomonadati > Bacteroidota > Sphingobacteriia > Sphingobacteriales > Sphingobacteriaceae > Mucilaginibacter > Mucilaginibacter inviolabilis. The sequence goes on from NZ_JAANAT010000001.1 coordinate 3,280,606, forward strand.
TTTAACAATCGGCTTCAGGTTCATGGTGGTGCTTTGGTTGGTTTTTTTGAATTTGGTTAAACGATAGCTTTTTGAATCGCCATCAAATGAAACCAAACGGTCAAGCTCATCACGGTCATATTTAATACGGATCTCGTTGGCATCAACATATTCCACAACACCATCGCCTTCGGCGTTGATCAGTGTACGTGAATCTTTTGCCACACGTCCTTCCAGTCCGGTTCCAACAATTGGCGCTTCAGGGCGTAACAATGGTACGGCCTGGCGTTGCATGTTCGATCCCATCAATGCACGGTTAGCATCATCATGTTCCAGGAACGGAATTAATGAAGCCGCTATAGAAGTGATCTGGTTTGGAGCGATATCCATCAAATCGAGTCTTTCCGGCTCAATGATCGGGAAGTCACCTTCAAAACGTGCTTTTACTTTTGGCAATGCAAACACACCTTTATCATCATAATGGGCATTAGCCTGACCAATAGTTTTACCGTCCTCATCTTCTGCAGATAAATAGATAACTGGCTCTTCAACCTGTACCTTACCTTCAACCACACGTTTGTATGGAGTTTCGATAAAGCCTAAGTTGTTGATCTTAGCGTGTACGCAAAGTGATGATATCAAACCAATGTTCGGTCCTTCCGGGGTTTCAATAGTACACAACCTACCGTAGTGGGTGTAGTGTACGTCACGAACCTCGAAACCGGCACGCTCACGTGACAGACCACCGGGCCCAAGGGCTGACAGACGACGCTTGTGCGTGATCTCTGCCAGTGGATTGGTTTGGTCCATGAACTGTGATAACTGGTTTGTTCCGAAGAACGAGTTGATCACTGATGATAATGTACGTGCGTTGATCAGGTCGGTTGGGGTAAACACCTCGTTATCACGGATGTTCATACGCTCACGTATAGTACGTGCCATACGTGCCAAACCAACACCAAACTGAGCATATAACTGCTCACCCACTGTACGAACACGACGGTTTGACAAGTGGTCAATATCATCCACCTCAGCTTTAGAGTTGATCAGTTTGATCAGGTACTTAACAATGGCAATGATATCCTGCTTGGTTAATACCTTTGTTTCATCAGAGGTATTCAGTTTCAACTTACGGTTGATGCGGTAACGACCTACATCACCCAGGTCATATCTTTTATCAGAGAAGAATAAACGATCGATGATACCACGAGCTGTTTCTTCATCAGGTGGTTCAGCGTTACGTAATTGACGGTAGATGTGCTCAACCGCTTCTTTCTCCGAGTTCGAAGTATCTTTCTGTAAGGTATTGTATATAATAGTATAATCACCGCTGGTGGCCGCATCTTCCTTGTTCAGGATGATGGTTTTAACACCCGCGTCGATGATCATATCAATATGATCGTCTTCCAATACGGTTTCACGCTCAAGGATGATCTCATTACGGTCGATAGAAACCACTTCACCGGTATCCTCATCCACGAAATCTTCAACCCATTTTTTAAGCACCCTTGCAGCAAGCTTACGGCCAATGAATTTCTTCAGACCAGATTTGCTCACTTTTACTTCGTCGGCCAGTTCAAACAATTCTAATATATCTTTATCAGAATCGTAACCAATCGCGCGAAGCAATGTAGTAACCGGGAATTTCTTTTTACGGTCAATGTAAGCATACATCACGTTGTTAACGTCTGTAGCAAACTCAATCCATGAACCTTTAAAAGGTATAACACGGGCAGAGTATAATTTTGTACCGTTGGTGTGGCGGCTTTGGCCAAAGAACACACCTGGTGAACGGTGTAACTGAGATACAATTACGCGCTCAGCACCATTTATAACAAATGTACCTTTAGGGGTCATGTATGGGATAGTTCCCAGGTACACGTCCTGTACAATAGTTTCAAAATCTTCGTGCTCCTCATCATTACATGAAAGGCGAAGCTTGGCTTTTAAAGGCACACTGTAGGTTAATCCGCGCTCAATACACTCTTGTATATCGTAACGTGGCGGATCAATAAAGTAATCAAGAAATTCTAAAACAAAGATGTTTCTTGAGTCCGATATCGGAAAATTTTCAGCAAACACTTTAAACAAACCTTCTTTATAACGGTTGTCTGAGGTGGTTTCCAATTGAAAAAATTCCTGGAAAGATTGTAACTGCACATCCAGGAAATCAGGGTAATCAAGTACCTTTCTGCTGGTTGCAAAGTTTACTCTTTGATTATTGTTGTTTGCCAAGGTATTATAATTTTAGTTTATTAATAAACCTGTATTTAGAAGTGAGATATGAGACGTAAGTATTGAGACCAAAAAAATTTCACAAGCTATATCCTGCAAAAAATCCCAAATCTCAAATCTAATATCTCAAGTCTATTATATATAAACAGCAATAGACCCCGACCAAAATAGGTCGGAGTCTGATGCTATATTTTTATTGGGTTAACTTATTTAACCTCAACTACTGCTCCAGCTTCTTCTAATTGAGTTTTCAAAGATTGAGCTTCTTCTTTAGTTACACCAGTTTTTAATTCTTTTGGTGCGCCGTCAACAAGATCTTTAGCTTCTTTCAAACCTAAGCCAGTTAAGTCTTTTACTAATTTAACAACTGCTAATTTTGAGCCACCTGCTTCTTTCAGGATAACGTCAAATGCAGTTTGTTCTGCTGCAGCAGCAGGGGCATCATCGCCACCAGCAGGAGCAGCAGCAACAGCTACAGCTGCAGCAGCAGGTTCAATACCATACTCATCTTTTAAGATCTGAGCTAATTCGTTTACTTCTTTTACTGTTAAGTTTACCAACTGTTCAGCAAACGCTTTTAAATCCGCCATTTTATTTAAATTTTACTTTTAATGCTTTTTGTTTGTTAATATCGAACTTTAATAAGGTGTTCGTTAACCTCTTTCCTGTAATGTTTTTACAAGGCCTGCAATAGTATTTCCGCCTGATTGTAATGCAGAAATAACGTTTTTGGCAGGTGATTGTAGTAATCCTATTATCTCGCCAATCAGTTGTTCTTTTGATTTCAACTTGATCAATGTATCGATCTGGTTGTCGCCAATAAACACTGATGAATCAATATATGCTGCTTTTAAAACTGGTTTGTCACCTGCTTTTCTCAATTGTTTGATCAGCTTTGCCGGAGCAGTTGCTGATTTAGAGAAAAGGATTGATGAAGAACCTTTTAATACATCATATATCGGGCTAAAGTCGCCGCCTGCAGCTTCCATAGCTTTTTTAATCAAGCTATTTTTTGCTACCTGCATTTTGATGTCGCTGTCGAAACATTTGCGACGAATGTCATTGATCTTTGCAACCGTCAAATCAGAAGTATCGGTGATATAAAAATTACCGTATTCTTTCATTTGCTCAGTAAGGGCAAGAACAAGATCGTATTTTTCTTCTTTATTCATGATTAAATCCCCGCTACTGTTTTGGTTTCAATTTCAATTCCTGGCGACATAGTTGAAGAGATATGGATACTCTTGAAATATGTTCCTTTAGCTGCAGATGGTTTTAATTTTGAGATAGTTTGCAATACTTCTAATGCATTCTCATAAATTTTATCTGCAGAGAAAGATGCTTTTCCTATTGAGGCATGGATAATACCTGTTTTATCAACTTTGAAGTCGATTTTACCACCTTTTACGTCAGTTACAGCTTTTCCAACTTCTGGAGTTACTGTTCCTGATTTAGGGTTAGGCATCAAGTTACGTGGACCTAATATACGACCCAAACGACCAACTTTAGCCATAACACTTGGCATAGTGATGATAATATCAACATCAGTCCATCCACCTTCAATCTTGGCAATATAATCATCCAAACCTACGTAATCTGCACCCGCGTCTTTTGCTTCTTGTTCCTTGTCAGGAGTACAAAGCACCAGTACACGTACAGTTTTACCGGTTCCATGAGGTAATGTTGCAATACCACGTACCATTTGATTGGCTTTACGCGGGTCAACACCTAAACGAACGTCTATATCAACTGATGAATCAAATTTGGTAAGGGTTAATTCCTTTACTAAAGATGACGCATCCTGTAATGAATACGATTTGTTAGCCTCAATTTTGGAGAGTGCCACTTTCTGATTTTTTGTTAATCTAGCCACTGTCTTAAACTGATTTTAATATAAATTAATTAATTCCAGGGAGCCGTACCTGATACGGTTATTCCCATACTACGGGCAGTACCTGCCACCATTTTCATGGCTGATTCAACTGTGAATGCGTTTAGATCCACCATTTTATCTTTAGCAATAGTTTCAACCTGTTCCCAATTTACATTGGCAACCTTTTTACGGTTGGGCTCTGCTGAACCACTTTTTAATCCTGTTGCTTCCAATAACTGGATTGCAACCGGAGGGGTTTTAATGATAAAATCGAAAGATTTATCAACGTAAACAGTAATCAAAACAGGCAACACCTTACCAGGTTTGTCCTGGGTACGTGCATTAAACTGCTTGCAAAACTCCATGATATTCACCCCTTTTGCACCTAAAGCAGGTCCAATTGGAGGTGATGGGTTTGCAGCGCCGCCTTTTACCTGCAGCTTTACCATCGCACCGATTTCTTTTGCCATTTTAATTTACTTTAATTATAACTCAATGTTAGTAAGTGGAAGCTAAGTAACATTTAAGATTTTTATAGTTGTAAGTTTTCAGCGATCAGTTCAAAGTTTTTAACTCTAACTTAATACTTAAACTTCTTTCTTTTAATATTCATTACGTAAGTTTATCATGCCAGGGATTGAGCTTCCAACTCAAAGCACATGATTAAACAAACTATTCTTTTTCTACCTGCATGTAATTCAATTCAAGCGGCGTACGACGCCCGAATATCTTTACCATCACCTTCAGTTTCTTTTTCTCTTCGTTAACCTCTTCTATCACACCGCTAAAGCCATTGAACGGACCGTCCATAACTTTAACATTCTCGCCAATGTAATAAGGCACATTCATTGTTTCGCCCTGAGCACTCATTTCATCAACCTTACCTAAAATACGGTTAACTTCGGCCTGGCGCAATGGAATAGCATTTCCGGCTTTATCGCCTAAAAAACCTATCACACTGTTTATATTTTTGATGATGTGTTCGGTTTCACCGTCAAGCACAGCTTCCATCAGTACATAACCCGGAAAATAATTACGCTCTTTGGCTATTTTCTTTCCGTCGCGCATTTGATAGTACTTTTCGGTAGGTATTAATACCTGTGGTACTAAATGCGTAATGCCCAAACGACTAATTTCGGCATCTATGTATTGTTTAACCTTCTTTTCTTTACCACTGATGGCCCTAACTACATACCATTTCAATTGATCACTCATCGTTATCTCCCTTGATGTTATGTTAGTGAATGATAAAATATACCAAGCAAATAATTAATGATCTGGTCCATACCTACAATAACTAACGCTATGATAATTGCAGCAACCAGCACCAATATAGCACTGCTTTGCAATTCGCGCCAGGTTGGCCAAGTTACTTTTTGAGTTAACTCGATGTATGATTCTTTAATATATTCAGCTACGCCTGCCATTTTTTATTGTTTGCTTATGCACGGGAACAAGGATTCGAACCCTGATCAAAGGTTTTGGAGACCTCTATTCTACCATTGAACTATTCCCGTGTATATTTTATAATAAGAAAACATAAGTTTGCTTTTTACAGTCAAACTTATGTTTCCAATTAACCTTTTTGAAATTTTTATTTCAAAATTTCAGTTACCTGGCCAGCACCTACAGTTCTGCCACCTTCACGGATAGCGAAACGTAAGCCTTTTTCCATAGCGATAGCGTTGATCAATTTTACAGTGATGGTAACGTTATCACCTGGCATAACCATTTCTACACCTTCGGCCAGTGAAATCTCACCAGTTACGTCAGTTGTACGGAAATAGAATTGCGGGCGGTATTTATTGAAGAATGGAGTGTGACGGCCACCTTCTGCTTTTGATAATACGTAAACTTCTGCTTTAAAGTCAGTGTGTGGAGTTACTGAACCTGGTTTGCAAATAACCATACCACGACGGATATCAGTTTTTTCAATACCACGTAACAATAAACCTACGTTGTCACCAGCTTCACCACGGTCAAGGATTTTGCGGAACATCTCAACACCTGTTACGGTTGATTTTAAGTTCTCAGCACCCATACCTAAAATATCAACAGCTTCACCAGAGTTGATTACACCACGCTCAATACGACCGGTAGCAACAGTACCACGACCAGTGATTGAGAATACGTCTTCAACCGGCATTAAGAAAGGAAGCTCAGTTAAACGTGGAGGGATAGGGATGTAGCTATCTACAGCATCCATCAACTCCATGATTTTACCAACCCAGGTAGGATCGCCGTTAAGACCACCTAATGCAGAACCCTGGATAACTGGGATATCATCACCTGGATATTCGTAGAATGATAATAATTCACGAATTTCCATTTCTACTAATTCTAATAATTCCGGATCATCAACCATGTCAACCTTGTTCATAAATACAACAAGTGCAGGTACACCTACCTGACGTGCTAACAGGATGTGCTCGCGGGTTTGTGGCATCGGACCGTCAGTAGCAGCAACAACAATGATTGCACCATCCATCTGAGCAGCACCAGTAACCATGTTTTTCACGTAATCCGCGTGACCTGGACAGTCAACGTGTGCATAGTGACGGTTAGCTGTTGAATACTCAACGTGTGCTGTATTAATGGTGATACCACGCTCTTTTTCTTCAGGAGCTGAGTCAATTGAATCAAATGAACGAGCTTCTGATAAACCTGCATCAGCTAATACTTTAGTGATAGCTGCAGTAAGGGTTGTTTTGCCGTGGTCAACGTGACCGATTGTACCGATGTTTAAGTGCGGTTTACTGCGGTCAAACTTTTCTTTTGCCATGATTTATAATTATTTTGTAGGTTAATTTATACTTAAAAATGTATTCTGTTTTACTCTTTGTTTTATTGAGCCAACAATGGGATTTGAACCCATGACCTCTTCCTTACCAAGGAAGTGCTCTACCCCTGAGCTACGTCGGCTTATTTTAATTATCGAATTAATGGTTTAGTGAACTATTGAATTTTAAAACCTCTACTCAATCACTAACTCAGCAATTCAATAACTCATTAATTAATTCCCGAGCGGAAGACGAGGTTCGAACTCGCGACCTATAGCTTGGAAGGCTATCGCTCTACCAACTGAGCTACTTCCGCAATTAAATGAGTGAATTATCGAGTTAGTGATTGGATGATTTAAAAATCATTCTATAATTCACTAATTCAACAATCCACTCATTAAGGTGTGGGGGGAGAAGGATTCGAACCTTCGTAGCCGAAGCAACGGATTTACAGTCCGTCCCATTTGACCGCTCTGGTATCCCCCCATTAGTTAATTCCGGATTTAAAATGTCCAAAGTTGAAGCTAAACACTTCAATCCGAAAAAAACTGAGCCTCCTATCGGGATCGAACCAATGACCTACTGATTACAAGTCAGTCGCTCTACCAGCTGAGCTAAGGAGGCTTATATTTATTTACCTTTTCTTATTTTATAACCCTTAAGAGGTTTCAAAATTGAGAGCGGCAAAACTAATAAGCTTTTTTATATTTTAAAGAACAATCCCAACTTTTTTTTCAGTGCTTAGCACCTCTCTGAAAGGGATTGCAAATCTACAAAAAATTAAACCCCTGCAAAATTTTTTATCAAAAAAAATCGACGAGTGGAAAACTCGTCGATTTTTGCCTAAAAAAGGGCTTTTTTATACTATAAATCGTCTTCAGCCGTCATCAACATAGCCTTTTTGGCGGCGGTGTCGGCAATAGTTTTCTTCTGTTTATGCTTTTCTATCTGCTTACGAAGGCTTTCAATGGCCAAGTCTGTAGCCTCTTCAAAACTTTTGCACTTCTCTTTTGCAAAAATCTGGTTACCCGGGAGCAACAATTTTATCTCCGTTATTTTATTTGCCTCATCTTCTACATTTTCCAGTTTTAAATAAACTTCCCCGCTAATTATCTGATCATAAAACGTATCCAGCTTATCTGCCTTTTTTTGAATAAAATCTAATAATTTTTTGTCTGCGGTAAAATGAATTGATTGCACTGTAATTTTCATGTTTCCTCCTTGAATTACGCCTTTGGATGGGCTTGTTTGTAAATAGACTTTAATCTTTCAACTGAATTGTGTGTGTAAATTTGGGTTGCGCTTAAATTAGCATGGCCCAAAAGTTCTTTTATCGAATTTAAATCGGCTCCGTTGTTGAGCAAACTTGTTGCAAACGTATGCCTGAGTACGTGAGGGCTCTTTTTATCCTGGGTTGATATGTTGGATAGGTATTTATGCACTATTAAATATATTAGTTTCGGATAAGCATCAGCTCCTTTATTTGTAACGATTAATGTTACCGAATTGTTATCAAAATTTTGATTTTTCTTTAACTCCAGGTATTTACCCAGCAGGGTGCGCAGTTCCGTGTTCACCGGTATAATGCGTTCTTTGTTTCGTTTACCTAAAACCTTTAACGTACCCTCATATTCATTAATATCCTGATCCTTAAGCCCCAGCAACTCGGCCAGGCGCATACCGGTGCCAAACAACATTTCAACAACCAGCTTATCCCGCTGGCCTATAAAATCGTTTGTAAATATTTCGTTATCATCCAGCATTTGGGTCAAACGGGCATCTTCAACAACCACAGGCAGGTTCTTGGGCGTTTTTTGCGACCTTATTTTGGATGTGGGATTATCATTAATGATGCCCTCCTGCAATAAAAATTTAAAGTACTTACGCAGCGTGGCCATTTTGCGGTTTACGGAACGGGCAATGATTTTTTGCCCCATGAGTTCAACCATCCAGTTACGGATGTCCTGATAGCTTATCTGATTAGGATGGGTAATAATAGGCTCCGGAATATGACCAGTCTCATCCGCATTGTTTAAAAAGCGCATAAACTGATCCAGGTCCGATTTATAAGCAGATACCGTGTGGGGAGAGTATCGCTTTTCGAACTTAATATATTGGATAAAACGCTCTAAAAACATAAAAACTATTTGAACATCCAGAGATTGAATGTACAAATAGTTTTAATATAGTGTTAAGAAATTTGAAAAATTCTTTTACAAGAATTAAACAGTTTCTTGATTCATACCTTGCTTGTAGATAGCATGTTTAACAACATGACGACGAGTTACAGATTTTTTCTCGAATGCCTGACGGCTGCGAAGCTCTCTCAACACACCTGTTTTCTCAAATTTTTTCTTGAAGCGTTTCAATGCTTTATCTAATGATTCGCCTTCTTTTACGTTGATAATGATCATAATTCCTAAAATACCTCCTTTCAAGGAGGGTCAAAGGTAAGCACAATTATTTGAAAATCAAATAAGATGCATATTTTTTTAGTATCTACCTGTTTTAATTTATGGTCTGTAACGAACAAAGGCTGCCTGAGGCAGCCTTTGTTCGTTACAGAAACTCATACTATTGTTTATCCCAATATACCCTGGTATTAAGCGCGTCAGGACCTTGACGAGCCACTACAGCGTTATAGTTAGCTTTGTTCAAGTCGATCTCTGTTTGAGGGTACTGTTGTCTACGCGGAATATTCTGGCCCGGGCTTAATGATCCTGGTACCGGATCGAGCAGTTTAGGTAAGCCTGTTCTGCGATACTCGGCCCATGACTCCCATCCGTCTCCTAAAAATCCGGCAATCCATTTTTGGGTGTGTATTTGCTCCATCGCAGTACCCACAGCGAACTTTATGGAAGCCTGATTTAAATACGTCTGTGAGTCGGCATCACTTACGCCATTCTGAGCTAAAGAAGCAGTTACTCCTTTATTATAAAAATCGGCAGCAGCACCATCTCCTCCTGGTATCCATCCTAAATGTGCGGCCTCCGCTTCAGTAAATAATACTTGCGCATATGAGGTCCATACGGTTGGTGAACTTTGATTTGATACAGCTAAACCTATTAATGACACATTGCCTGGATTATCTCTTGTACCTGCATTATAATCATTCAGAGCATCACCAAAAGTACCATAAGGCAAACCAACGTAAGTGTTGGTTGCTGTTGGCGCTACATAAACCGTTAAGCGCGGGTCATTAAGGGTAGTAAGTGTATTAACTACCAAACTACTTACGGCATAATCATAACGATTGCGGTAATTAGTAAAATATGGATTTTCATTTGTTTGGGCAGCCAGATAAGTATATGATGCATTATCGGTATTTGATACCATCAAACCAGCTGTTACTGCCTTTGCAAATTCGGCTCGCCCGGTTGTTGGATCAACCTTTGATAGTCTTAATGCCATAATAGCATGTAAAGAATTCGCCCAATGCTTCCATTTATTATTATCCCCGTTAAACAAAATGTCACTTGACAGTGCACCTTTATCATCAAATTGATTTTGGGCATCATCCAACTCTTTCATTAAAGCGGTGTATACATCTTTCTGAGCGTCAAAAGCCGGAGAGAAATTTGCATCTGCCTGTAATGCCTGAGAATAAGGAATATCGCCCCACCTATCGGTTATTGTCAAGAAGATAAATGCTTTAAGTATCCTTGCTGCCGCTATCTGATTATTGTTTGAACCGTATCTTAATGTAGTTGACTGATTTTTGGTAGCAGCATTTGTATTCACATCGATAACCGATTGCAGATCTTTTAAAGGTCCTGTATAATACGTTTGATAATCATATTGTTTTAATGCAAACAATGATTCATTGGTGTAAAACGTTTCGGACATATACTGAGAATATAATTCACCAGCAAAAGAATTAATGTTGGTAGTAGCACCCGCGCCATTTACACCACCTAAAAACTGTATCGCACTATTTAACAAATAGCCACCCTGCGCGTTTGGTGATTGATTGGGGTTAACATTAACATCGCCTCCCACTTTACATGAAGCCAGGATGATTACACCAGCCCCAATGATATATTTACTTATTATAGATATTTTTTTCATGATTTTTTGAGCTTATTAGAAGGTTAGCTTAATGTTAAACCCTAAGTTTCTTGTGTTTGGTAACTGCCCGCCTTCATAAAAAGAAGTTTGCAGTTGCGACGGGTCAACACCTTTAACTTTAGAGTAGATCATCCATGGGTTTTGAGAGGTTATACCAAAATAAGCTGTTTGAAATGGAGTTTTAGCCAACATTTTTTTAGGGAATGTGTAACCTATACTTACTTCCCTTAATTTAACATATGAAGCATCATAAGTCCATTTTTCCCATATTTGGCTGTATACCTGTTCATATAACGACCGTGTTTCTACATAGGTAGTATTAGGAGTACCATCAGCATGTACACCTTGTACCAAGGTACCACCGCCGTCTGCTACAGCGTTACGAACCGGATTACCTTTGGCATTATTACCAACAGTTTCAGCACCCAGGCCTGAACCATTTAAGTTTTGCTCGGTAACTGATACGAACTTACCACCTTTCTGAAAATCAAGAGAAAAAGCAAGCGTAAAGCCTTTATAGTTAAAAGAGTTTGTGAAACCACCGGTATAGCTTGGCAGCATACTACCTAAATTAACATTGTTATTTACAATTGGCATGCCTGTATCGTCAACTATGATATTCCCATTTTTATCGCGGGTAAAACCAGAACCAATTATCTGGCCATAAGAACTGCCAACTACACCATTAACGCCAAAGCTTGGTGAGCCAACAAATCCAAAGCTTTTTGCACCTGCGGTCTGGTTACCGCCAGATATTCCGTAACCGCCTAAACCATCGGGTGTAACTTGTAAACTATTTACACCAGGGTAAATTGAGATAACCTTGTTGCGGTTAAACGCAATGTTAAAATCAGCAGTCCAAATAAAATCTTTTGATTTAACCGGAGTACCGCCCAGACTTATTTCGATACCATGATTTTTGATTTCGCCGGCATTGACTATAGCAGTAGAGTATCCGGAAGTACCATTAACCGGCAATGGTAATATCTGATCTTTAGTATTACGTGTATAATAGTTGAAATCAAACTTAATTCTGTCTTTTATAAAATGCAGCTCTGTACCTATTTCATAAGCAGTAGAAAGGGTTGGTTTCAAGTTTGGGTTTGTCAGGGTATTGGGTACCGTCTGTATCGGATCACCGCCATGAGGAGTTGTACTCAGATCAAAAGTACGGTAAACCTGATATGGCTGAGCATCGGAGCCTGTTTTAGCCGCAGACAGCCTTAACTTACCAAAAGTAAATACATCATTTTTAGGCATCAACTCTGTAAAAACAAATGATCCGGAAGCACCACCATACCAATATGAATTATTGTTTATTGGCAATGTTGAAGAAATATCATTGCGTATGTTCAAATCCAAATATAAAAAGTCCTTATAGCCAAATGAGGTAAATCCATAATAACTGTTTACCCGGCTTAAAGCATTATAACTTAATGCTGTTGGCGCATCAATTGAATTGCCAAGAGTATATAACTCCGGAACGGCTAAACCACCGTTAGTGTTACCACTTGTATACAGATAGCGATCCTGACGGGTTTCGGCATATAAACCAGCTTTTAATGACAAATCACCAAAAATATGATTGTATGCTAAATTCGCTACATAATTATTCTCTTTGTAGGTATACTGACTTTGAGAATAATAGTCGACGTTTACTGTACCCGATCCAACGCGTGAATTATCATCTCTGTTCAAAAGATCCTCTCTTGCAATTATAGAGAATGATAGATCCTTTGTGAATTGATAGGATGCAGTAATGTTTCCATATATCCGGTTGCTATTGGATTTAGAAGTATTGACGTAAGCTTCTGTATAAGGGTTATCCCAATAGTGAGGAGACAAATCATCCGGACTAATTATATTCCAGGCAGTATAGGTTCCATCAGCTCTTTGATACTTTTTTAACTGATCGATTTCAATATCCCTATGAAACCACTGGCTAAATGAACCGGCAGTTTGTGTTCCGTAACCTTCTTGCGGAATATTGTTCGAATTAATTTGCGAGAAGTTAAAGTTAGCGCTTACTGTAAACTTTTTAGTTAACTTCAATTCACCATTCAAACCAACGTTGTTACGTTTTTGATCGCTATTGGGTGTAATACCCGTACGGTCAATATTGGTATAAGATACGCGGAAATTATAATTATCTGCGGCTTTAGAAAATGCAGCATTGGTATTATAAGTAACACCGGTTCTATAAAAATCGCGCACATTATTAGGCTGGGCAACAAATGGTTTTAATTTTCCGTAGTCTGGATTTGTTGGATCCCAAAAATACCAGGGGGCATACAGTGTACCATCAAGTTTGGGACCCCAACTTTCATCAACACCGTAGTTATAATATTTAACCCCATTAAAATTGGCATTTGAAGCCGGAGAAATTCCCGGCTGATAAGTATAGGTATTCCAATTTAAACTTGTACCGCCGCCATATTCATTCTGATATGCTGGTAATTGATATACCTTTTCAAAAGTAGTTGATTGATTAAATGAAACACCAACGCCTTTATCAACACCTTTTTTGAGTGTAATAACCACAGCTCCTTCAGATGCACGCTGGCCATATAATGCTGTTGCTGCCGGACCTTTCAAAACCGTTAATGACTCAATATCGTCATTATTAACAGCATTAGGATCTGTAACAACACCATTCACCACATAAATTGGGTTACCACCTGATAGGGAGTTAACACCACGAATACGGATAGTTGAGGTTCCAAATTTAGCACCAGATCCGCCCAACACCTGCACACCTGCAATTTTACCCGCCAGAGCAGTATTTAAATCGGATTGCTTGGTTACCGTTAAATCATCGCCTTTAACTGCCTGAGCAGCATAACCCAATGATTTTTGTTGGCGTGAGATACCAAGGGCCGTTACAATTACTTCATTTAAGCCATTGCTTGATGATACCAAAACAACATTTAGTTGACTGTTGCTACCCACCGGAACATCCTGGGTGGCATAACCAATAAAACTAAATGATAAAATTGCATTAGGAGGAGCATTTAAGGAAAACTTACCGTTGACACCGGTTTGGGTACCGGCACTTGTTCCTTTTACTTTTACGGTTACGCCAGGCAAGGGTAACCCATCTTCTTTAGCCGTTACTGTACCAGTAATGGTTCGGCTTTGCGCAAAAAGCTGTGTAACAGCCAATAACATACAGCACAAAACGAGGAGTATTCTTTTTTCCATAGAAAAGAAATTAGTTAATAGTTAAGCCGGTAAAACTACTTACGCTGGTCAAAAAAACAAACCAAAAGATGTAACATTTCTTTTACAAACATTTTTTTAACTATAATCAACTATTATTTTCAATAATTGAAAAACAAATTATTTTTTTGTTCGTTCTAACCGTATTACTGATTCATTCAGTTAATAATAAGACAGTTAATTTAGTTAATTAAAAAGGGAGAAAATACGCGAGGTATTTTCTCCCTTTATTTTTATAACTATCAGTTATACAGAGATTAATTCGTAGAAATATAAAACAAGAAAAGGATGGGAAAACCCATCCTTTTCTTGTTTTATTGAAATATACTTTTACTTATTTTGCAACTTTTTTTGCCGGGATCAATGGTAATATAATAACAGCTAAAAAGGCAACAACTTCTAATACAACTAACATAACTTTAATTTTTTTGATTAATATTTAACTCTTTTCTGCATGGCTTGCGGCTAAAAACATGCCATAGCCAAAAAGTTATTCCGATCAAAAAATTGTGTATTTTTTAGATTTTGCTGAAGTTTCCAAAACAATCAAAAAAAGAGCAGACTATTAAATTTTAAAGCTAATTTTCGATAAGAGCTGACAAAAAACTGATTTTCAACAGTAATAATTCTTGATTTATTAAAAAACACTGGTATTTATGCCGGATAAATCTGCCAGAACATCCAAAACCACTTAAAATCAAAAAGTTAAAAATTGGTTTTGCAATTTAATGGCATCGGTCATTAAGCAATGATCAATTTTGCATTTTCTTGTTAAATCAAATCCTGGAATTATCCGAATTCTTTTTCGGTTAGTCATCAGAGTGTAAATATTGTCAATTTGTCAGCAAGCATGACAAGCCACAACCTACTGACAAACAGACATTTAAAATAACCTACAAGTAAGAGCAAATTACACCGTTACCCTCTCAACACTTCCCTGCTGATCACGATCTTTTGTATTTCGGATGTGCCCTCCCCTATGGTACATAGCTTGGCATCACGATAGTATTTTTCTACCGGAAAATCCTTGATATAGCCGTATCCACCAAATATCTGTACAGCTTCATTAGCCGTACGCACTGCTACCTCCGATGCATAATACTTAGCCATAGCCGATTGTTTGGTTACCGGCAGATGCCTGGTTTTCAGGTCGGCCGCCTGCATCACCAAAAGTTCAGCTGCTTCTATTTCAGTAGCCATATCAGCCAGTTTGAAAGATATGCCCTGAAAATTACTGATAGCCTGACCAAACTGTTTACGTTCTTTAGAGTAAGCCACCGCGGCGTCAAACGCTCCTTTGGCAATACCTAAGGATAAGGCAGCTATAGAAATACGCCCGCCATCCAATATGGTCATGGCCTGTTTAAAACCTTCGCCCTGCTTACCCAGTAGATTTTCTTTGGGTACGCGGCAATTATCAAATATAAGCTCGGTTGTTTCCGAGGCACGCATACCCATTTTGTTTTCCTTTTTGCCATGGGTAAAACCTGGCGTACCTTTTTCAATAACAAGGGCCGAGATACCTTTTGAATCACCCTTTTCACCTGTCCGCACCATTACTACGGCCACATTACCCGATTTGCCGTGGGTAATAAAGTTTTTTGAACCATTCACTACATAATGATCACCATCCAATATCGCGGTAGTCGCCATACCCATGGCATCAGATCCGGTATTCGCTTCGGTAAGTCCCCAAGCGCCCAACCATTCGGCAGTGGCCAGTTTGGGCAGCCATTTTTGTTTTTGCTCCTCGTTACCAAAAGCCAGTATATGACCGGTACATAAAGAGTTATGTGCAGCTAATGACAGACCTATCGACCCGCATACCCTGGCTATTTCAGATATCACGGTTACATATTCGGCATAGCCAAAGCCCGAGCCGCCATATTGTTCAGGTACAACAACGCCCATCATACCCAGTTCGCCCATTTGTTTAAATAATTCAAGCGGAAAATGTTGCGCCTCGTCCCATTCGGCCACAAATGGCCTGATATTTTTTTCGGCAAAATCCCTGGCCATCTCACCTACCATTCGCTGGTTATCGCTAATAGAAAAATCAAACCCTACCGGGCTGTCTGTTAATAAAGAATCCATGTTTTATAATTGGTTATTAGCAAAGTAACGGATTAATTATCAAGATAGTTTGCCCCGGATATGGGTCGAAAAGAAGTACAAATTGGTATCTGGTATAAATTATAGGTTTAGTTGAAATAGGGTTATTTTTGAGGCAAAAAGAAAGACAGAAATTATTTTTCAGAATTTAACAAATTATTGCTTTTGCTGATATAACCCGAAGGAAAAGAGGAGTAATATCGAATAATGAATTCTGAATTTCCAATATTGAGATCAAAAGGTCTTCCGAGGTACCCTGCAGAAGCCTCTGAGGGGTTTAAAACAGGACAAATCATGGTTTACACTTTTTCACTACAAATTCAAACAAAATAACTGATTATCAATTATTTAAGTCAATACAAACCATAAAAAGTGTAAACCATGTAAACCCACTTTTTAGCAAAATAGGTCATGTTTATGAATGCATGTAAAAATATATAAGGGCGTTGCCTGCGGCCAGGCTTTACACTCATACTGCACGGGCCTTAAGCACTGGCCGGTACCCGTTTCAATCCTTAACGCAAAGAATGTATCTAAAGCCTATAATGACTTATCCATAGTAAATAAACCTGGAGCCTTCTTTTCGGAGTTTAAAAGCTTAATCACCTTAAATAAGATAAAAATGACTGCTGCCAATGGAAGTAATTCCAATAAGTTAAAAATCTTCCCTAAAAGCTTTTCGGGCAAATGTAAAAAAGGAGATATTATCTTTAACACAATTACCGATAACGATATTATTCCAAACAATCTAAAAGGATAGGCTAATATCGGGTTCCTGATCCTGAAAATGTTGATCAATACATAAGCCCGGATGATGATAACAAAAAGGTAATTAAAATACAGTTCAATCGTGGGATTTGATTGCTTACCCAGTAAAAAGGGCAAAGCAAACCTAATGATATTATATATTAATGCTACAATAAACGCTGTTATTATGGAACTGCTTTCATGAACATATTTTAAAACACCAATCAGATAAGCATAGGTAGTAACTACAGCAATAAACGAAAAAAAGTAAACTGCGTAAAGTACAGACGTATTCACCTGCACTGCATTAACCATGAGCATAAAGTAAGCCAAACCAATTATTAGACAAAACACACTGAGCCCAATAAAACCCCAGGTTGCTTTAATATTTACTTTTATGCTCATGTGACTGGTTTATTTAAATAACTATTGCGAGTAATCAAAAAACTAAATAACAACCACTTATGCACTTAATACTCGGCCAATACCACCAATGTGTCACTGATAGATGCAATCCGTTTGCGGCCCTCTAAAAAGCCCAGCTCAACCACAAACGAGAAACCCGCTATTTCGCAGCCCATTTCTTTGATCAGTTCACTCGCGGCGGTTACTGTACCACCGGTTGCCAGCAAATCGTCATGGATCAATACATGCTGCCCGGGTTCAAAAGCATCGGTATGACATTCGATAATAGCCGTACCATACTCCAGCTTATACGCCTTTTGTTTAATGGTGAAAGGTAATTTACCGGCTTTCCGTATCGGCACGAAGGGTACACCCAATTTGGTAGCGAGTGTAAGTCCGAACAAGAACCCCCGGCTTTCAATTCCGGCTATCACATCTATCCGTTTACCTTTTAATTGCTCAACAAAAGCATTAACAATGCTATCGCACAAAACAGGGTCTTTCAGTATGGGGGTTATATCTTTAAAAACAATTCCGGGTTTCGGAAAATCGGGAATATCACGAATGGCAGACTTTATTTGCTGGGTTATCATTTAAAAAGTAAATATGGTTCAATTTTACGCAAAATTCCGTCATCAAGTATGGCAATATTTTTCATATCGTCAATTGATGCATAATCACCATGCTGATTGTGGTATTCTAATATGGCATTGGCCTGTTTAAAACTTAAATACGGAAAACGCCTGAGTTCATTCAAAGAAGCTGCGTTCACATTCATTCTGGTAATATGTTTGTTATCTACAGTGATACCACCTTTTATCTCGGTATATTTAGCTTCATCAATACCAAACACCTCCTTCAATTGCTCTTTATTATAAAAACCACCAACGCGTTCCCGGTATCTGATAATACGCATAGCAAACGCAGGTCCTATCCCTCTGATGCGGGTTAATTTGGCAGAGTCGGCACTATTCACCTCAATTACTTCACCTGGTGCAGCTTTTTCGGTTCGATGATAGGTATCCGGTATGTTAATATACGGTTCTAATCGCTGATAGTCGGCATCGGTAATGGAGTATATTTTTTTCACATCGGACTTGGTATAAAACCGCCCTCCTTTTTCCTCATAATTTTTGATCACCTTGATCTGACGTTCACTCAAACCTAATTTTTGCCACCCTGCATCAGATAATTCATTGGGATTAAACGTAAAAAGTACTGCATTAGCTATTTTCGATTCATTAGCCCAGGAGCCACTTGTTGAACTTGCTTTTTTACCCTTACTTAGCAGGGCAACGGCTTTGTCAAACTCATTAAAATTTATTATATTATCTTTGCGGATTGTTTGATAAACATAAGGCGCTGCTAAAATCAAGGCTATTAAAATAATAAACACCACCATACCGTTCCACTCTTTTTTGGTTACAGACAGGTAGTTTTTAAAATATGGCTTCATTTATAGCGTTTATCGATTGTTAAAATAAATAAATTTTCAGGATATTTATAAGTTAATTAAAACACCCTTTTTATAAAAAATGAAAGTAATAACCACCGAAGAGTTTGCCAAAGCCACCAAACTGGATAAGTTGAAAATGCCGGGCCTGGCCGCTTTATTGATGGAACTCATGAAAATTAACCAGGTCAATGAACTGTTTGCGCAGGCCCAACCCAAAGAAGGCCCCGATTTTGTTGACGCCATTTTAGAGGGTTGCGGTATTGATATTGAATTTGACGAACGCGAGTTACGCAACATACCCAAAACCGGTGCCTTTGTTGCCATAGCCAATCACCCTTATGGTGGTATTGAGGGCATGGTACTTTTAAAAATATTATGCATGGTAAGGCCCGATGCTAAATTGATGGCCAATTTCCTGCTCAAAAAGATACCTAATCTGAGCGATTATTTTATAGCTGTTAACCCTTTTGAAAATGTAGAGCATTCGTCAAGTATCAGCGGCTTAAAAAACACCTTGGAGCTTTTGAACAACGGTACTCCTATCGGTATTTTTCCGGCAGGCGAAGTATCCACCTTTAAAGTTGAGCAAAAGCAGGTAACTGATCGCCTCTGGCATCCGGTTGTGGGTAAGATAATAGCTAAAGCTAAAGTGCCTGTTGTGCCTATATATTTTCATGGCAATAATGGCTTGCTGTTTAATTTGCTTAGCCTGATACATCCTGCACTTCGTACGGCCAAATTACCATCGGAGTTGTTTAATAAACACGGCCACACTATTAAATTACGCATTGGCAAGCCTATTAATGTAGAGGATATTCCCGATCATAATAATAGCGCTAAACTGCTTAACTTTTTACGCGCCCGTACTTACGCTCTCGGTACCGGACTGGAAGAGGAAAAAAAGCTATTCAGCCCGCGTAACCTGTTTAAAATAAAACGCCTGCCAGAAGCTGTAGCTCCTGAAATCGATTCGGCTATATTAGAGAACGAAATAGCTCCGCTACGTGAAAATTATAGAATATGGACCGAAAAGAACTATGAGGTATTTATTGTACCCACTTCAACCATCCCGAATGTTATACGGGAGATAGGTCGCCTGCGCGAAATTACCTTCAGGGAGGTTGGTGAAGGCACCAACAAGGCTATTGACCTTGATGAATATGATATTTACTACCACCACCTGTTTATCTGGGATGTTGAAGCTAAAATGATCGTGGGCGCTTACCGTATAGGTTTGGGCGACGAGATATTTTATAGCGTTGGCAAAAACGGATTCTATATTACCGAACTGTTCAAACTTAAAACCCAGTTTACACCGGTATTGCGCAAGAGCCTCGAATTAGGCCGCTCATGGATCCGTAAGGAGTACCAGGCTAAGCCTCTCCCACTATTCCTATTGTGGAAAGGTATCCTAAAATTCCTGATCGATAACCCTAGGTACCGCTACCTTATTGGGCCGGTAAGTATCAGTAACTCATTCTCCAAGTTCTCCAAATCGCTTATTGTTGATTACATCAATCGTAACCATTTTGACCATGAGATGGCGCAGTATGTAAAACCACGCAAGAAATTCAAGGTTGATTTTGCCAAAATAGACACCGACCTGCTCATGGCCGGCGAGGATACTTTCAAAGGGCTCGACAACCTGATATCTGAGGTGGAAACCCGCAATATGAAGGTTCCGGTGTTGCTGCGTCAATACATCGCGCTTAATGCTAAGATCATCAGTTTTAATATCGACCCTAAATTTGCCGATTGCCTGGATGGTTTCCTGGTACTCGACCTGGAGAAGGTACCCCAGGATATTTTGGAAAAACTGGGCAAAAATTTATAGTTAATAATGGCTCAAAAAACTTTTTAAACCTTAAATTTTAACACTTTCCTGTTCAAAAACAGGGTAAAAACGTTTGAATTTTGGCCATTTTAACAAAGCTTTAACCCCATTTTAACACTTTTTAACAAATTTTTAATGGGTTTTGAAAGGTTTAAAAAGTATTAAATATTTGGCTATCAAATAACCACATACCAAACGGTCGTTTTTTGATCTCTTTTGTTCTTTAACCAAACAGCCCGGCTCTCCTTTTCAGGAGGCCGGGCTGTTTGCCGATATAAAGATACGAAATTTTTGTCTGAATTTGAATTAGTATTGCCTCAGGGTACCTGTCCGGGAAATTGTTAAAAATTTACAACAGTAGGCGTAGGATTCCAAACCTGGTTTACGCTTGCTTGAAACCCGTTATTATTGCTGTCCGTTCCCCCAAAAAAGTTACCTGTGTAAATTGTTTGCTGATTTTTCTGTATGCTTACGTTTGGGAAATATTGCTGTGCGAGTAAGCGCCCTCCAGCAAAACCTTGTAGCGTAAATGCAACTATCGTAGGTGTACCTAAAGCTATATAATCAAATTTAAAATCGCTTTTCCCAATAGCCGACGCCGGTATATTTATAGTGCGGTCCGGAAGCGCCCCTTGTGTAGCTGCCTTGGAATTGAATATGGAATAACTTCCTACTCCAATGGTTGAAAATGTCATAACAAAACTGGTAGCATTTGCTGGAATGGGATCCTTAATATCTAATTGAATATCTGCTACTATCCGTTCTAATGTAATTGTTTGATTGATATTGCTATCAGTTATGGCTACCGTCACTGTTTTCGCATAAGTATCCTTCCAAATATTTGACGGATAAGATATTACACCTGCAGAAGGACTGGCAACAAGACCTTTCTGACCTGCATAAAACGCTATTACATAAGTACCGGAAAGCAATGAATCCGTAATTGAATTTGTAAAGCTTTTTGTACTGAATGATCTAAAATTTATCAATTTACCACCGGTACCGGACGTATAAACTGCATAGCCAATACTATCAAACATAGCTTTTATAGAGCCCGTATCAGAAACAACACCGTTTGTATTTAACTTGCTGTTATTACTCGCTAAAATTTGTTGTTTAAATCCATCCAACTTAAAACTGACCAGGTATTTTTTATTATTGGCTATTCCGGAACCTTTATCCTTTTTGCAGGAAAACAGTACTATTAGTAAAAGTAATAATATATATGCATTTAAATTTTTCATGTCCTTAACGTTTCAAAAGTTTGAGATATGACTATTCCAGGTGGGATCAAATGAGATATTAAAACCAGTCGATACCACATCACTGGTAAACATTTTACCGGTAAGTAAAGTAATTTTGTTCGACTGGCAGGTAACGTTATTTATTACAATAGGAGAAACAAAAATCGATCTCGGAAAGCGATAGATAGCAACCGTAAATGGCTTTGTTAAATTAAAAAAACGCGTACTTATTTTATAGTTAGCGCTACCTCTTTCTGCCGGCTTAAACGTATGCGAAATTACCCGGGTGAATTCTGTATATCGTGAAAGGTTTGAAACGTAAAGACCCGCATAATCATAATTAAAGCTTACTTTGATGCTATCCACATAGGGGGATATCACATCAGTAGCCTGTATCTGAACCTGTGAGGTAACTCTGTCTAAACTAACCTGCTGGTTAATACCCGCATTGGTAACTGTTATATTAAGTTTTTGATAAAAAACATCTGGAAGGGAAGCTACATCAAAATAATCATTAGATAAACCCAGCCCTGTATTTACAACTGCATTTCCTACAAAAATCACTGTATAAGAACCCGGGCTAAAAAAATCTGAAATATTGCCCAGGTTTGTTGTGGTAGAATCTTGATTTATCCTGTGTATTAATCCGTCATTACTATATACCAGATAACTAAGTGTTTTTACATACTTTTTAAAAGTATCTGCAACACTGTTTGTTTGAAGCTTACTGCTGTTTGTTGCCACTTTTCCAAGATCACCTACGGTAAAGTTAACAGCGAATTTTTGCCCGGAGGAGTCGTTGGTTTTTGAATGGTCTTTTCTGCACGAAGAAAGAAAAAAAGCCCCAATCAGTATTAAAAATAGATAATTTTTCATGTATTAGGCTTGAGGTTAATAACAACTAATGGTATATGATGTAATAGTTTAGGCGATTTAAATCTAACCATTTATTTATTAATAAACAAACGATATACAGCCAGTAAAAGTAAAAAGCTGGATGCGTTTATTTGATATCCAAATGCGCTCTTTGTATTTGAAATTGAATATATTGCGATAAACAACCTTAACCACTCCACATGGATGATAACCAATCCGGCAATCACGCCGAAACCGCGCAACTGAAACAGGTGCTGAGCCTCCCCACCGGAATTTTATTGGTAGCCGGTATCATGATCGGCTCGGGTGTGTTCAAGAAGATTGTTCCCATGTCGGAGGCTTTGCATAGCGAAACGTATATCTTGCTGGCCTGGATCATTGGGGGTGTTATTACCATGTTTGGCGCTTTTACTTATGCTGGCCTGGCTACTATGACCACGCAAACCGGCGGCGTATATGAATATCTGCGATTGATTTACGGCGATTTCATCGCCTTCCTCTTCGGGTGGACGATCTTTACTATTGTTGGCAGTGGGGCTGTGGCAGCTCTCTCTTTCGTTTTCGCGCAATCTGTTAATACCCTTTTGCCCTTGCCCGAGTTTTTATCGTCTTTGAAAAATACAGGTATCGGCAATTCTATTTTCCCCTTTGCCGATTCGGGTATCAAAACGCTGGCGGTTCTTACTATTATAGCCCTCACCTGGGTAAATTATAAGGGCGTAAACAAAGCTGGGGTTTTAAACAACATTGTCACCTCAGCCAAAATACTGGGTATCCTGCTGCTTATTATTGCGGGATTTCTGTATAGTGGGCGCCCGGTAGTAGTAGAAAGCACCGAAGCAATTGAAGCACCTCATGGAGCAGCTTTATTTAGCGGCCTTTTTGGCGCTATGCTCAGTGCACTTTGGGCATACGACGGTTGGGCCAATATCACCTTTGTAACCGGCGAGATCAAAAATCCCAAACGGAACATCCCCCTGGCTATTGTTGGCGGTGTAGGCATCGCCATGATTTTGTACGTATTACTCAATTACGCTTACATGAAAGTTTTACCGGTATCGCAACTGGCCTTATTGGGCAGCAATAAAATAGCTGCTGCCGAAATAGCGGGTATCATCATGGGAAAACCTGGTGTTATTATTATCGCCGTGCTGATCATGACCTGTACCTTTGGGGCCTTAAACGGCTGTATCATTTCGTACCCGCGGGTTTATTTCCGGATGGCACAGGAAAAGGTTTTCTTTAAAAAAGCGGCGCTCATACATCCGGGTTACCGTACCCCGCACATCGCCTTACTTTATTCGGCCATCTGGAGTATTATACTCGTATGCAGCGGCACGTTCGATCAGATCACCAACCTGGTTATTTTTGCCTCTTATGCTTTTTTCGCCCTGGCAACCTGGGGCTTGATCCGGATGAAAATCAAGGGGGTGATCAAATCAAAAGTTATAGGTTACCCCGTGATCCCTGTTATTATCATCTTATTTTGTATCGCACTTACCATCAATACCATCATCACCCAGCCGCTGGCATCAGTGCTCGGTCTACTGCTCATTTTAAGCGGCGCGCCTTTTTATTGGTATTTTAAAAAGAGGGTATAGCACTTAGTCTGAATCAGACAAAACCAAAACACCCTGCCATTTTACCGGCAGGGTGTTTATTTATTGTTTTAGTTGAGTTTTGTTCGGTATTACCAGCTGTAACGTACACCAAACTGCATTTGCCAGCGTGATGCAAACAAGTCAACAGAATATGGCACTCCAGGATCCTGGAATGTATATTTTGGATATGTTGTTGGCACATTGCCAAATGATGGAGTACCAGCTTTTACTGCCGTTAAACCAATGCTTGATGTTGAGTTATAAGTATTAGCCGAGAAATAGTACTGACCCCATTTCTTATTCAACAAGTTGGTTAGGTTGATGATGTCATAAGTAAAGGTGATCATCTGTTTGTGTTTACCATTACCAAATTTAAAGTCTTGCGTAAAACGGAAGTCCAATTGGTTATTCCATGGCGTAAACGCAGCATTACGTTGTGTAAAATCACCACGACGTGTTGAAAGATAGCTATTTTTATCAATAAAGGCATCAAACGCTGCTGCTTGTTGAGCTGCGGTTTGTCCACCAACTATATCAGAGAAGAAATTCACGGTTTCACCACGTTTAGGGATATAAGCTAAACTTAATTGTTGACCGGTTCCGTCGATAGAGTTTGGATAGAAGCCATAAGTGTAAGGATTACCAGACTGAGCACTGAAGAAGAAACTAAAGTTTGCGGTATAATTCTGGGTTGCATCCCAATCATGTCTGAAATTGATGTTCGACACGATACGATTACGAATATCAAAGTTTGAGTTGGCCAGACCTGGGTTGTTAGGATTTAATGCCTGGTTCAATTGCCAGTTTGACTCCATTGAGTTACGAATACCGTTGGTTACATCTTTAGAGTGACCATAAGTATAAGCAACGGATACGTTTAATGCACTGGTTGGAGCAAACTGCGTATTTTTAGCTACCTGGGCGGTTGCGCTGTAACGGTAACCCTGGCTGGTGTTTGATAACAAATAAGCATTAGTATATAATGGGTTAATACCTTTGTTTACAAATATTGGCTGTTGATGTTGTGTATCATACGGATAATAAGCAACCTGATCGGTAGTATTTACCTGTTGAAACTTCAAGTCATGAATAACCTTGGTATAAATACCTTCAGCTGTGAATTTCCATTGATCTGGCGTGGTGTAATCAACAGCTAAACTGCTTCTCCACACTTGTGGCATTTTAAAGTTATTATCAATCAAATCCACTTGTGTAGCACCACCGGGAGCAAAGGTTGGAGGTTTTGGCACACCTGCAGCAGGTGATTTGTTATCATAAGCACCATAAGTATTACCGTTATTATAAAACGCATAACCAAACCATGCAAACGGAACACGACCAGTAAAGAATCCGCTACCACCGCGTAAAACTACACTTTGGTCGCCGTTGATGTCATAATTAAATGCTGCACGTGGGTTCCACTCTATGTTACCAAGATAGTTTTGTTTAATATCTTTAGGCTTAGTATAGGTAAAGGTATTACCATAGTTGGGGTCAACCGGAGCGTTTGTTGTTTTATCACTCAATGGTTGTTTGTTTGGAACACCGGCGTAATCGGCACGTAAGGCTATGGTTAATTTGAAATTATCAGTTAACTGAATTTCGTCCTGTCCGTATAAACTCAGCAAGTTAACTTTAAACTGAGCTGATGGATTAGCTAAAATATAATCACGGCTGTTATTGGTATAATTACCATTATAACGTACGCGGCTAGGCTGCGCAGCAAGGAAATTATCGATACTGCTATAAGCGGTACGACCATTCCATGAATTTACGAAGTTATAAGTGATATTATAAAACTCATTGTGTGTACCAAAAGTGAAAGTGTGTTTACCTTTTGTCCAGGTTAAGTTATCGGTAAACTCAGCAGTTTTCTGGTGCATATCAAAAATAGCGGCCTCACGATCGGTACCCATAAATATAGTAGTACCAGGAGTACGGCCAGTGATTTCGATCTGAGGTAATGATGGATCTGAGTTAGGATCACGATAATCATGTACGTTTGAATAACCTAATACCAAGCTATTGCTCACACTGTTTGAAAATCTTGATTTTAACTCGGCTACAGTTGAAGTAGAGTTATTGTGCGAAGTATAGTCGATACCACTAAAGCGGAAGTTTTGCTGATCGCGCTCTAAGTTGGTTGCTTTTGAAATAATGGTATTGTTACGAACGGTTAACTGGTTGTTATCATTGATATTCCAATCCAAACGGTTAAAGAACTTGTTTGAGTTGGAGAAAATGGAAGTATTACCATAAGTACCTGGATCCTGACCATAATAGTTCTTAAATGCAGCAGTTAAGTTCTGGGCATCCTGTAAGCTTAATATCTTTGCCGAACCAGCAGTTCCTGCTGCAGCAATAACCGGATCCTGTCTGCGGGCAATTTCTTCGTTAGTAAAGAAGAATAATTTATTTTTAATAATTGGGAAACCTATACGGATACCTGTTTGATAATCATGGAAAGTTGATGGTAGTTTTGAGCCATCACCACCAGAAGCAGCAGCGGCGTTATTAGGACCTACCATAAACGCACCACGGCCAAATCCGTAAACCGAACCGGTAAAATCATTGGTACCACTACGTGTTACAGCGTTGATACTACCACCCAGTACGTTACCAATTTTAATATCATAAGGAGCAACCAGTACCTGGATATCCTGTATCGCATCTAACGATACCGGGCTGGTACGGGTACTGCTACCTACTTGTCCTGAAGCATTGTTCTGACCACCTAATGATGGGCTAAAACCAATCGCATCGTTATTGATAGCACCATCCAGCGTTACGTTATTATAACGGTAGTTGGTACCCTGAAATGAGTTATTATTACTTTGAGGTGTGTTCCTGGTCAAATCCTGTAAGCTGCGGTTAATAGAAGGTGCTGTACGGATTTGGTTTTGGCTGATACGTGTGCTTGCACCTGTTCTGGTGCCACCTGCTGTACCTCTAACCTTTACTTCCTTTAAGGTAGTTGTTTCGTCGGCCAGCGCAAAGTTAAATGTAGTAGTTCCCAGACTTAAAGTAATGTTTGTTCTTTCGTCTTTTTTAAACCCTACAAAAGAGGCCGAAATAGTATAAGGGCCACCTGGGTTTACGTTAGCGATAGTGAAACGACCATCAGAGTTAGTTTGCGCGCCGTAACGTGTTCCTGTACTGGTGTTCAGTGCAGTTACAGTTACGCCAGGCAGGGTAATCCCCTTTTGGTCAGTAACTTTTCCGCTTATTAATGAGGTTGTAATTTGCGCTTTGGCAACGTTAGCAATTCCAATAATAAGCACTGATAAAAAGATAAAGTAAAGCTTTTTCATGTGTGTTTATTTAAAACACAAAGGTTCGGCTACAATATTAACAGCATGTTAAGAAGAGATTATTTTTAACCCCAATTGTTAACATTAAGTGAAAATGGATAATTAATACTTAAGCGATAATCTTTTAAGTATAAGGTGCAGTAAATAAATAGGGCCAATGAGCAGAAACTTAACATCATCTAAAAATGACGGCTTTTTACCTTCAATTTTATGCCCTATAAATTGCCCTATCCAAGATATGAAGAAGATGATTAATGAAACCAGCCATAGCGCCGGGCCACCTGCCTGGTGCCAGTGTTCTATTTGAATGATACCATAACTAAAGCCAAATAATATCAGCAACATAATGTACGATAGTACCGGCGAAAGTTTCAGATAATAATAAATGCTGAAGGCAATTAAAAAGGAGGCCCAGTTAAACACACCATTATAACTACCCAGAAATTTTAAGTATGGAAAGGGAATAGACCAAACCAAACCCAGCAAACTGAATACGATAAGCGGTATACAGATAAAATGTATGGCCTCGTTGGTTTTATTATGATGGCTTTCGGCGTACTTGGCAAAATAAACATCCACCAGCCGAATGTTGTCAGCACCGCCGGTACCCTGTTGTGGTGTATTTGATATATTGGATGAGGCCATAATTTAATCTAATATATGGAGAAAAGAATCAAGAATCAAGCCCACAGCTAAGCAGGCACAACTCTCCTGAACACAAAAAATATAACAACGTGTATAATGGAGCAGATCAAAAAGCCGAGGGAACTAGTTCTATCCCTAAATAAAATTTTAAATCTAAGATTATTGTTTTTAGATAGATGATTTGAAAGCTTTGGGGCTTTTCTATTGCATTTCCAATAAAATTAAAGCATCTTGTCGGTTCAATTAAGGTTTGCCATTGCAAACCAATAAACCATTACCCTATCCAATTATTTTTATTTTTTCAGTTTATGAGTAAAACGCCTCAGTATCTAGAATCTAAAAACCATTATGAAATCCTGGACGGGCTGCGCGGTGTAGCCTCTCTTATAGTAGTAGCCTTTCATATTTTAGAAACCTACTCCGGCGATCGTTTCCATCAGATCATTAATCATGGCTATTTAGCCGTTGACTTCTTTTTCCTGTTATCAGGTTTTGTGGTGGCTTATGCCTATGACGACCGTTGGGAAAAGATGACCCAATGGGATTTTTATAAACGCAGACTTATTCGTTTGCAGCCTATGGTTATTATAGGCACGCTTATCGGGGCTGCATTATTTTACTTTCAGGCCTCGCCCGTGTTCCCACTAATTAGTACAACTCCTATTTGGCAAATGCTGCTGGTTATGCTGATTGGTTTTACAGTGCTTCCCATACCCGTATCCATGGATATTCGCGGCTGGCAGGAAATGCATCCGCTTGACGGCCCTGCCTGGTCATTATTCTTTGAATATGTTGCTAACATTCTTTATGCTCTTTTTATTCGTAAGTTTTCTAAAAAATTGCTTACTGTGTTTGTAGTGCTATCTGCCCTGCTCCTTATCCATTTTTTAATAATGGGTTCGCAAGGTGATGTTATCGGGGGCTGGAGCCTGAATGCGCCTCAGCTTCATATAGGCTTTGCCCGTTTGCTATATCCGTTTTTTGCAGGCATATTGCTTTGCCGCATGGGCAAACTGATCCATATTAAAAGCGCATTCGCGGTGAGTAGCTTGCTCATTATCATTGTTCTATCTATTCCAAGAATAGGCGGCAGCGAGCATCTTTGGATGAATGGCTTGTATGAATCGTTCAGCATTATTATTCTTTTCCCGCTAATTGTTTCAATTGGTGCAGGCGGAAAAATAACTGGGAAATTTGCGATGAAAGCGTGCAAGTTTTTTGGGGATATTTCATACCCCCTTTATATTACCCATTACCCGTTGATTTATCTGTATACCGGTTGGGTAGTAAAGAATAAGGTACCGGCGAGTCAAGGTTTTGGGTATGGGTTATTACTATTTGTTGGCAGTATAGCTATAGCTTACGCATCCCTTAAACTTTATGACGAACCTGTTCGCGAGTGGCTCAAAAAACGTTTCCTGTCGAAACGGGCTTAATCCTGGTTAAAGAAATTAATGCCACCTGTTCAAGTGCGTCTGTTTACACAAACGAATAGCTAAATCCTAAATAGGTAAGAAGGATATTTTAATCTCCCGGGGAGCGGAATATTTTTTTAGAAAAAAGCCCTCCCCCTGAGAAGGAGAGGGCTTGAATGGGTTTCTTATTTAGCAAACGCTACCGAACGGGTTTCCCTGATCACGGTAACTTTGATCTGACCTGGGTAAGTCATTTCAGTTTGGATACGATTGGAGATATCTGCTGCCAGTACTTCAGACTGGGCATCAGTTATCTTCTCGCTTTCAACCACTACCCGCAATTCGCGGCCGGCCTGTATAGCGAAAGTTTTTTCGACACCTGGATAAGAAAGAGCTAATTCTTCCAACTCTTTTAAACGTTTGATGTAGCTTTCAACTACCTCACGACGTGCTCCCGGACGTGCGCCGGATATAGCATCACAAGCCTGGATGATGGGTGATAACATCGAGGTCATCTCAATTTCGTCGTGGTGGGCGCCTATAGCGTTGCAAACTTCTGGGTGTTCTTTATATTTTTCGGCCAGCTGCATACCCAAAATAGCGTGTGGCAGCTCTGGATTATCATCGGGTACTTTACCAATATCATGTAACAAGCCGGCACGTTTGGCCATTTTCACATTCAGGCCCAACTCGGCAGCCATAGTAGCGCAGAAGTTGGCTACCTCGCGGGAGTGCTGCAGCAGGTTTTGCCCGTATGATGAACGGTAACGCATACGGCCAACCATACGGATCAGCTCCGGATGTAAACCATGTATGCCCAGGTCGATCACTGTGCGCTCGCCTATTTCTACTATTTCTTCTTCAATTTGTTTTTTGGTTTTGGCCACCACCTCTTCAATACGAGCAGGGTGTATACGACCATCCGTTACCAGACGGTGCATAGCCAAACGGGCAATTTCGCGCCTTACCGGATCAAAGCCTGATAAGATGATAGCCTCAGGAGTATCGTCAACGATGATCTCGATACCGGTTGCAGCTTCCAATGCGCGGATGTTTCTACCCTCGCGACCGATGATACGACCCTTAATTTCGTCGTTCTCGATATTAAATATCGAAACGGTATTTTCAATAGCGCTTTCGGTAGCGGTACGCTGTATGGTTTGAATAACTATCTTTTTAGCTTCTTTGGTAGCAGTGAGCTTGGCCTCGTCAACAATGTCCTTGATCTGGATCATAGCTTTTGTGCGAGCCTCTTCGCGCAGGGTATCTACCAACTGGTTACGGGCATCATCGGCAGACAAGCCGGCAATGGTTTCCAGTTGTTGCACGTGTGAATTTTTCAGCACTTCAACCTCTTCTTGTTTTTTAACAACAATTTCTGTTTGTTTCTCCAGGTTTTTGCGGGTATTGTCTAACTCGCTTTCTTTACGGTTCATGTTTTCCAGGCGCTGGTTTAATGATTGCTCCTTTTGTTTCACACCGTTTTCGCGCTGATTGATCGCGTTGTTTTTATTATTTACTTCCTGCTCGTGCTCAGCCTTCATTTGTAAAAACTTTTCTTTGGCTTCCAGCAGTTTATTTTTCTTCAATATCTCGGCATTGTTTTCAGCATCCTTCAGTATCTTTTTTACTTTATTTTGGGCCGATGCCTCCTGGTCTTTAAAAAGCTTCCGTAGCAGGAAGCGACCGATAACTATGCCCAGGCCAACGCCAAGCAATAGTCCGATTATTCCGTATAGTAATATGTCCATCTTCTTTTTTAGGGTGTAAGGTTATATATATAAATAAAAAAACCGCAACTAATTTTTAAGTATCATGTATTTAAAAACTTCATTTCGGATATTGGGGATCATGGTTACGTTAATATAAATAGTAACGCATGCCTCTTTGATCCGCTTAATATTGAAGCGTTAAGTTTTTAATAGTGAAACCTAAAATTTAACTGCGGTTAAATCTTAATTGTGCTCTTTATGTTATGTAAGAACGTTAATTACTTTGAGAAAAATTCAGACAGCAAATGATCCAGCTGATAAACCTTTTCGGCAATATCGGTATCTTCAACGGTAACTTTCTTCTCGGCTTTTAATGATGATGTAGCATAATGCAACACCGCCATCGAAAGCAAATCCTGCTTATCCCTTACCGCGTAGTTTTCCTGATATTCCTTTATCCGGTCATTGATCAGTTTAGCCGCCCTGCGTATTATTTCTTCTTCTTCCATGTTTACCTTTAAGGGGTAAACTCTGTCAGCAATATTTATTTTTATTGAGATTTCTCCCATTGAGCTTTTCACTTTTTGTACTATTTCTTCAATAATACAATACACTTATCTATTTCCTGCACAAAGTCGTTAATTTTTTGCTTTATATCAAGACTTTTTTCATTTGTTTCTGAAAATGATTTGGCAAGCTTCAATACACGAAGCTTTTCTTCCAGCTCCTTTGTCTTATTTTTGCTGGCATCCAGGGCTACGGTCAAAGCCTCGCTTTCCAGTTTTAACAGATCGTTTTCCTCCTGTAAAGCAGCACAAAGCTCAATTAACCTTTCGGTTTTGTCTACAATTTTATTTAACTGTTCTGCTACAGAAGGCATCTTTTTTATTTAGTAAATTATTGAATTAGCGATTTAGTAAATTGATGATTTTTTAATTACTCAGGTATCCAATTGTAATTCTAAAATTTTAAGCTCTAAATCCGAAATCAAAATTCCAAAATCCGAAATCAAAATTATTTTCTGATCTCCGCTCCGGCTTCTTTACCTAAGTTATAAATTAATTTTTGCATAATGGCATCAATCGCTTTATCGGTAAGTGTCTTTTCGATATCCTGAATGATAAAGCTTAATGCGTATGATTTTTTACCAGCCGGCAATTTATCTCCCTGGTAAACGTCAAATACACTAACTTCTTTGAGCAGCTTACGCTCGGTTCGCTGGGCAATTTGTTTTAACTGGCCAAAAGTAACCGCCTTATCTATCAGCATAGACAAATCGCGACGTACAGCCGGGAACTTGGAAACCTCCTGGTAAACAATCTTGTTTTTGCGTACGGCTGTCAATATCAGGTCGAAATTAAAGTCGGCATAAAATACTTCCTTATCCACATCAGCTTTTTTCAAAGCTTCGCCGGCAACGGCGCCAAATTTAACCAGCTGCTTGCCGTTCAGCATATATTGCAGACCGTAAGCCAGTTTTTTGCAGGTAGCATCTTCTACCAAATAGCCGGTAATATTCAGGCGCTCTAAAATACTATCAACAATAGCTTTCAGGTTGTAGAACGATACCGGTTTTGGCTTTTGGTTCCATTGTTCAGCAGTAGTTGCACCGGTCAAAAACACCGAGAAACGTTGTACTTCGTTGTACTTATCATCCTTTACGCTGTAAACCTTACCAAACTCGTAGAATTTCAGATCGGCAGCACGACGGTTTTGGTTATAAGTGATAGCTTCCAGACCAGAGTATAGCATGGTTTGACGCATCACATCCAGATCGCTGCTCAATGGGTTCAATATTTTTACCGCAGTATCCAGGTTATCTGAATAAGCAGATTTGGTTAAGGAGTTGGATAAGATCTCGTTAAAACCATTGGCTGTAAGCAAGTCCGACAATTGATTTTGCACCGTGTCTTTCTCAGCCCGTTGAGAGTTATTTAATGATGCCCTGATCTGGGTTGGGATCTCGATATTGTTATAGCCGTAAATACGCAGTATCTCCTCAACCACATCCACTTCGCGGGTAACGTCAACACGGTAGGGTGGCACTTGCAAAGAAAGCGTTTCTTCTGTTTCACTCACTACCTTAATATCCAATGCCTCAATAATGGCCTTGATCTCGGTATGCGGGATAGCCTTACCTATCAGCCTGTGAATATTTTTATAGCTCACCTCAAAAGCAAACGGAGCCACAGGTGCCGGGTAATGATCAAAAATTTCTGACGATACTTCGCCACCAGCTACCTGTTGTATGAGCAAGGCCGCGCGTTTCAAAGCGAACACGGTCATGTCCGGATCGGTACCACGCTCAAACCTGAACGAGGCATCCGTTTTTAAACCATGCCTTTTAGCTGTTTTACGCACCGATACGGAATTAAAATAAGCACTCTCCAAAAAGATGCTGGTGGTTGATGCCTTAACACCCGACGTGATACCGCCAAACACACCGGCAATACACATAGGCTCTTCGGTGTTGCCAATCATCAGGTCGTTTTCTGATAGCTTGCGTTCCACCTCATCCAGGGTTTTAAAAAGAGTTCCTTCCGGATAATTTTTCACCAATACTTTGTTGCCTTTTATTTCGTCGGCATCAAAGGCGTGTAATGGCTGTCCTAGTTCATGCAACACATAATTGGTTACATCCACAATATTGTTGATGGAGCGGACACCGATAACAGCCAGCCGTTCCTTTAACCATTTTGGTGATTCTTTTACTTCCAGGCCGGTCATGGTTAAACCAGAGTAACGCGGACTTGCCTGCTCGTTCTCCACCACAACCTCCACAGTTCTGTTGTTATTGGCGATTTTGAACGCGCTAACATCAGGCCGGGTAACACCGATCTTTAAAAAAGCAGCAATATCACGGGCAGTACCCAGGTGCGACATAGCATCGGCACGATTTGGTGTTAAACCTATCTCGTACATATAGTCGTCGTTCACCTTAAAATAATCTTTAGCCAAAGTACCAACAGGTGCATCAGCATCCAATACCATAATACCTTCGTGACTGGTGCCTAAGCCTATTTCATCCTCAGCACAGATCATCCCTTCGGATACTTCACCGCGTATTTTTGATTTTTTGATAGCGAATGGCTCACCACTAACAGGATATACCGTAGTACCCACCACAGCTACTACTACCTTTTGCCCGGCAGCTACATTAGCCGCGCCGCAAACAATTTGCAGATCCTCCGGACCGCCTACATCAACCTTGGTTACATGCAGGTGATCAGAGTTGGCATGATCTGTACACTCTTTGACGTAGCCAATCACCAGGCCTTCCAATCCGCCGGGAATAGCCTGTACTTTTTCCAGACTTTCCACTTCCAAACCGGTACCGGTGAGGATAATGGAGATTTCCTGAGGCGTTTTATCCGTGTTAATAAATTCTTTAAGCCAGTTATATGATATTTTCATTATTCAGCAGCGATAATCGGCAAAGATATAAAGATTTCGGAAGTCGGATTTGGGATTTGGGATTTAATTGTATTTCGGATGTAGGATTTTCGATTTCGAATTTATTTAGTTTTGATTACAGATGTCAAATTTGGTATTTCTAATTTATTTATCGAGCAAATCCATTTCCCCCAAAATCAAAAAATTACAAATCCCTAAAATCCGAAATCGAAAATCCTACATCCGAAATCATAAGATTCCTTCATCCCCAAAGCTATAATAGCCATTGTCTGTGATGATGAGGTGATCAAGCACATTGATATCTAACAAACGACCTGCAGCGCTTATTTTTTTGGTAAGGTCGATATCCTGGTGACTGGGTTTCAGATTACCCGATGGGTGATTATGCACCAGGATGATACCGCTGGCCTGTTGTTGCAGCGCCATATAAAAGATAATCTTGGGATCGGCAACGGTGGCCGATAAGCCGCCTTTGCTCACTAACTCTTTGGCCAGTACTTTTTGCGAGCGACCAACTAGCAATATCCAGAATTCCTCATGGTTTAGATCCATCAGATGGCGGCGCATAATATTGTAGGCATCACGACTGCTGTTGATATATTCGATGGCTTTGGTTTCAGTATCGTTGCGGCGGCGGCCGATCTCCAGCGCGGCGATAATAGAAATCGCTTTGGCCTCTCCTATTCCCTTGAATTTTGATAGTTCGCTGATGGAAGCTTTGCCCAGCTTATTCAGATCGTTTTCATAATGGTGCAGAATACGCTTACTTAACTCAACAGCGGTTTCGGTGCGGCTACCCGATCCTATGAGGATGGCGATCAGTTCGGCATCGGTGAGCGCACGGCGTCCCTGGGTGCTTAGTTTTTCGCGCGGGCGGTCTTCCTCGGCCCATGATTTAATGCTGATCTTCTCGTTATAGTTTTCCACGGTATTCAAATATGGAGAAAACTATCAAACAAAAGAAATTGCGGCGTAGTGCAGCCTCCGACATCGCTGCAGTAAGCATCTTTTTCTCTACGTGTCATTGTGAGGAGGAACGACGCGGCAATCCCCAATATGCAGAGTCGCTCTGTATATTGAGGATTGCCACGCTGCGCTCGCAATGACGCGTGTAATAACAAAAAAGGGTCATACTTTTCAGTACAACCCTTTTTATATATTTTAAGTTAAGCGATTAGCTTAAGCCATTTACAAATTTAGTAAGCTTTGATTTATTGTTCGAAGCTTTGTTTTTGTGAATAACATTCTTTTTAGCTAAACGGTCTAACATAGAGATCACTTTACCTAACAGTGCACTTGCATCAGCTTTAGTAGTAGTGTTTCTTAATTTCTTAATAGCGTTCCTGGTTGTTTTAGCCTGGTACCTGTTACGCAGACGCTTCGCAGCGTTTGACCTGATTCTTTTTAAAGACGATTTATGATTTGCCATTGTATAGCTTTGTTATTCTTTTTTCTATTTATTTTAAGGACTGCAAATATATGCCGATAATTTTAAATATGCAAGTGCTTTTTTATTAAAGTTTTAAAGCCTTATTTAATCAACTGTACTCCCCGAATGTATTTAAGCCCCACAGGCAACCATTGTAATTAATAACACAACTAAACTACAGCACAAGTGTTAATTTAGCAACAGCTTACTTCAAACCATGGACAACACTAAAAGATTCAGTAACCGGGTGACCGATTATGTCAAATACCGTCCCCACTATCCCAATGCTATCATTACTTTTTTACAGGAAAGCTATCAGTTGACTACCGATAAACTCATTGCAGATATTGGTGCAGGTACGGGAATATCCACCCAATTATTTCTGGATGCCGGTTACCGGGCCATTGCTGTAGAGCCCAATGCCGAAATGCGTGATAAAGCGATAGAACTGCTTAGCTCCTACCCAGGTTTTACCGCCGTAGATAGTACCGCAGAAAATACAGGCTTGGCGGACGAAAGCATCGACGCGGTTATTGCTGGTCAGGCTTTCCATTGGTTTAATGCGCAAAATGCCCGTGCAGAGTTTAAACGGATCCTGAAATCCGGAGGAACAGTAGTGCTCATTTGGAATGAAAGAAAAACAGCTTCAGCATTTGAAATGGAATATGATCAATTGATCATCACGCACGGGCAAGATTATGTAAAAGTTGGTCACCGCAATATCGACTTTGATAACATCGGCGCTTTTTATGATCCCAACCCTTTTGAACTACGGGTATTTGAAAATCAACAGGTATTTGATTTCGACGGGTTAAAAGGCCGCCTGCTTTCCTCATCATACAGCCCCACAAAAGCAGATGCCGGATATGAGCCTATGATCAATGATCTGCAGGTGCTTTTTAATCGTTACCAGCAAAATGGGAAGATCACTATACATTATGATACTAAGGTTTATGTGGGAAGTTTATAACACCCGGTAAAACTTAAAAACTAAACGCCATATTTACCTTCATGAAACGGCGCATCATTTTAAGCTTATCAGGCATTGGTTTAATGCTGCTATGTTCATCCTGGGGTTTCTTTGCGCATTACCGCATCAACAGGCTGGCTGTTTTTACTCTACCCAAGGGCATGGCTGGTTTTTACAAAGCCAATATCGGTTACATTACAGAACATGCCGTGAGTGCCGACAAACGCCGCTACGTAGACTCTACCGAGAACCCTCATCACTTTTTTGATGCCGACCATTATGGCAAAAAGCCCTTTGCCGCTATGCCCCGGCGATGGGCCGACGCTGCTGCCAAGTACTCCGCCGATACGTTAAATAAATATGGCACCGTTCCCTGGACCATCCAATACCAGTATTATAGATTGGTACGGGCATTTAAAGCACATGATACCACGGCTATCCTTAATGCTTCGGCCTACCTGGGGCATTACGTTGCCGATGCACACGTACCACTTCACCTTGCCATGAACTATGACGGGCAATTCACCGATCAGATTGGCATACATGGTTTGTGGGAAACCCGGCTTCCGGAGCTTTTTATCAAACAATATAATCTCTTTGCTGGTCGTGCCCGTTATATCGATAATCCACTCAGCGAAGCATTTAAAATTTGCCAGGTATCCTTCAAAAGTGTCGACTCTGTGTTACAATTTGAGCGAATAATTAACAAGAGCTTTCCATCGGATAAAAAATACAGCCCGGTGATGCGGGGTAAAAGAAAACTTAACGATTATTCTGTGGCCTACAGCCATGCTTATCATAAAATGCTGAAAGGTATGGTAGAGCGACAAATGCGGGCATCGATACGCTCTGTTGGAAGTTTCTGGTACTCGGCTTGGGTAGATGCAGGCCAACCCGACCTTAACAAGCTGATAGCACAACCCTTAAGTTCGGAAGATCGTATTAATTTGCAATATGAAGAGGCCATGTACAAAACCGGAAAATGTATTTACCAGCCAATGAAATAACCCAGAAACTTATTCAGGCATACTTACTATGCCGAAGCCTTTTTATTTCCCCTGCTTTTGATGGCTGCATAAATTGGAGGTACTACAGATATCAGGATAATAGCCATCACCACCAGGGTGAAGTTTTGTTTGATTACCGGAATATTGCCAAAAAAGAAACCAATAAATAAAAAGCTCAGCACCCATGATGCGCCACCCACTATATTATACAGGCTATAGCGTAAAAAAGGCATACGCCCTACACCAGCTACAAAAGGGGCGATGGTTCTGATAATAGGCAAAAACCGGCTAAAGATAACTGCCTTACCGCCATGTTTATCAAAAAACGCTTTGGTATTGAGGTAATATTCCAGTTTTAATATTTTGTTATTTTCTTTAAAAACCTTGGGACCTAAATAATTCCCCAGCAAGTAATTAACTGTATTACCGGTAAAGGCGGCTATAACCAATAGAATGGCCACCAAGGCAATGTCTAATCCGGTTTTACCATTAGCAATAAGGGCACCTGCGGCAAATAACAGAGAATCGCCGGGTAAAAAGGGAGTAACCACAAAACCAGTTTCGGCAAATATGATCGCAAACAGTATAAGATATGTCCAGCCCTTGTAGTCGCTGGTAATCTGGCTCAGATGCACATCAATATGCAGTATAAAGTCGATAATGTTTTTTATTACTTCCACAGTATTTTAAATTTTGGCCAAAAATAGGAATATAAATCAGAATCAGGTATCAAGTAGTTAGTATCAAGTATCACGACTCCCTAAACGCGGTAGTTAGCATTCGCAAAAAATCTTGATACTTGATACTAACTACTTGATACTACTTCGTGGTTTTCAGCAGTAAATTATTGGTAAGGATTGCCGCGCCAAATGCAACCGAGTCTGTACGACCTACAATCCCTTGTGTATAAATGGTATAAGCACGGCCATCTTGTATAGTAACATTGGGTAGCCGGAATTGAACATTGCTCGATGAACTGGTTAGGTTAATGGTAAAATTGTAATTACCCACGGGCAACTGAACATACTTTGATACCGAATCAAAAGCGATATTTGTCCATTGTTTTGCTGTACTGTCATTAGCTCTCAGATCAAGCGGAGCAGAGGTTGGCGAGCAATGCACAAACCGTACGATACCCCGTCCTAAGGGAGGAACAGTAGCTGTATCTAACAACAGAATAGATTTTTTTATAGAATTATCGCTCTTAAAACCGGTAATGAACAAGGTGTATTTTGAGTTGGCTTTTAATGCTACGGTACTATCGACAGTAACCAGGTTTATCGGAGCCAATGTTGCTGAACGTAATTGTATAGGTGGCAACAGCGTGGATATAAAAAAATAGCCCGAATTGTTGGGGTACGTATAATTGGTTGTATTTTCCTTAATAAAATTAAGATATAAATTTACCGGCTGTATATCCGGGCTCAAATTAACAATTTGCAGCTGTGTATTTAATCCGGTGGGATTAGCATTGGCACCTTTGCCACATGATGATACGAAAGGCAATAACAAAGTGCCAACAATAACCAAAAGCAAGGAAACCAGGAAGCCGTTTTTATTGGGTTTAGTCATTAATTTTTAATTTACTGATTAACTATTAAACTGGTGCCAAGTGCCTGGTTGCCTCCAGAACCTATGGTTCCATAACTAACTACAGTATAAATTCTGCCTGTGCTAATTGTCACGGTATCCTTTTTAGGATTGTTTGGAGAACCAGCCTGGTAAACACTTAAAATAAGCGAACCTGTTGTGCTTGGTGTAACATTCAAAAAATCAGTTGTTGTTTTATAAGCTATATTACTAAACTGCGGCGTACTTACCGGAGTAGCACCCGAAGTTACAAAAGCCAATGTAAGAGGTCCGGCATCCGGTGATGCATTTACAAACCTGAGCTTGGCGGTGTTATTGGTGGGCACAGTAGCCGTATCATTGGTAAAAAAAATACTCTCTGGTGTTTGCCCGCTTACATATAATGAATATACTTTTCCCGAATCAAGCGTAAGGGGTAAGGTAAACAAGTAATTAGGAGTCGATGGGTCTGCTAACTTAACCTGATAGTTTTGCAAACCTGCCTTTACCGTTAAATTACCCAGCGTTCCCCCGGGATAGTAATTGGAAGTATTATTGATACGGGTGCCATTCTGGTAAAAATTAATCATGTTGTTTGACGCATTGATTACATTAATACGGGTAGTTGACTGAAACGCAGGCTTATCATCATTTTTTTTACAGGATGCCCAGCATATTGCAATGGCTATAATAAAACTAAAAGCTCTGATCCTGATATTCATTAGAGATAATTATTGAGTTAGTGAATTAGTGATTGAGTGATGAGTAAATTAATCATTAGAGTATTATTCACTAAATCGCTAATTCACTAATTCAAAATTAATTTATATAACTGTTTCCTGCGATTTTTGTTATCTGCGACGAACAAAAAAGTCCGGTTTTTAAAGCCGGACTTAGTTTTGGATTTATAATTTAAGTTTACACTTAAGCATAACTGTTGAGCATCACTGGCATAACCAGCATCAGCACATCTTCATTTTCATCGCCACCCTGAGGCAACAATAATCCGGCACGGTTCGGTGTCGACATCTCCAAAGATACTTCTTCGCAACTTAAATTCTTCAACATTTCTATTAAAAAACGTGCATTGAAGCCAATTTCTATGTCTTCGCCCTCGTACTGGCAGCTTAAACGCTCATGTGCTTCGTTGGCAAAGTCAATATCTTCTGATGATATATTCAACTCGCTGCCACTTATTTTAAGCCTTACCTGATGGGTGGTTTTGTTGGCATAAATAGCCACACGGTTCAACGAACCCAGGAAGGTAAGCCTGTCGATATTTAATTTATTGGGGTTTACTTGTGGTATAACCGCCTCATAATCCGGGTAGCGCTCGTCAATTAAACGACATACCAGGTTAATATTACCAAATTTAAAGAACGCGCTGGTGGAGTTATACTCTACTGATACATTCACATCATCAGTCGGTAACGACGATTTTAATAATGTTAACGCTTTTTTAGGTAATATAAATGAAGTGGTGCTTGCTGCCTTAGCATCTTTACGACGGTAACGTACCAGCTTATGTGCATCGGTAGCTACAAAAGTAAGGTGCTGGGTGCTTAACTGGCAGTATACACCGGTCATGGCAGGGCGCAGTTCATCATTACTTACCGCAAAGATGGTTTTGTTAATAGCTTCGGCTAAAACAGAAGCCGGCAAATTTACCGATGATGCATTCTCCACTACCGGTATCTTTGGGAAATCCTCACCATTTTCGCCGCTCAGTTTATACTTTCCGTCGCCCGCGTTTATTTCAATAGCAAAGGTGTTATCATCTACAGAAAAAGCTACCGGTTGTTCTGGTAACGACTTTAAAGTTTCCAATAATATACGCGATGGTATGGCAATGCGGCCATTCTCTTTAGCCTCAACAGCTAATGACGTGGTCATGCTGGTTTGCAAATCGGTTGCAGAAATGGTTAAGTTTCCATCCTTTATCTCGAACAAAAAGTTTTCCAGTATTGGCAAAACAGTGCTATTGCTTAAAGCCCCGCTTACAGCCTGCAGTTGTTTGAGTAATGTTGATGTAGAAACAATAAATCTCATAAGGGAATATTTTATCAATCAAAAATATAAAATTTAATGCGCATACTTCCGTTTACGGATGTAATGTTGAAAAATAGCACATATTAACACTAAAAGCAAAGGCCCAACCGTATTTACCAGCTGCCAGTACATTTTTTCGTTACGGATGCGGGCCCGGTTAAGCAAACGTAGCTTGATTTCCTTGGCACGCAGCGCTATCAGCCCAGAGTCATCAGTCATATAATCAGCAATGTTCAGCAACAGGTTTTTATTACCATAAGTTTGCTGGGTATAATGATCATACCCCAATGGATATGGTGAACCATCGCTGCCTATTTGGTTTTTCAAGATATCCCCATCGCTGATCACAATCATCTTGGTGGGTACACTCTCCGGCTGTATAGCCGCCTGTTCGGTAAGCCCTTCCGGCAGCGGACGATTGCGCCAATCGGAAACAAATTTACCTTCCAGCAACACGCCTACCGTTTTGGGTGTACCCTGAAAATCTTTAGGATTAGGTTCCTGCTCCAATGCCTGTAACGACAGCATATGCGGCGCGCTCATTTTTTTATTATACGGCGACGAGGTAAGCAGGATGGTTTTCTTTACATCTTTAGTATCCAGCAGATCGATAGTACTGGCAAATTCACTGCTGATGCCGTCCAGATTTTTCACCACCGGATGTTTGGACAGCGGGATAAATATGGGATAAAACAACCATGGCAACATTTGTATCTGCGCCTGCCCACCCACGCTACCGGTAGTAACCGGAATCTGTGAACAGTTCATATCCGCTATCAGGTCATAATTAATCCGTACACCATATCTAAAAAGCTGATCGTCCAAATTCAATTGTTTGGCAAAGGCCAGCTGCTCGCCACCATGCCCACGCAGGCTATCCAATTCGGCGCTAACCTGGTCAATCGTCCACAGTACGCGGCCGCCATGCATAATATACTGGTCGAGTTTGAATTTTTCCAGTTCGGTAAATTTTTTATCGGGCTTGGGTATCACCAGCAGCTTTACCTTTTGCAGACCGGCGGTGCTGATAGTACTTAAGTTAACCCGGCCAACCTGGTAACCGTCCGAAAGCGATTTCATGGCATCATTCAGTTGCAGATCGCTCAGTTCGTTATGGCCTTCGGTAAAACCAATTTCGGGCTTGCCGCCGCTGGTTGCTTTTTTTATGGCCGATGAAAAGGCATACTCCAGGTTTTGAATAGAGTTATTCAACACTTCATCTGGCGAAAGGCCTATCCTGCTCAGTAATAATTTTACAGCAATATCTTTACCATTAGCCGATACCAACGCACCCGGGAATATCAGCTTTTGTGATACACCATCATCGGTTTTTACGCTCAGGTTGGTTGGCTCAATGCCTTTGGCTTCCAGGTTTTGGATGGCCTCATTTTGCTGATCGCCGGATAAGTTTTTCAGGGGATCAACAAATTCAAACTGTAACTTGCGGTGACTGTAGGCCTGCAGATCATTCAGCATATCACGCGTGGCACCCTGCAGCCTTTTAAACCCACCCGGTAAATTACCGCCCTGCAAGTACACGGTAACTTTTACCGGCTGCTGCAAACCATCCATTATCTGTGTGCTAATAGGCGAAAGGGTATATCGTTTTTCGGTAGTAAAATCAAAACGGGTAAAAGCGATATTACCGATAATAGCTACAACCAGCAAGCCCCCCAGCCCCCTGAAGGGGGAGCTAGAAATAATATTTTTTTTACGCTGACGGATGATCACGAACAGTGTAAGCCAAATGAACAGGCCTGCTAGTACAACAAAATAGGCCAGATCGCGCGTATCCAACACGCCGCGGCTTACGGATTGGTAATGCTCCGTAATACCCAGGTTTTGCAAACCCAGGTCCTGTAACGACAGCAGTTGACTCAAAGAATCAAACCCGCTGTAAAAAAAGAAACACAGGAAAACTGCTACCGTAAAGGCGATAATCTGGTTTTTGGTAATGGATGATGCGAACAGGCCAATGGCAGCAAATGTCGCTCCTAATAAAAACAAGCCTATGTAGGAGCCAATGACTGCCCCTGTATCAATATTACCCTGCGGCGTACCCAGCGTGCTTACCGAAAAATAATAAACCAGTGTAGGTAACAAAGCGAAAAGCACCAACAGTACACTGGCCAGGTATTTCCCCAATACAATTTGCCAATCGGTAAGCGGACGGGTAAATAACAGCTCAAAAGTGCCTTCTTTACGTTCCTCGGCCAATGATCGCATGGTAATAGCCGGTATCAGGAACATGAACAGGTATGGTGCGGTGCTGAAAAGGCTTTCGAGCCCGGCATAGCCATAATCTAAAATGCTAGAATCCGGGAACACCCACAAAAACAAACCCAGCACCAATAAAAATACGCCAATGGTAACATAGGCTACCAGCGAACTGAGGTAAGAAATGATTTCTTTTTTAAGGATGCTTAGCACTTTCTTGATTGGGTGTTGAGCGCCGAAATTACAATATTTTTTTATTGGTTTATGGGTTCAATTGCTCATTGGTTTATTAGTGCTAAAAGAAACACACACGCGTTAGCAAAGGAATCAATAGCTTTTTAAAAAAAGTGGGTTTACATGGGTTTACACTTTTTACGGTTAAAATAATTATAAATAATTGATAATTAATATATTATCAAAATAAAAACTCTAATATGATGGTAAAAGTGTAAACCATCATTTGGCGTGCGCGTACCATTCCATCTAGGTGGCATTCAGTAAGATATTTTTAAATAAAGGGTCCTGAAACAGCTATCTGTTTCAGGACCCTTTATTTGATTATTCGTTTCTTAGAAACGGTATGCCAAACGCAGATTGGCCTGGTTAAGGGCGCCGCTGTTTGACCAGCTTTCAAACCTCGCCCCAACCTCTATACCATTACCAAAAGTATAGCCCACCCCTGGTGACCATGCAAATGATGTTTTGTAATTAGGCCCTTTAATAGCGAATGCAACACCAGCCTGACCTTCAACAAAAAAGCCATGACTAACATAATACTTGATGCCCACCTTAACCGGCACGAAACTGGCACCTGTGCTATT
Source organism: Mucilaginibacter inviolabilis (assembly GCF_011089895.1). Taxonomy (NCBI): domain Bacteria; kingdom Pseudomonadati; phylum Bacteroidota; class Sphingobacteriia; order Sphingobacteriales; family Sphingobacteriaceae; genus Mucilaginibacter; species Mucilaginibacter inviolabilis. Next base: position 3,325,594 of record NZ_JAANAT010000001.1, read on the forward strand.
ATTACCCTCAGCCTTCAGAAAACCTTTTTCAAAACTGGTATATGGCAGGTAAGTATATCCTGCCGATATGGTAAACAGGGTTTTGGTGGCGATAGGCAACTCATATTTGACCGATGCCCCCCAGATAGCTGTGGAATTACCCCGAACATGATTCAAAGTAACTCCACCCTCCAACCCAAAACTGAACTGAGCATGATCTGCCGGAGAAGACGGTGTTGTTGATGTTGTACCAGATGCTGATGTTTGAGCAAAGCTGCCCCACACTGTGCCGCATACTGCGGCCAGCGTAAATAGGATTTTTTTCATATTGAATGTGTGTAAAGTTAAATTACCGGCCACACAGGGTACCACTGCACCAGCCGATTGATAAAACAGACGCTTATTTTTACAGGATATTATTTCAGCCTATAGCTTTTAACATTCATTAACATAAGCCTTAATAATAAATAAGGCCCGGTGATATGCTCACCGGGCCTTGAATTTGAATGGCTATTTCTATCTAAAACGGTAAGCCAAACGCAAACCCGCCTGGCCAAGCGTACCATCCTTAGCCCAGCCTTCGTAGCGGAGGCCGATCTCAAAACCTTCCCTAAAGCTATAGCCAATTCCCGGCGAATAGGCAAATGCTGTACCACTGGCCCTTCCGGTATAAAAGGCAGCACCTATCTGGCCTTCAGCAAAAAAGTTTCTGTCAAAATAATATTTAATACCCACTTTTAAAGGGATGGCATTAATGGCAGGACCGCCAATATCGCTGTATACCCCTTTTGGCTGGAACGAGTTATAGCCACCCGATATGGTAAACCAGGTACTGCGTTCAATCGGAAGCTCGTATTTGAGCGAAGCGCCTAATACCGAACCAAAAAGATGGTGTGCGTCGCCGGTAGGTAAACCGGCTTCAAAACCGATACTGAATATTCCGCTGTTTCTGCCCCTGGACTGCGCAAAGCTTTGCATTGCAGTAACTCCAATAATAAATAAGGCTAATAAAATTTTTTTCATGACTTTTTAGATTGTGTGATTTTTAACAATACAGCGCTGTAGACATATTGTTTGCCTTATGTTGGATAGTTATGGTATTATCCCTAGTAATAGCCCACATTCATTTGGTTATGATTATATAAAAAGAGCGCCGGAATAGTATTCCGGCGCCCTCCATTTATTGTTGCTATTTGCTTAAAAACGGTATGCTAAACGCAAACCAAGCTGACCGATAGTACCATTGTTTGACCAACCTTCATAACGAACACCCGCTTCAAAGCCACCGGCAAAAGTATAACCAATACCTGGCGAGTAAGCGAATAAGGTACTGCTACCGCTATTGGTACCAAAGGCAGCGCCTACCTGTGCTTCACCAAAAAAGTGCCCGTCAAAATAGTATTTGGCACCCACTTTCACGGGGATTATGCCGGCAGAACCACCGTCGCTGTGAAACTGGAAACTGAGCTCCGGATCGTTATAGGAATAGTCGAAACCCTTAATATGGATGCTGCTATACCCGGCCGATGCGGTGATAAATAAATTATTGGCTACAGGATACTCATATTTGAGCGAACCGCCAATAATATAATTAGAGTAGTTGTGGAAATCGCCAACAGGCAATCCACCTTCCAAACCGATGCTGAATTTACCGCCGTCTCCGGATTTAGTTTGAGCGAAAGTTGTGCAAGCCGTGCCTGCAATAAATGCTAAGGCTAATAGGATTTTTTTCATAAAATAATTTTGTAATAAGATTAATGCGGGTTTGTTTTTTACCGCTGTCGGTTTATTTGACGTGTATGATCACACAACGTTTAATACACCATAAAATATTTATAATAATAAAGCCCGGAGATAATATCCCCGGGCTTTTAAAAAATCTGTAAATTCAATCAACATCTTTTCACAAGTACTTCATTAACTTTTATAAAAATTTACTAAAATATTCTTTTAGGTTCAATACCAAGACTTAGAACATTACCAGTTGTTATTTCCCTCGTATTATAATTAGTACCGTCAAATGATGTGATTATAGGCTGGTCGAAGCTTAATGTAGCCTCCCCTAAAAAATCAGATGCCAAGGTTGTCTTTACACTAACTGTTCTTTTTTCGCTGGTAGTAGCGCTCGCACCGAATTTCAAGCCTATCTTTTCGGTTATAGAATTAGTTATTTCAAAATTAGCAGCAAATGTGCTTGTATTTTCATAGGTTTGGGTAATCTCTTGCGAGTTATCATATTCATAAACTATAAACTTCCACGCTGTACCATAATTTTGCAGATCCCATGGCACTAATTCCACATTTGGATGATATTCTTTTGGCGTAATTGAAGTAACTCTGTAATGAGGAAAAACGCCCTCCTGTTTAAGTGTAAATTGAACATCAAACAAATCGGCAGGATTCACACTTAGCACTTTATTTATATCATTCCCTAAACCATTTTTCGCGTTTATTAAAATAGTTATCCTAAACTCAAAATTACCTTCCGTCCATATCCCAAAAGGCTTCTTTGGTACCTCGCCTTCTTTCAATTTAGGATCACCATCTTGATCCGCTATCATATTCAAAGCATTTGGAGTCAAAAATCTCATAGAGGTTATAAATTCACTATAATTATTCTTGAATTGTCCCCTGGGTTGGCCGGCTGTTAACCCGTAATATATATAATCCCGATGCCATTCATCTCCTGAATTATAGGCAGCAATATTAACAGGATCTATACCACTCGAATTGGTTACCCTGTTTGGGTTTAATTTATTAACTTTTGTTTTGGGATTTATATTATTAAACGCATCATCGGCGAAATTTAGGACCAGACCACCATTATTATAAACTGTTGAGGATTGCGAGTTTGACGCAACGCTATTTGATGCTAATTTATTACCAGTTCCTACTATAACCCTTTCATTTTGTTTGATTACAAGTACAGGAAAACCAGGTATTTCGTCGGCCGCCAAAGCATTTTCTTTGCCTTTATCATCATAAAATAACACATTGCTATTTGCTGTGTTTGAAACCGCTACTACCGGGACCTCATTACTTGAATTCCATTTTTCAGGTGAAAAATTGGGTAATGTAGGTACAAATATGGTTAACAACGGTAATTGCTGTTCCACAGCTTCCAACTCTTCTTTCGAAGCAGCAAACCGTATTAATTTTTCATGAACAGTTTCAGCGCCATTGATTTTTGTATCTTTAATCATTTGATAAAGTATATCATGGTCATTATCAAACTGCTTTAAGCTTTCATCTTTCAAAAATGACCTTAATGGAGCATCATCTTTAACTGCTTTAGCTAAAATTTTGGCAAATGTAATTTGAGAGTTGTTTACTGCTGAATTCTCAGCCGTATTGCTTGCAGGAATAGGAGTGTTATTTTTTGTATCGATGTCTTTTTTGCAGGATTGCATCAATACAACGCACGACAAAGCCATGCCAATAACGGATAAGTGTTTTTTCATTGTTTTTCTTTTTAGGTTCGAAGGTGTGATAAAGAAATATTGATTAAGGCAAATATATATCGTTTAGGATAATAATAACAATTAGCAGTGAAATATTAACATAAAATAACAATAAATTAATTACCATAAAGATAAATACCCGAACCATACGCATCTGCATTGATATTACAGATCAACAAAAAAGCCGGAGAGCAATGCTCTCCGGCTTTTTATTTTTAATTGCTAATTTATTGTTTAGAAACGATAAGCTAAACGCAGGCCCAATTGGCTGGTAGTTCCGTTTTTTGACCATCCCTCATAACGTACGCCTGCTTCAAAACCACCATCAAACGTATAACCAACACCTGGGGAATAGGCAAATGCAGTACCATAACCGCTTTTTGTCCCAAAAGCAGCACCTAATTGACCTTCAGCAAAAAAGCCTTGTTCAATGTAATATTTCACACCTACTTTTACTGGGATAAAGCCAACAGATCCAAAACCCAAATCCTTTAATACACTTTTTGGATGGAAAGAGTTATAACCTGCAGAAACGGTAAACCAGGTACTTGCAGCTATCGGAAGCTCATATTTAAGAGAGCCACCTATTACATAGTTGTAACCATTGTGTGAATCACCAACCGGTAATCCGCCTTCAAGACCGATACTGAATTTACCACTGTCGCCAGATTTAGTTTGCGCGAGGGTTGTGAATGCCGTGCCAGCAATAATAGCTAAGGCTAATAGAACTTTTTTCATAATTTATTAGATTGATGTTTGTTTGTTAACACAACGTTAATAGGATTTTCCTATAACGCAGTTTTTTCTGAGACTATAGACGCTGCTATTAAGCAAACGTTACAATCTCTTTTTAATATTTTATTAAATACGTGATTTTAGCATATTAATCAATAGATAATATGGGAGATACTCACCCTGGGCGACGGTGATTTTGTATCGGTTTAATTCGTAAATAAAGTAATAATCAATAGAATAATACAGGTACTCACCATGGGCGGCAGGGAGTTAGTATCTATTTTATTTGTTAATAAAGTAACTAGGCGGCACAAAAATAAAAGTTTATTTTAAAAATCAAAATATTTAATTGTCACCGGTAAGTGATATAAATATCTGCTCCAGGGTATGATCATTATTTTTTTGACGAAGCCCCTGCAGGGTATCATCGGCTACAATTTTACCTTTATTAATAATAATTACCTTATTACATGCGGCCTCTACTTCCTGCATAATATGGGTAGACAGGATGATGGTTTTTGTTTTCCCCAGTTCCAGTATCAACTGGCGGATACCAATGAGTTGGTTAGGATCGAGTCCGGAGGTGGGCTCGTCCAATATCAGCACATCCGGGTTATGTAATATAGCTTGCGCCAGTCCTACCCTTTGACGATAGCCTTTTGAAAGCTGTCCTATTTTTTTATGCTGTTCGGGCCCCAGGCCTGTTTGTTCAATAATAGCAGCTATGCGTTTTTCGGGGTCTTGTACCTTATGAATACCGGCAATAAAGCCCAATGATTCTTTCACATACATATCCAGGTACAGCGGATTGCTCTCGGGCAGGTAACCAATGCGCCTGCGAACTTCCAATGGTTGTGCTATAACATCAAATCCGCAAACCGATGCCGAACCTGAAGTTTGAGGAATAAAGCAGGTGAGGATTTTCATGGTGGTTGATTTACCAGCACCATTAGGACCTAAAAAACCCAGCACACCAGGCGCTGCACTAAAGCTGATACTATCAACCGCTTTTTGTGTCCCGTAAACTTTTGACAACGACTCAACCCGGATACTCATAGCTCAAATGTAAAAGAGTATTTCGGATTTCGGAATTTCGATTTCGGATTTATTGATTTTTTGTCAATGATGTTGTGTTACTTTTCAAAAATAACAGCATCGGCTTTTGCTCCCAGTTTTTCCAATATCCCGGTTATTTCCTGCACCATGGCATCGGGGCCGCAAACATAAAAGTGCTTGTTAAAGTCCTTTACTTCGGCTTTTAAAAAGTCTTCGTTAATACGGCGCTGATCATGCGTGCTGTCTTTTTGATTAGTTATGGTAAATAAAGCGTTTTCGCCCAATATGCCTTTCAATTCATCGGCCAGGATAATATCCTGATCGGTTTTATTAGAGAAGAAGAGTTTATTATCCGCTATAGCACCTTGTTGGTTAAGATGCCTCAATATGGCTATAAATGGCGTAATACCGGCACCGCCGGCAATAAAGTATCCTGGCCCTTTATATTCAATAGCTCCCCAGGCTTCACGCAGTATCAGTTCATCGCCTACTTCCAGTTCGCCGAGGTGATTGGTAACACCCGGATGATCATTGTATATTTTAATGGTAAACTCCAGGTAATGCTGGTCGGCAAGACAGGTAAACGTAAAAGGGTTCCGTTGCCCTTCCCATTGCGGTTGATTGATGGATAGTTCTGTTGCCTGCCCCGGTGTAAATGTAAAACCATCGGGCTTTTCTACTATAAACTGTTTAACGTTATGGGTTACGTTATGGATATCCAGTATTCTCACAATTTGTTCCATAGTGGCGGTAATAAATTAATTGGTTTTATGATAATGAATTTAGTGATGATTTGGTTTTAATTAAAGTAATTTAAGTCTTGATTTTTATATGCTTAAGCTTTTTGCCTTTCGCTTTCAGCTTTCTCCCTAAATTGTATCTTTGCAGCTATTATGAGCAAATCAACCGACGAACTTTTTAAAAATGTTATATCACACGCCAAAGAATATGGCTTTGTTTTCCCTTCAAGTGAGATTTATGATGGCCTGAGCGCTGTTTATGATTACGGGCAGTTTGGCGCCGAATTAAAAAACAACATCAAAACTTACTGGTGGAAAAGCATGGTGCAAATGCATGATAACATTGTGGGTATTGATTCGGCCATATTTATGCACCCCAAAATATGGAAAGCCAGCGGGCACGTTGATGGTTTCAGCGACCCGATGATCGATAATAAAGATTCAAAAAAACGTTACCGCGCCGATCAGTTGCTGGAAGATAAGATTGAGCGCTACGACAAGGATGGCAAAACTGACAAAGCCGAACAGCTACAGCATGATATGGACGAGGCCCTAAAAAATGAAGACCTGCCACGTTTAAAAGAACTGATCATTGAGCACGAAATTGCCTGCCCGGTAAGCGGTACCCGTAACTGGACCGATGTTCGCCAGTTTAACCTGATGTTCAGTACCCAGATGGGTGCTGTTGCCGATGATGCCGATCAGATTTACCTGCGCCCGGAAACTGCTCAGGGTATATTTGTAAACTACCTGAACGTACAAAAATCGGGCAGGATGAAGATCCCTTTTGGTATAGCTCAAATTGGTAAGGCTTTCCGTAACGAAGTGATAGCCCGTCAGTTCATTATCCGCATGCGCGAATTTGAGCAAATGGAAATGCAATACTTTGTACGCCCCGGCACTCAAAAAGAATGGTTTAACCAGTGGAAAGAAACCCGCCTCAAATGGCACCTGGCCCTGGGCACTGATGCTGCCAAATACCGCTATCATGAACATGCAAAATTGGCTTTTTACGCTGATGCGGCTTTTGATATCGAGTTTCAATTTCCATTTGGCTTTAAAGAAGTGGAAGGTATCCATAGCCGTACCAATTACGACTTAAGCCAGCATGAAAAATTCTCAGGTAAAAAACTACAGTATTTTGATCCGGAGGTTGATCCGGAAACAGGTAAGCCATACGGCAACTACGTGCCTTATGTAATTGAAACCTCTATTGGTTTAGACCGGATGTTCCTGTTAACCATGATCAACGCCTATGAGGAAGAGGATCTGAGCACCGAAGAAAAACAGGATAGCCGCACCGTATTGCACCTGCACCCATGCCTGGCCCCGGTTAAAGCCGCTATTTTCCCGCTGACCAAGAAAGATGGCCTGCCGGAGAAAGCCCGTGAGATCATGGATAAACTGAAGATCGACTTCAATATACAGTACGAGGAGAAAGATGCTATCGGCAAACGCTATCGCCGCCAGGATGCTATTGGTACTCCTTTCTGTATCACGGTTGATCATCAGACACTGGAAGATAATACCGTAACCATCCGCCACCGCGACAGCATGCAACAGGAACGCGTTCCTGCCGACCAACTCGACAAGATCATCGGCGACCTGGTTAGCTGGAGAAATTTATTGAAATAAGATATTATCCAATAAAATAACAAAGAAAGCCCGCTTATAAAGCGGGCTTTGTTCGTTATTAGCTCAACGGTAATCAAACTTCTTGTTTATTTAATAACTGTATATTCATTAACACACTTCGTAATGTTTATTAATATACATATTAATATAATATACCCTCAACTATTAAAGGGTTAAACTATCATATAACCACTTTATTATCAATATATTTCAACTCAAAGGAGTACGTTTTTACCTTTCCATATTTCTAATGGCACAGCAATTGTTAATAAGTTCTTATTAAAATTTACTTAAAGTTAAAAACTTAAAAAACAGCACTATGAAAAAGTTTACATTATTAGCCGTATTGGCATTTATCGGCTTCAGCTTCACAGCAAGCGCACAAATACAGAAAGGTAACGTTTTAATGGGTGGCGATATCGGCAACTTTTCTCTGGGTTTAAACGGCGCTAAAAATTTCAGCATGGATCTTACCCCCAAAGCAGCATGGTTTATTAAAGACAACGTAGCATTGGGTGCTTATGGTAAATTAGGCATAGTAACCGCCAAGGGTGCCGGTACCGATGTTACCTATGGTGTAGGTGCATTAGGGCGCTACTATACCGGATCTGATGTGGAGGTGTTAAAACATGGCCGTTTCTTTGGTGAAGCTACTGTTGGTTTAGGCGGACACAATCCAAGCGGTCCGGGTGGTTCAACCAATGGTCTGGATTTTAGCTTTGGCCCTGGTTTTGCCTATTTTATTACCCCAAGCATTGGCTTAGAAACCTTACTGAAATATAATGGTACTGCCGGTTTTGGTAGCTTAGGTTATCAAAACAAACTGACTTTAGATTTTGGTTTCCAGATCTACTTGCCAGGTCAAAGTACCTTGAACAAGGTTAAAAGAGATGTAAGATAAGGTTCAAAACATCCCAAATAAAAAAAGCCAGGCAAATTCGCCTGGCTTTTTTTATTTGGGATGATATTTAGTGACTTACCGGGTTATCACCTTTATTTAAGGTACCGTTGATATATAATACCTGGTTCACCTTTTTAGGATCGCCCTGGTAAACCCAAACAATGTTATTGATATACTTGCGGAAAGCATCGCTCACTTCTTCCAGTGTCAGCTTTTTAACATCGTCAACCATGGTTAATGATCTTTTCCAGTTATTAAACAGCACTTCGTTAGAAGCCATAGAAAATGCCTGTGCGCTGTTGGTTTCATTTTTATAATAGAAACCTGTTAAATAAGTCACTTTCATATTAGCAACTTCTTCGCTTTTAAAACCTTCTGTTTTTATTTTATCAACCAGTTTATCAAATACGGCAATATATTTATCGGGCTGGGTTGTTGATACCGAGAATCTGGCTGTAGATGTTTGCCCAACGCTAAACCAGGCCTGCGGCGCGTATGATAAACCATTGTTGGTACGCACATCTAAAAAATGACGATTAGCAAATATCCTCATGGCTACGTTAAAGGCATCAAAATCAGGAGCACCGGGTTGTGGACCGCTGGTAATACCTTCTACATAGTTGGTAGCCAGTTCGCGTGATTCGGCGTTGAATGAGTTTTTATATACGCGGAAAAATGATTTCTTAAACTCAAACGGAGCACCTTGCTTGATACCATTAAGCATACCTTTCACTTTTGCCTCAATAACTGCCTTATCCAAATCAGCTACAACCACGATAACCAGGCGCGACCGGGTTAATATGGATTGATAATAGGCCTTGGTTTCTTCGGGAGTTAATTTAGATACGATATCTACGGTACCATTAGGATCTTTTGCATAATCGCGATTAGCAAATGCCGTTTTATTTGCCAATTGATCAATCGCGTGGTCTGGCTGCGAATCAGCTTGCTTAATATTATTGATCGCATCCTGTTTAATGCGTGCAAACTCTTTAGCATCAAAACGTGGTTGCGTTAAAGCTTCAACATACAAAGGCCAAACTATATCAAAATCGCTCTTGATACAATTCATACGCATGGTAGCGTAGTTTTTGTTGCTGCTACCATCAACCGTAGCGCTCACTTTATCCAACTGATCTTTAAAAGCGTTTTTATCGTGTTTAATGGTTCCACATTCGGTTAGTGCGGCCATAGCCATGGCTTCAATACCCATTTTATCGGTCTTGTAGTTTTGTACGCCACCTTTTATAATAGTTTGTATCTCTACAATATCGTTGCCGCTTGGCTGCACAATTACCTTTACACCATCAACTGTGGTTTCGTAAGCTTTATTTTGTGCCTGTACCGTTTTTATATTTCCTATCGCCGCTGCAATCAGCAGGGTGAACACATATTTCTTCATCATGATAAGATTTTAATTTACTTAGCTACAAAAAATGAAGCTACATTTTGTTGTTTACTTAACTCTGGTGCTATAATAATGCCTGCTGCATATGGCTTACCTGTTATATAGGTGCTTACATATTTTTGTATATCGGCACGGCTCACTTTCTGGTAATTACTGTCCAGATCGGTATAATAATCAAGCGAGGTACTGCACCACTGATAGCTCATCTGGCTTGCCAATGTAGACGGTTTCTCTTTGCGGTGAACGCTGTTTCTTAATAAAATAGCTTTGGCATCATTTAACTGCTCGTCGGTAAAATAATCAGACTTCACAAACTGGTTAACCTGGTTAAGCAATTCATCATAACATTCCTTTAATTTACCGGGATTGGGAACCACAAAAATATCAATTGGCCCCACAAAACGACTGGTAGTATATCCCAAAGAAGCAGAACTGGCTAAACCTTTATCAATCAGCGATTGTTGAAATTTGGACGAGTTTAATCCAACAATGGTCGAAAATACATCAGCGGCAACGGTTGAAGCAGAATCGATTAAGTAAGCCGGGCCTTGCCATGAAAGCTGCATATATGGTGTTTGCGCAATAGTGGTTTCTTTGATAAAATACTCGCTCTTGGTTAAAGGCTTGAATGGCGGAATAGGATATTTTTCATGCGGATTAAAGCCACTGCTGGCCCAATCGCCAAATATGCTTTCGGCCAGGGCAAATGCGGCTTCATGCTTTACATCACCACAAATGGTCACCAGGCTATTATTCGGAAAATAATATTTGTCTTTGATCACCATCATCTTCTCTGGTGTGGCAGTATTGATCACTTCATGTATCCCGATAGGGTTTTTACGGGTGATAAGATCGCCCCAAAGCTTTTGCTGGATACCATACCAAAGCTGGAAGCCCGGATCGCTCTCGGCACGCTGAAATTCGCCGTCAACAACAGGGCGTTCCTTTTTCATATCTTCTTCGCGGTATATCGGGAAGCGGATAGCCGCGTTCATGAATTTTAAACCTGCTTTAAGGCTATCGCGGTCAAACGTAAAGAAGTAATTAACCCGTTCCACATCCGTAGTACCATTCCAGATGGCGCCCAGCTCCTGTGTACGTTTTAAAAAAGCTTCCTGGTTTGGATAATCTTTATTGGCCTTAAAAAACATGTGCTCAAAAAGGTGCGATAAACCGCTGAATTCAGGACCTTCGGTATAGGCCCCGTTTTTTACAGCAATTTCAATGGTAGCCAGCGGCACCTTACTGTTTTCAATAACTACTACTTCCAGGCCGTTCGGAAGCTTTTTCCAGAAATAACCTTCCGGCAATCGGGGTTGCGCAATCGCGCAGCAAACGCTAAAAACCCCAGCAACACTTAGTGCTAAAATTTTGGTAAAGTTTCGGGTCATATACTATAATATTTTATACCTATAAATATATTTAGTATATTCCATAAAAAGTAAGGGTTAACAATATTTTACTCCTACTTTTAACTATGTGTTTAGTTTTGGTGGCTTTCGCATATCTACCCCACAATTACCGGCTTTACAAGGCAAGTCTTAAATACCCGACTTGATGCTATTGTATGCCAAGCCCAGATCGTCAATAGAGTATTGGGTAAGGACGCTATCTTTAAGTGTACAATAATCGCCCCGCTGGGTTACAATGAGTTTTTCTACCCCATCTTTATTGTCGCGTACAGGTATAGTTTTCGATACAGCGGTCCCTGTATGATCAAATTCAATAATATATACCTCTTTTTGGGGGTCATTGATTTCTGTAAAGGGAACAATCAGCGTATGATTACTATCGTCGATGAACTTTCCCAGGATGTTTTTGCCTTGTATCTCATTAGGATCTAGCTCCAGCAGATGCTTGGCATCCTGTGCAGATAAGCCCTTGATATTTAAGCGCACAATGGTGCCGTCAGCATCTTTCAGGGTATCCTGCATGGTAGTTACAGAGGCATTGGGATATTTGGCGATGGCATAATAGTTATCAGGTCCCGTATTTTTATCATTGTGGCCGGGCAGCATGTAGCAAAGTTGCAAATTGCTCAATGCCGAACTATCCGCTTTAATTTTGGCGGCAATATTGAGCAGATCGGCCTGACTTAAGCGCGCGCCGATGTTAACAGTAAGTTTACTGGCGGTATCACTTTTAATTACTCTTGATATGGTATAATGTGGTACATCTCTCTTTTTACAGCCAAAAGCGGCCAGCACGATTATTAAACAAAGCAGGGTATTTTTCATAAGGGGCAAAGTTAACCGTTGATTTTTGTGATTGCGTTGATTAGGCTGATTTTTCTTTTATTATGAACCTTGATTTATAGGATTATGAGATTTTCATGATTTCTTTTTTCCATTATCCTTGCTCTATAAGTCCTTTTATCCCATTAAATAATTCCATGCAGGGCTCCGCCTTTTTCGCCCATTTTATCAACCAGTTTTTCAACTTCGGGATCTTTTTCGAGCACAGGGGCATGATGGGGTTTGATACGGGCATCGATAATGAGCGGACCTGTACAGCCCCAATGCTTATGCTCAGTAAAACTACCTACACCATAAATATCATGCGAAGGGTTACTACGGGTAAAAGTTACCCAAACAAAATTATTTACGTTTTCGGCTGCAAAGGCGGCATCGTCACAAAGTACAATCAACGGGAGACCATCCAGTTCTTCTTCCTCTTCTTTTAGCCTGTACTCAATAATGCTGATAATATTATCAATATCCTGGTGATTTACATGTTTGGGTACTTCTACCATCAATACACCCGGTATAGCCATTTTATAATTGTTGACTGGCCTTGGCAGGTCGAACCATGACGGCAGTTCGGTCCACAATTCACGCTTGATATCCCCTGCTACGGTGATGGCTACTTTACTTCCGGAGTTTAATCCACTACCGCTATAATCCAATGTATCAATAGTGGTACGGGTATAAAAATGCAGATCGCGCGTTAGGTCGATCCGTTGCAGGATATGATTTAAAAACGCCTTGATATTATTTACGTCCAAAGCAGGATTATCTTCCTTTGCGGCAATCAGCAGGTATTTGGCTAAACTCAGCTGGCTTTTACCCAGTATATGATTGGCAATGGTTAATATTTCCTGTGGCTTGCGCTCTTTGATATAAGGCGTATAACGTTCACTGCCGATAGCAAACAGCAATGGGTGTACTCCAGCCGCATCAACGGCGTTAACCGCATGCAGACCCGGTATTTCCTTGGGAATAGCTGCACCACTAATCTCGTGGATCAAAGCCCCAAAACTGGTATCTTCCTGCGGCGGGCGACCAACAACTGTGAACGACCATACCGCATCTTTACGATGATATACATTGTGCACTTTGAGCAAGGGGAACGGATGTACCAGGCTGTAATAACCCAGGTGATCGCCAAAAGGGCCTTCGGGTTTATTATCATGAGGCATTACGGTTCCGGTGATCACAAAATCGGCATCAGAAGAAATACAAAACCCCTCATCATCATAAAAATAACGGAAACGGCGATTGCCCAGCGCACCGGCAAAGGTCATCTCTGACAATCCTTCGGGCAGCGGCATTACAGCAGCTACGGGGTGCGATGGCGGGCCGCCTATAAATATGCTTACTTTTAAGGGCAGTCCCTTGGCATTTGCCTTGGTTTGATGCACGCCTATACCCCGGTGAATCTGGTAATGCAAGCCTATTTCCTCATTCAGAATATATTCGTTACCAGCCAGTTGTATGCGGTACATACCCAGGTTGGCATTCATAATGCCAGGTTTATCGGGATCTTCGGTATATACCTGTGGCATGGTTACAAAGGGACCACCATCCATAGGCCAGTTCACTATCTGCGGGATGTCGCTTATTTTGCAGCGACCAAAATTAACGGGAGCTCCGGCGCGTTTTTTCATCGGCAGGGCCGATAAAGCCGTAAGCGCCACGTTGGTATATTGAAAAGGATGTTTAATGGCCTTTAAAGGATCATTCTTGAGCTCAACCAGGGTTTTGATCTTATCCAGCGTATCTCTGAATATAAATTTAGAGCGCTCCAGCGTACCGAATAAATTAGATACTGCCGGAAACTTGCTGCCTTTCACTTTTTCAAACAATATAGCCGGCCCCTCGTTTTCGAATACCCGCAAGTGAATAGCTGCCATCTGCAAATAAGGATCAACTTCCTCCTTAATTCGCACCAGGTGACCGTTTTTTTCGAGATCGGCAATGCAGGCTTGTAAACTTTTGTAACCCATGCCACGAAAGTAGTAAATTTAGTTATTGAGACATTTAGTATTGAAGTCATTTTTACTTCCAGGGCATGTATTTAATGATCAGGACATTAAGTGTTTGGTTATTTTATCTGTAGATCATATAGACATTTTTAATACATAATCTCTTTCTGATTCAACGACTTAAATGATCAAATTTTGCTACTTTCGCAGTTCAAGTTGACTGCAAATGATGTCGGTAATTGTATTAACGCTTATCCTTTTTATCGGCTCGTATTTTGCGGGTTTATTAGGGTCATTAACCGGTTTGGGTGGTGGTTTTGTTATTATACCACTGCTTACGCTGGTGTTGCATGTAGATATCCATTATGCCATTGGCGCCTCGCTGGTATCGGTAATTGCCACATCATCCGGTTCGGCAGCAGCTTATGTGAAAGAGGGTATTACCAACATCAGGCTGGGCATGTTCCTGGAAATTGCCACTACAGCCGGAGCCATGGTTGGCGCTCTGATAGCCGTTTATATCCCAACTAATTTTATCGCAATTCTGTTCGGTATTATCCTGATCACATCAGCCATCATGTCGTTACGCAAAAAGGCTGAGCAGATTAATCAGGAAAAAAACTTACTGGCCGAAAAATTAAAGCTCAACAGCAGCTTCCCTACAGCTAACGGACCTGTAAATTATAGCGTAAAAAACGTAGGTGGCGGCTTTTTCATGATGCTTTTTGCCGGTGTGATATCAGGCTTACTGGGCATAGGCTCAGGGGCATTAAAAGTATTGGCGATGGATACCATTATGCGTATCCCCTTTAAAGTATCAACCACTACCAGTAATTTTATGATAGGCGTAACAGCCGCCGCAAGCGCTGTTGTTTATTTACAGCGCGGTTATATTGACCCGGGCTTATCTATGCCTGTGGCAATTGGTGTATTACTAGGTGCTTTAAGCGGTTCAAAAATACTGGTGCATACCAACTCGTCGGGCTGGTTACGCTGGGTGTTTGCTGTGGTGGTAACCTTTTTGGCATCACAAATGATATATAACGGATTCATGGGGAAAATATAGTTTAGGTCATTGATAATTGTTTATAAATCATCAATGTAAATGACTTACTGACACCAATGACTTAATGACCAAAAGATAATGAACAAAACCTTTAGAGATACCGACATGCAGGCCGTTATCGGCTGGATATTACGCCTTGGTGTATTGCTGTCTATGAGTATTATTTTTATAGGGGGTATTATATACCTTTACAGGCATGGACAGGTTACTGCCGACTACCACACGTTTAAGGGCGTCCCGGATTTTGTGCATAATACTCGGGGGATACTCAACGGTATCATCACTTTCAGGGGACGGGCTATTATACAAGCAGGTATTATTTTACTTATTGCTACACCTATTATAAGAGTAATATTTTCGGCTATTGGTTTCATACTTGAAAAGGATTACCTATATATTGGCATCACCATATTGGTTTTACTCATCATTATGGCCAGTATGCTTAGCGGCCATGCCGGCTAAACATTTAAACAATAATTAAATATTTAAAACTTTTTTCTGCCAATACATATTATAATATATATGCAACGGCATGTAGTTAAATCAGCAGCATTAAATAGCCTTGGTTACGATCCTTCGGCTAAAATTTTAGAAGTAGAACTTAGGAATAGTGGCGGTATATGGCAATACTTTGGCTTCCCTGTTACCGCTTACCAGAAATTTATCAATTCCGATTCCCTTGGCAATTACTTTGCCACTAAAATTAAAGGCAAATATCCTGAGTTACGCGTCAGGTAACGGTTAGTTACTACCGGTACGCCGTTGTTCGTCGGCATTACCCGTATTATGCTTACTGGCCGACTTAACGGATGTTTTACCAAAACGGTAGGTAAAATTGATCATCACCCTGCGGGTTTCTCTTTTATCAATACCTGTAAAATCAACATTCTGATAATCTACATGATACCGATACCTATCACTGTTAAAAATATCAATAACGCTTAATTTTAGGTTACCGCGTTTATTAAATACCTGCTTACCAATGCCCGCATTAACCGTATAACTTTGTTTAAGCTCATTGACCCCATATAAGGTTGGCGATTCATACTTTCCGGATATCTCGGCGGTTACCGTGTTGCTCAGTGTAAAATTTTGTGTAGAATTAAAAATAATATCCTGCATGCCCCGGTTAAAATTACCAAATATGGCATAAGAAGTATAACGCTGATAAGAGGCATCCAGGTTAAAACTGGCGTTCCACCAGCTGTTAAATTGAACCGGGGCATAAAATGTGGCCCCATAAACAAATATCCTCCCAAAATTCCGTCGTATGGTTACATTAACTTTTGATGAGTCATTTTGCTCATATACCGGAAAATCATAGGCATCGTTAGTAACATTATAATACAGAGTGGTTATAAAAGTGCTATTGTAGGTGTGTGATAGTTGTATAGAATTGGTATACTCCGGTTTTAAATTAGGGTTACCCGAATTATAGTCGTACAAATCTGTATAGTATAAAAACGGATTAATATCCTGGTAATCGGGCCGGTGAATACCCCGGTTATAGCTCAGGTTCAACACATTTTTCTTATCCACCTCGTAACTGAGCTGAACCTGCGGAAAAAGGTTAAAATAGTTATTCTTGTTACTTAGCAGAGTAGATTGATCAACCCCTACCGAACTGCCGGTGGTATTCGTTTTTTCGGCCCTCAGCCCTGCTGTAATATTAAACTGACCAATCTTATTTACATAATTCAAATAAGCTGCGCTTACAATTTCGGTGTATATAAAGCGGTTGGTATAATCAGGATCGGCCCGATAGGTATTATTTACCAAAGGACCAAATATCAAATTATTATTACTTTGGATGTGATTATATTTCACACCGGCTTCCAGCCGTGAGGTTTTAGAAAGAGGATTCACATAATCTACCTTTGATGTCCATATGTGGATATTTGACGGAGAGAGATTTTCCAATTGCAGCGAATCCCGGTATTTTACACCAGCCGGAGTATAAAAATTATTGGTTATATACTCGTTCGAGTGGCGGTGATAGATTGAATAATTCACATCAGCCGACAGATTTTTGCCGCTTTTATCCAGTATGCCGTTATAATTGATATTATAATTTAAAAGACTGCTCCCCCTATCTAATGTTGATTTGGCAATGATTACTGAGTCGAGCCGGTTTTGGTTGGATATATTCAAGTTATTATTTTTCAAAAAATCATCTTCCCGCACCACTCCGGTTACCAGTACACCTATGGTTTGTTTGGGTGATATGGCATAATCGGCCCCAAGCTTAAAATTGTGATTGTATGTTTTTTGGATGTTGTTATAATCAACATCATAATTACTTAAAACATCCTTATAAATAATATTCCTGTTAGTGTTAATGTATCTATTAGTCTTATTATCATCAAATGTATAATTACCGAAAATATTGAGCTTGGCAGTGCGGTTGTTAAAGGTGATACCCGCCCTGCTTTTGTAATATTTACCGTATCCCCCACCCAGGGTAACTGAGCCGTTGGAGCCCACATTAGTGCCCTTTTTTGAAATGATATTGATGATTCCCCCTCCTGAGGCATCATATTTTGCCGATGCGCTGGTAATCATCTCAATCTGGTCAATAGTACTGCTTTGCATGCTGCGCAACAGGTTTACCAGATCGTCGCCGGTTAGGTTAGTGGGTTTGCCATCAATAGTGATCAAAGCAGGCTGCCTACCGCTGATCATCAGGGTTTCGTTGGTACTATTTACGTGTACCCCAGGCGATTGCCGGAGTATATCATAAGCCGAGTTGCCTTCGGCGGTTAAGCTATTCTGTACGTTAAGTACTATTTTCCCGGGCTTTACCTCAATATATGGTTTTTTAGCAACCACCTTAACTTCTTGCAACTGGTTGCTTACCCGCTTTAGAACTATATTTCCGGCTACTACCGTTTGCCCTTCTAAAATTTGATATGGATTTGAATAAATTTTATTACAGCCTATGCTGGTGGCTAAAAGCCGATATGCACCGGGGGCGATATTGCCAAACTCAAACTTACCGGCCGCATCTACCAGCCCCGACCGTACCACCGAGGAGTCGGCAGCTTTTAACAAAACGATGGTGGCAGCCTCGGCCGCCTCATTGTTTTCCATCAGAACTTTGCCCTGTATTGCCGAAAGTTTTGTTTGCGCGAAAGAAAAAAAACACACCCCGACTAAAAATGTCGAGAATAAGCCCCCAAATAAAACCTTCATTAATAAGTAGTGTAGAAATTTTCTATATTCCGGATTTGATATTGTACCGCAATATAGTAACAATATATTAAACCTTATAAATCACATATTGATAATTTTACGATACCTAAATAATAAATGTTGCCAATATTTTAATTTTTATAATTTAGTGACATCCGGCAAACATTATCTTTTTTTTAAACGAACATCTACAACCAATAAGTTAAAAACAATCAATTTTTATTTAATTTCGGCCCAACAGACCACCATACTGTTTTGATTACCATAAACATGAAGAAAGTAAGCTTTTTTATCCTGATTATTTGTTGTTTTACAACCAGCATTATAGCAGCGGCACAACCGGCGCCGGCTAATTATGCGGTTGCCTTAAGCAAGTTTAAACGGCTGTACAATGCCGGTCAGCCAGATAGCATATTTAGTATGTTTAGCTCCGAAATGAAGACAGCCTTGCCTGCCGACCAGTTCAAGAGCACCACACTCCAGTTAAAAACACAATTGGGCAATCTTACCGATGCCGATTTTATTAAATATGAAGCGCCATTGGCTTACTATAAAGCTACTTTTCAAAAAGGCACCTTTTTGTTGAACCTATCCGTAAACTCACAAACGCAGTTTACCGGTTTACTTTTAAAACCGTACCAAGCCCCTGCTGCTGAAACCGCTAAGACTGAACCAGTTTCAACTTTGCCTACCGACCCATCTGTTACAGAATCGCCGGTAACTTTAAAAACTTTTTCGGGATCTATTTCGGGCACATTGGCCATGCCTAAAAATGCTGCCGACAAAATACCGGTTGTTCTTATTATAGCCGGCTCGGGCCCAACAGACCGCGACGGTAATAGCCCTAAACTGGGCTTAACCAGCAATGCTTATAAAATGATAGCCAACGAATTGGGTAAAAACGGTTTTGCCTCCCTGCGTTATGACAAACGCCTGGTTGGCCAAAGCGTAAGTTCTACCAAAGAGAACGAGCTACGTTTTGAAGACTACGTTGATGACGCTGTAGGACTGATCAATATGCTGAATGACGATCAGCGTTTTTCAAAGATCATTATCCTGGGCCACAGCGAAGGATCATTGGTGGGCATGATGGCAGCTAACGGTCAGCCTGTTAAGGCTTTTATATCCGCTGCCGGAGCCGGAGACTCGGCCGATAAGATCATGACCGAGCAAATTAAGTCAAAAGGCGCCCTGATATCTGATGGTTTTAACCGCATGCTGGATAGCTTGAAGAAAGGCAAAACCACTGATAATATCGACCCTTCCCTTTACCCCTATGCACGGCCAAGCATTCAGAAATACCTGATGTCGTGGTTCAGGTATAACCCCATCCGTGAGATCAAAAAGATAAAAATACCTATCCTCATTGTTCAGGGTACAACCGACCTGCAGGTAACCGTGGCCGATGCCGAAAAACTAAAGAAAGCTAAATCAGACGCAGTGCTTGATATCATCCCGGGTATGAACCATATCCTGAAAGATGCCCCGGCCGATAAGGACAAAAACATAGCCACTTACAACGAACCCGAATTACCGCTAAAACCTGAATTTGTAAAAGCCCTGATCAGCTTTTTAAATAAGCAGAAATAAAACCCGTACAAAAAACTTTTTAAACCTTAATTTTTAACATTTTTCTGCTCAAAAACGGGCAAAAAATGCTCGAAAATTGACTCAAAACCATCGATTTTAACACTTTTTAACAAATTTTAAGATAGTTTTGAGTGGTTTTGAAAACTTTAAAAAGTATTAAATAATTGACATTCAAATAACTACATATAAAACAGTCGATTTTTGACCTGTTTTGTCCTTAACCAAACAGCCCGGTTCTCTGATCAAAGAGAACCGGGCTGTCGATTTATATAAATATACGAAAATTGAATCAGAAGCGGAAATGTTAAATCATAACGAACACTGAATCCTGAACTCCCAACATCGAAGTTTCTCCTTTGGGGCAGCCTCAGGGTCCCTTTCAGGAGACCCTGAGGGGACGAAAAATCTACCGGCTAAACCCCTTCCTCCCCTTCCCCAAGGAAGGAATCGCACATCCTCTGCTCCACCTTTAAAAGTTTTTCCTTCATTATTCGATATTCAACATTCTATGTTCGATATTAAAATCCTCCCTTTAGGGGGTTAGGGGGCTCACCACGCGCCCAGCAGTCTCCTGATCACAATGATCTCGGCAATATGGTAAGCCTCATGATCGGCGGCCTGTAAAACTTCGCGCAGAATGGTTTGTCCATCGCCGTGAGGTATTTTGCTGTACAGATCGCCCTTTTTAATCAGATCTATAAATTCCTCCCGGTCATGCTCTATCTGTTTTACCGATTTGTTCCAGGCTTCATCACTTTTGGGTGCCGTTTCTTTGGGCCAGTAATCATCCGGCCAGTTTGGCGACTCGTGACTGCCATCCTTGCTAAATTCCAGCATATCCCATTGGGCAATCCGGATGTGCTCTACCAGCTGCCAGATGCTGTAAGGCAGCTTATCGGGTTTGGCTCCTCTTAAATCGGCAGGTAAATCTTTCAGCGCACGTTTCAGGTCGGCGTGGGCATTGCCGCCATTCAGCAAGTGCAGCAGTTCATCTATTAGTATCTGGTGTTCTGTCATTATAATTAGTTTTTTTGGAGAGTAAGGATTTTTGGAACAAAGAGTAAGGATTTTTCTTTGCTTTCTTCAGCCTTTGTTCTTTGTTCCCAAAATCTTTACGCTCTCAATGTCTTTATTCTTTGTTCCCAAAATCCTTGCTCCTAAATAAAGTAACAAATTAATCTACGGTTTGATTTATATGCTTTAAATGTTTTAAGTTTATCGTGCATTATTAAAATCATTTTATCCCGTGATTATCAAAAATATATTCGTAAGGCTGGCCCTGGCCATTATTATTTTCCTTGTTGCCTTTACCGGCTGTAAAAAAGACATGGGCGGTGGCGGCAGCGGCGCACTGTTAGGTAAAGACGATGCGGCTTTTGCCACTTATGAAAACTCCTTCCTGGAGCATTTATGGAAGCTTGATCCTAATTGGGCTACTTCGGTAGGATATCATAAATACGATAGCTTATTGTACATACCCAGCGAGCAAACCCGGAGCAAAATGCTGGAATTTGTCAAATTCCAGATCGATTCTTTAAGTCGTTTTGAGGTGAATACGCTGAACGAGGGCAACCGTATTGATTATAAAATAATGCAAAATCAATTGGATTATACCCAATGGCAAATTGAACGCCTAAAATCATACGAGTGGGATCCGTCGTCCTATAACGTTATCAGCACTTTTGCCTATATGCTCAATGAGCATTATGCTCCATTGGCCAAACGCCTGCACAACTTTTATCAGCGCCTGGCCAGTGTGCCTGCTTATTACAAAGAAGCCGAAAAACAGGTTAAAAACCCGGTTACCGAACTTACCGCATTGGCCATTGATCAAAACCTGGGCGGATTGAGTGTAATTGAAAAAGACTTTGCCGACTCGCTCAAAAAAACCGATATCCCCAAGGCCGAAAGGAAACAGATGACCGATCGTGCGGCGCTTGCGGTACAGGCTATCAAAGGATATACCGATTGGTTAAAGGCATTGAAAAATGATCATCCACGCAGCTTCCGTCTGGGGAAAGATCTGTATGAAGATAAATTCAAGTACGAAAACGTATCGGCCAGCAACGGACAGCAAACCTTTAACGCCGCTATGCAGCGTAAAAAATACCTGCACAGCCAGATGGCTAAAATAAGCCGCGAGCTATGGCCCAAATATTTCGGCAGCAAAGCTATGCCGGGCGATACGCTCTTATTGATCAGGGCGATGATCGATACGCTGTCATCCAAGCACGTAAAACCTGATGAATTTCAGTCGGCCATTGTACAGCTGATCCCCAAGTTAAAAGATTTTGTAAAAACCAAGGACCTGCTTACGCTTGATCCAACCAAGCCGCTCATTATCCGTAAAGAACCGGGTTATATGGCGGGTGTGGCCGGCGCTTCTATGAGTGGCCCGGGCCCGTATGATAAAAATGGTAACTCTTATTTCAACGTAGGCAGCCTGGCCGGCTGGAGTCCGGAGAAAGCCGAAAGCTATTTGCGCGAGTATAATCAGTACATTATTCAGATACTTTGCATCCATGAAGCCGTTCCGGGGCATTATGTGCAGGGTGTTTATGCCAATAAAGCGCCCAGCATTATCAAATCGGTATTGGGTAATGGTGCCATGAATGAGGGTTGGGCCGTATACACCGAAGAAATGATGCTGGATAATGGCTATGGCAACAACGAGCCCGAAATGCGGTTGATGTGGTACAAATGGAACCTGCGCTCGGTTTGTAATACCATACTGGATTACAGCGTGCACAATAACGACATGACCAAAGAACAGGCTATTAAACTACTCACCGCCGAAGCCTTTCAGCAACAGGCCGAAGCCGAAGGCAAATGGAAAAGGGTAAGTGTAAGCAGTGTACAGCTAACCAGCTACTACACCGGCTACAAAGAGATCATGGATCTGCGCGAGGCCTACAAGATAAAAATGGGCGATAAATATAAACTGAAAGATTTTAATGAGAAATTCCTGAGCTACGGCAGCGCTCCGGTTAAGTTTATCAAAGAGGCCATGCTGGCCAAACCGGCTGCAAGTAAGAATTGAGGAAGGAGTCTTTTACCCCCACACATCAACTCCATGTCATTGCGAGCGTAGCGTGGCAATCTCTTCGCGTTCTCATCCATAAGAATAGCTACGAGATTGCTTCGTCGTTCCTCCTCGCAATGACATATCCGCTAAGAAATGGGAAATAATAGCCATAATATTTATGAATCAACTATTGACAAAAAAAGAGATAGCCCATGAATAATAAAAACTCATGGACTATGAACCATAAGCCATCACCCATGAACTATCAAATTCTTTTATGCTATACTAGGCGTAATGATTTTCGTAATGATGTATAATCTGGTGCTCCAGCTGGGCTAATACGTTATCTTCCAACTTTCCCTGGCAGCAAACTACATTGTGCTTGCTATCGTCCAGATCAACTTCTGCAATAACTTTACCCTGATCAACCACGCGGAATCGTCCTGCTTCATTCGGTAAAACGGCTACAATGCGTTCATCATCCTTAAAATTGATCAACACATGAAACTGGTGCTGTGGTATAAATGCTATTTGCTGTAACATAAAAACCCCCTTTCCGTTGTTAAAATATACTAATGAAATATAAAGAGCATTGATTACTATAAAGTTAACGAAATTACTTTTAAATAATTGTTATGTTTTACTGCATTTTTTGATGAAGATTTTTATAATAACTTTAGCACGCAATAAATACACTATGAAATATCTTTTTAGTCTGCTTCTCATACTCGGCATTAGTCTGTCGGTACAAGCTCAAAAAATAAAATTGGCCTTACACCTGGTTAAGGGCAATACGTACAATATGGTTACCAATACCACATCGGCCATTAAACAAACCGTTAGCGGGGTAGATAACCATATCGAGATCTCCATTAATGGCACAACCTCTTTCAAAGTATTGAATGCCGACGACTCATTATATTACATGGAGGTAAACTATAAAAGCCTGGCCTTAAAAATGCAGCTCCCCAACGGCCCCGTGAGCTATGATTCGCAAAAGAATGACCCTAACGATTTTATGTCGGGTATATTGGCCGGACTGGTGAACAAACCTTTTACAGCTACATTTACCAAAAGCGGCAGGGTAAAATCGGTAGAGAATGTAGAGAATATGATCTCGTCGGTACTGGACAGCTTCCCGCAGGTACAAGGCCCGCAGAAAGAGCAGATCAAAGCCCAGTTCCTGCAATCGTTCGGCGCCAAAGCCATCAAGGGAAGTATTGAACTGGCTACAGCTGTTTTCCCCGAAACACCGGTATCCAAAAATGATAAATGGACCATTAATACCAGTCTGGAAAGCGCCATGTCGGCCAAAGTGAGCACTGTTTACCAATTAGTCGACGTAACTCCCAGCAGCTATGTAATCCATGGCGAAGGAAAACTGGCTACCAATGCTGCCGATGATTTTAAACGAGTGGGTGATATGCCCATGAAATACAACATGACCGGTACTATGACTGCCGACATTAAGTTTGACAAGGTTACCGGTTGGATCAGCGAATCTAAAACCAAACAGGTGATCAGCGGTACGGTGAATATAAAAGATAATCCTAAAGTACCCGGTGGTGTCAGCTTCCCGATGAGTGTAGTGAATGAATCGGTAACTACGGATAAATAAAAAGTTTCTTTTTTTATAAAACGGGTGTCATGCTGAGCCTGTCGAAGCATGGTGGGCAGGGCCTCTACGCGCGATCCTTCGACAAGCTCAGGATGACAGGCCTTTTTTTGCTTTAGACAATTCGGGCAGCAAATCCCAATGTCCGTTAATTATCGCATCTTTCTTCTCCCTTCGCCATCCTTTTACTTGTTTTTCAAAAGCTATTGCTTGATTAACATCATTAAATACTTCATTAAAAACAAGCTGAACCGGTCGGCGTTTGTAAGTATAGCATCGGGGATTCTCACCCGATTGATGTTCAATTAATCGTCGTTCGATATCATTAGTTATTCCCGTGTAATAAGAACCATCACTACAGCGCAGTATATAAACATGATAATAATTCATCTCCTTCAAATATGTCATTAACTCAAATAAAGAAGTCCAAATAATCAAAAAATGGCTGTCATGCTGAGCCCGTCGAAGCATGGTGGGCAAGGCCTCTACGCACGATCCTTCGACAAGCTCAGGATGACAAGCCTTTCATCCTTTCAGGATTACCTTACTTAATTACCCACACGCCCTCCAAATACAGCTTATACCGCGTTGGCTGAAACTCGCCGTAGGCAAAAACAACAATTGTTTTATCTCTCTGGCAGAAGTATAGTTTCAGGTTATCGCTTCCATGGTATTGATGCAAAAAGCCACTATCGCGGGTAAAATTTCCGGTTTTGACGATGGATGCAAAATCATCATCGCCTATAAGCCCCTGCAGATCCTCAAAATCATGATTGATAAAATCATCAAATGCAATAGCACCTCCAAGGTTTGTTTTGGTATCCGGTTGGAAAGAGCGGGATATCACATCCTGTTCGTCCCCGTCAAAGATCAGTGATCCTATCTTCTCCTGTTTTGTGATCATGGCTTTTATTATTTAGTTTTTTTTCTCTACAATATAACCTTCTTTTTTAAGGTCGTTTATGATATAGGGTGTTTCATACTGGATACCTAAACCCGGTTTACCAAACCAGGGAATAATGGTACCCTGCCTTACATTGGGTATTGGTTTCAGTATGGTATAAACACGGTAAGGTGAATTTAGTGTTTTATCGGGTAAAGCACGCTGCGGAAAAGGCACACCTGTTTTGGATACAAAAGTGCCACGATCCTGAAACACACTGTCGGCATCAAAATAACCTCCGTAACGGTCAATGTCTATACCTGCTGGTAAAGTCACTATTTTCAGGTCGACCGCCCCGCGGTTTGGCGGCCAGCCACCGTTAAGGTTGTTGGCGGTAAAAAATTGTTCCAGTTGGGCCCATTTTTCCTCTTTCCAAAGTCTCCAGGCCGTGTCGGCCAGGGGTTTCTTGGTACTATCGGCAAAGTCCGATACCGATTTTACAAAATCAGCATAACTAACACCTCTTACCAGGCTGTTTTTTTCGTGACCCTTTGAATGATGCGGGTGGTGTTTTTGGGATACCTGTGCCTGTGCCAGGAAAGGCATCAGTAATACTGCGAGTAGCAGTAGTCTAATTTGTTTCATTTTTGTTTTGGTTTAAGTTGAATAATAATTAAATGCGCTATCTATATTGCGCAAAACGAAACTAAATATTTATTATTAAGCAACAATTGAACTTTTTATTCATTTTGTATTCTCAAAAGCCAGCGTTTATAGGAGTGCAAATCAAATTTTCGTCGCGCGGTGCCAACTCACCCCGTCTGCGCTTTGCTGGACGACCCTCTCTTCAGCTTCGCTGGAAAGAGGGTGGGGAAAATACGTTTGTCATGCTGAACGCAGTGAAGCATCTATTATTGAACTTTTCAATTGTAGAATAGATCCTTCGTTCCTCAGGATGACAAAAATTAAAAAGAAAAAAAACTCCCTCTTTCCGCCGCAGGCGAAGAGAGGGATGTCGAGCGCAGCGATGACAGGGTGAGTCGACTGCTTGCTAATTTGAATTGCACTATGGAGTTGATACTTTGTAAACTATGGAATAAAGTAATTTCTTAACTTCGCATCTATGTCACCAGCGGAAGCCAAAAACCAGATCAAGGCCTTAACAACCGAGTTAAAACAGCACAATTACAACTACTATGTGCTGGCCATGCCAACTATTGCCGATTTTGATTTTGATAAAAAATTAGAACAGCTGAACAAGCTGGAAAAAGAGTTCCCGGAATTTGCTGATCCGGATTCGCCGACGCAAAAAGTTGGCGGCGATATTACCAAGGAGTTTGTGACCTACCGCCACCGCTGGCCTATGCTATCGTTAGGTAATACCTATAACGAGCAGGAATTGCTTGATTTTGATCAGCGTATCCGCAAGGCTATCGGCGATAACTTTGAGTATGTATGCGAACTGAAGTTTGATGGCCTCTCTATGAGTTTAACTTATGAGGATGGTAAACTCCTGCGCGCCGTAACCCGCGGCGACGGCGTTCAGGGCGATGAAGTGACTGCCAACATACGCACCATTAACACCATACCCAAACGCCTGCACGAAGGCGGCGATTATCCCAGCTACTTTGACATACGCGGCGAGGTTTTTATGCACCGCAAGGCCTTTGAGCGCCTCAATAACGAACGTTTGGAGAACGGAGAGGTTGCATATGCCAACCCACGCAACTTTGCCTCAGGCACGGTTAAAATGCAGGATTCGGCTGAAGTAGCCAAACGTCCGCTGGATTGTTTTCTATATTTCCTATATACCGAAAAGCCCATATTTAAAACCCATTGGGAAAGCCTGCAGGCCGTTAAAAGCTGGGGCTTTCATACCAACGAGCATAGCCGTCTTTGTAATAATATTGACGAGGTATTTGAATTTATAACCAAATGGGATAAGGATAGGTTTGGTTTGAGTTACGATACCGACGGCATCGTAATCAAAGTAAATAACTATTCGCAGCAGCAGGAATTAGGCTTTACGGCTAAATCACCGCGCTGGGCCATAGCCTATAAATTTAAAGCAGAGCGCGTAGAAACCGAATTGCTGAGCGTAAGCTACCAGGTTGGCCGTACAGGCGCCGTTACCCCGGTAGCCAATTTAAAACCGGTACTGTTGGCCGGCACTACGGTTAAACGGGCCACGTTGCACAATGCCAACGAGATCATCCGTTTGGACCTGCATGAAGGCGATACCGTTTTTGTAGAAAAAGGCGGCGAGATCATCCCGAAGATCATCAGTGTAAACCCGGAGAAAAGGGCGCAGAACGCCGTACCTGTGGTATACCGCACCACCTGCCCTGCCTGCAATACCCCATTGGAACGCAAGGAAGGCGAAGCTGCTTTTTATTGCCCCAATGATGAAGGCTGCCCACCGCAAATTGTGGGTAAAATGCAGCATTTCATCGGCCGTAAAGCGATGGATATTGACGGCCTGGGCGATGAGACTATCGAAACCTTGTACGGGCGCGGGTTCATCAGCCACATCAGCGATATTTATAAGCTACATGAGCATGCCGATGAGTTAAAACAGATGGACCGCTTTGGCGATAAATCCATCACCAACATGCTGGATGGTATCGAGAAATCCAAGCAAATGCCTTTTGAAAAAGTGCTGTTTGGCCTGGGTATCCGCTATATTGGCGAAACCGTTGCCAAAAAACTGGCTATCCACTTTAAATCCATCGATGGACTGATGGCCGCCACCCCGGAAGAGCTGGTTACTGCCGATGAAATTGGCGAGCGTATAGCCCAAAGTCTGGTTGATTATTTCGCCGATGAAAAACACCGCGAGGAAATTGAAAAATTAAAGGCGCTCGGTCTGCAGTTTGTAGTCGAGATAAAAGAAGTAAAACTAGCCAGCGAAAAACTGGCAGGGCAAAGTTTTATTATATCTGGTGTGTTCGAAAAGTACTCGCGCGACGAGTTGAAAGATCTGATAGAGCAAAACGGTGGTAAAATACTGAGCAGCATATCGGCCAAACTCACTTATTTGGTTGCCGGCGATAACATGGGTCCCGCCAAGCTGGAGAAAGCTCAAAAACTAAATATCCCTATTATTAGTGATGAGGAGTTATTGGCGATGATTGGATAGATTTGAGATGTAAGATATGAGATTTGAGATTGCCGGTTAAGATCACCGGCATTTTCTGTTTTTAGTCAATTTCACATTATTTAACAAACCAGTGTTGTAACATTTAGTAAATAAATTTCATCTTAGTACAAACTACCTTACTACATGAAATTTACGTTACTATCTGTCTTGTTCTTTATATCGGGTATTTCTGCATTTGCCCAGCAACTTAACATCAGCGGCAAAATAACCGACGAGCAAAACAAGCCTATTCCTTTTGCATCTATTTACGTTAAAAACACATCCAAAGGAACCTCGGCCAATAGCGAGGGAGTTTATCAGCTGCAATTGAGCGCCGGTAATTATGAGCTGCAATACAAAGCGGTTGGTTATGGACAGCAAAGCCGGCAAGTAAACCTTACCGGCAACCAGGTAATCAACATCTCGCTCCAAACCGAAACCTATCAGCTTAAAACAGTAGCCATCCATGCAGGCGGTGAAGATCCTGCATATACTATTATCCGCAAAGCGATTAAAAAGCGTAAAACTTACCTCAACGAGGTAAAAGCCTACACCTGCGATATTTACATCAAAGGCCTGCAAAAGCTGCTGGCGGCGCCCAAAAAGTTTTTGGGTTTTAACGTGCAAAAAGCCGCTACAGAGGCCGGTCTCGACTCTAACCGCACGGGCATTGTTTATCTGTCAGAATCTGAATCAAAATATAGCTTTATACGGCCCGACAAAGTACATGAGGTACAGGTGTCCTCCAAAGTATCGGGTCAAAACCGGGCTTTCAGTTTTAACCGGGCATCAGATATGGCGGTTAATTTTTATGAAAACTTTGAAACCTGGGATGGCCTCAGCAATCGTCCGCTGGTATCGCCCATTGCCGATAACGCTTTATTCTATTATAACTATAAATGGATGGGCATCTCCGTGGAGAATGGCGAAACCATCAACAAGATACAGGTAACACCCAAGCGCGCACACGACCCTTGTTTTGAGGGTTATATTTATATTCTGGAGGATAGCTGGCGGTTATCGGCACTTCAACTGTTCATCACCAAAAAGGCCAATATCAATTTGGTTGATACCCTTAAAGTAAACCAGCAGTTTTACCCGGTGAACAATACTGCCTGGATGCCGGCCAGCAGTAAGTTTGAATTTACTGGTGGTTTGCTGGGCTTTAAAGTGGGTGGTTATTATATTTCGATATATAAAAATTATGATCTGAACCCCAGCTTTGAAAAAACCAATTTTGCCGAGGTTTTACGTATTGATAAAGGCACCCATAAAGATTCGACTTATTGGAACCTAGAACGCCCTATTCCACTAACCGATGAAGAAAAAACCGACTACATCAACAAGGATAAACTGGCCCGCAAGCGCGAATCGAAACCATACCTCGACTCGTTGGACAAGGCCAATAATGAGGTAAAGCCATTGGGAATATTACTCACCGGTGTTGATGTCCGCAACCGTTATAAAAAGGAAAATTTCCATTATGATGGCTTGCTGGGTTCGGCACTTTACAATACGGTAGAAGGTTTCGCCATCAACTATGGAGTGTCATACAGCAAGGTGATCGATACACTTAATCATCGTTCGCTTGCAATAGATGCCCATGTGCGTTATGGTTTTTCCAATCATTTGCTGAATGGTACAGCGGGAGCAGCTATACCTGTAGGGAAGCGGTTCACTCTGGGCATCCGTGGCGGATCCGACATTACCGACCTCAACAACCAGCAGCCGGTATCTACATTGGTTAACTCCCTGTATAGTTTGTTTGAGCGGCAAAACTACCAGAAACTATATCAAAAGCAATTTGTATCGGCCTCCTTATCTGGTCGCGTGGTGGGTGGATGGCTGGCAGGTGCAACCGTAGAGTGGGCCAACCGTAAATCACTGAGTAACACTTCTACCTATAGCTTTTTTAGTCCGCAGAACCACCAGTTCACCTCCAACAATCCTTTAAACCCGGCACAGGATAGTCCTTTGTTTCCTGAAAATCAATCATTCAAAATAGCTTTACGTACCAGTTACAATTTTAGCGACCAGTACGAAACCTACCCATCAGGCCGTAGGTACCTGCCATCAAAATATCCTACCATCGGTATAAATTATACCAAGGGCATAAAAGATATACTCGGGTCTGATGTAGATTACGACCTGCTGAGTGCCGACATATCCAAATCAGATATCGATATGGGTTTTTACGGCAAAACCTCCTTTTTTATAGGTGCGGGCAAATTTCTGAATGCCAATAAATTATATTTCCCGGATTATAAACATTTTGACGGTAACCAGTTATTAGCTTACACCCCAGGCATCAACCGCTTCTTGCTGTTAGATTATTACAACTTCAGTACCCCCGATAAATATGCCGAAGGTCACCTGGAACACAATTTTATGGGCTTTATCACCAACAAGATTCCCCTCATCCGCAAATTAAAACTACAGGAAATTGTGGATGTAAACTACCTATACACCCCCACCCTTAAAAATTACACCGAGCTGGGTTTTGGTTTGCAGTATTTAAATATCAGACTGATGTACGGTAAGTCATTCAACAGCGGCAGCAACACTAATTCGGCTATCAGGCTGGGAGTGAGTTTTTAGTATCAAGTAGCTAGTATCAAGTATCAAGACCTTATTTTAGCATTGCTAACAAAAGTACCGCTTATAGATTTGTACCCAAATCTTGATACTTGATACTAGCTACTTGATACCAAAAATTTGCTAAATCTTGATACTTGATACTAGCTACTTGATACTATCTCACTATATTAGCATCCTTTAATTTTACTCATGAATATATTTTACGGAACAGGGGTAGCCATGGTGACCCCTTTTCAGGCGGATGGTCAAGTTGACTACGAGGGTTTAAGAAACCTGATTGAACATTTGATTGATGGCGGGGTGCAATACCTGGTATCATTAGGTACAACCGGCGAAAGCGCCACATTGAATGCCGACGAGCGAAAGCAGGTTTGGGCATTTACCGCGGAGGTTGTCAAGAAGCGCGTAAATTTAGTTGCCGGCATAGGTGGCAACAATACACATGAGGTAGTTGAGCAAATCAAAGCATTTGATGTTACCGGTTATGATGCCATATTATCATCAAGTCCGCATTATAACAAACCTACCCAGGAGGGTATATATCAGCACTATAAAGCTATAGCACTGGCAGCACCACTTCCGGTAATTTTATATAACGTACCCAGCCGTACCGGCAGCACTGTAGCTGCAGAAACAACCGTGCGCCTGGCTCGCGATTTTAAAAACATCATTGGTATTAAAGAGGCTTCGGGAAATTTCGACCTGTTTAACCAACTGATGCGCGATAAGCCGGAAGAGTTTTTAGTCATATCTGGCGACGATCCGGTTACCCTACCTATGATGGCCATGGGCGCTGTAGGTGTGATATCGGTTATTGGCAATGCTGTACCCAAACCATTGTCGGCCATGATCAGCCTGTTGCTTAATAACGATTACAAAGCGGCGCAAAAGATAAACGCCAGCCTGGTTGAGTTTACCCGCTTAATGTTTGTGGAAGGCAATCCTGCCGGGGCAAAAAACGCGCTGAAACATTTAGGCGTTTGCGATGAACACCTGCGACTACCGCTGGTACCCGTAAGCAGCAAAATAGCCGATGCCATTAAACAGGAAACCAGCAAACTGTCATAAAACAAAATACGCTGAACAAAAAAGCCCGGTTATAGGATAACCGGGCTTTTTATTGGAATAAGAAAAATCCTACTAAGCTTCTTTATTTTTAGCTTCCTGAACTTCCAGACGGATAGCCTGAGCCAGGTTTTTAAGATCTTGCATACCTTTACGAACACGTGTTCCGGCAGCGCTGTTTCCTTTGTTGTAGAATTTGTCGGCGTCGGCCTCCAATGAAGCTACAAGCTCTTTTACTTCAGTGAATTTTTTCATTTAATTACTCCTTTTAAAATTATTGAGGTTTATTGTTTTAACTAAAGCTAATCTATAATGTTTTTTTTTAATTAAAAATTTTTGAAGCAAAAAAATACTGCCTTAAAAGTGGTTTTTTTCCACATTTTCAAGGCTTAATAAATATTTAAGCAGCTATATATTATATTAAAAACAAACATTAATAAAATATATTCTATAATATTTTATTAATAAAACATATTAAATACAAAATAACTTTAAATAATAATATTTTATATGATTTTAGTTAACAAAACACATATTTTAATACCATTCATATATTAAAAATTGTATTAAATGATTTTCTGCAATATATCCGGATAATGCTGGTGTGTTTTGATGATCAATTCGCCAAATAAGGTATTGGCCCAGGCAAACCATTTACGGGTAAAATCATCGGCATTATCCTTATTAAACGACTCATGCATAAAGCCCGTACCGGCATGCGTGGTTTTTAACAATCGCAAACACTCCGTGATCTCGTCTTTATGTGTAGACGTTAAACCACGCATAATAATGGCCATAGGCCATATATAACCTATACCCACGTGCGGACCTCCAATACCTTCGGCTACCTTGCCTTTAAAAAAGTATGGATTGTTTTCGCTCAGCACAAACTTACGGGTGTTTTGATATAGCAGATCAGTAACCGGCAACGAATCCAGGTAAGGCAGCGCCAATAAACTGGGCACGTTAGAATCGTCCATGAACAATTGATTGCCATAGCCATCCGCCTCAAAAGCCAATATTTTGCCATATTCCGGATGCTGGGCTACTGCATATTTTTTAAGAGCAGCGTCAACTTCGGCGGCAAGAGCACGGCAAGCGGCAGATGTTCCGCTATCATTACCAATGGTAGCGTACATTTCGGCCATTTGATTTAAACTGGTAACCGCAAAATAGTTTGATGGTATCAGGAATGGATAAATGGTAGCATCATCTGAGGGGCGGAAGATAGAGCAAATCAAACCGACAGGTTTAATAGGATTACCATAACCTCTGTTAGGTGCAGTGTCACTGGCTACTTCGGTTTTCCGTTGAAAATGATAAGGGCCTTTATCCTCTTTACGCTGCTGCTCCTTAAAGGTTTTCAGGATGATCTTACCAGCTTTTTGCCAGCTTTCATCAAAAAAGCTGCTGTCGCCGCTGATTTTCCAGTAGTTATAAGCCAATCGTACAGGATAGCAAAGGGAATCGATCTCCCATTTGCGTTCATGTAACTCTGGTTTCATATCAGTACGATCGGTATCCCATTCACTGCCGGTTGGGCCCTGATTAAAGGCATTGGCATAAGGGTCTATCTGTACGCACTTAGCCTGGCGGCTCAATACCCCCAATATCAGTTTTTGTAGGGCAGCGTCAGTCTTGATCAGAGGCAAATACGGCCAAACCTGTGCCGATGAGTCGCGCATCCACATGGCGTTTATATCACCGGTAATTACAAATGTATCTGGCTTACCATTGGCTTCTGAATAATTTACGGTAGTATCCAGGGTATTGGGATAGCAGTTTTCAAACAGCCAGGCCAGTTCCGGATCTTTAATATCTTTTTTCACCTTTTGAATGATGGCTTCGACCGCCTTACTGGTAAATTTACGATCGGCCAGTTTAGGGCGTTTACTTTCAAAAGCAGGCAAAGTACTGGCAAATAACGACGGTGTAACACCCAGGGTAATACCCGCGGCGGCTACGCCGTTCAGTTTGATAAAATGTCTTCTGGTGAGCATAAAGATTTTTTAATGGTAGCCGTAAAAATATAAAAGCCTTTGGTTATCCGAAAGACATTCGGATTTTATTTTAAAAGGTTTTAGCATCAATGGGAGGGCTGTCATCCTGAGCCTGTCGAAGGATCGCGCGTAGAGGCCTTCCCACCATGCTTCGACAGGCTCAGCATGACACCCGCCCTTTGTTACTTGAGAATAAAAGATTTTTTTTTCCGTTGCCTGTGTCCTCGCAGGCAACTTATTACTACCAAACATAAAGGCAAATCGCCTGTGTCCCCACAGGCGACGGGAAAGAGCGGCTCTCTTCCCTTTGTCATCCTGAACGCAGTGAAGGATCTGTTGTAAAAGATGCAAGGCGTATAATAGATGCTTCACTACGTTCAGCATGACAAAATTTTGTTATCAAACAACAAAGGCGCCTATCGGCGCCTTTGTTGTTTGAGGGTTAGAGAGATTACACTCCCAGATCTTTCATAATCGTATCAATTTTCGCTTCCAGCTGATGATCAGTTTCGTGGTAAGCGGCTTTGCTGGCCAGTTTACCGTTTACGCTGCAATAAAATTTAATCTTAGGTTCGGTACCTGAAGGACGGGCAGAAATGATGCTTCCATCTTCGGTGATAAACTGCAGCACATCTGATTTGGGCAATTCCAGCGCTTTAGTAGTATTACTGTTCAAATCGGTTTCCACACCTTTTTCATAATCTTTTAGGGTGATCACCTTTGAGCCGCCTAATGTAGCCGGTGGATTGTTTCTGAACTTATCCATCATCGCCACAATCTCTTCGGCACCGGTTTTACCTTTTTTGGTAATGGAGATCAACTTTTCTTTATAGAAACCATATTGTATATAAGTATCAATAAGGGCCTCAAACAGACTGGTGCCTTTATCCTTATAATAGGCGGTCATTTCGGCAATAAAGGCGCTGGATACGACGGCATCCTTATCACGTACCAACTCTCCTATCAGGTAACCGTAGCTTTCTTCGCCACCACCAATAAAAGTTTGCTTGCCTTGTAATTTGGTCATCAGCTCGCCAATATATTTAAAGCCGGTAAGCGTATTATAATAGGTAACGTTTTTGGCTTTAGCTATCGCTTCGATGAGGTTGGAAGTTACAATCGTTTTAACGATATACTCCTTGCCGGTAAGTTTTCCCTTATCCTGCCATGCGGTTAACAGGTAATTAATGAGTAAACTGCCGGTTTGGTTGCCATTCAACAGTATAAATTCGTTCTGATCATTTTTCACGGCGATACCTACACGGTCGGCATCCGGATCGGTTGCCAGTACCAGGTCGGCATCGGTTTCCTGTGCCTTTTTCAGAGCCAGGGTTAAGGCTTCTTTTTCTTCGGGGTTTGGATATACTACCGTTGGGAAGTTACCATCGGGTGTGGTTTGTTCGTCAACCAGTATCACATTCTCAAATCCAAAAAGCTCAAGGGCTTTAGGCGTTAAGGTGATACCTGTGCCATGAATTGGCGAGTATACAATTTTAAGATCCTTTTGTCTTTTGATAGCTTCTGGCGATACCGAAAGCTTTACAATTTCCGATAAGTACAGATCATCGATATCCTTACCTATGGTTTCTATATTTTCTTCAACGCGGTTAAATTTAACCTCATCAATACTTTTTATGGCCGCTACTTCGTCCATTACCGCCTTATCATGCGGTGATACTAGCTGCCCGCCGTCGTCGCCATAAGCTTTATAACCATTATATTCTTTGGGATTATGCGATGCGGTAAGCATTACCCCGCTTTTGCAACCCAGGTGACGTACCGCGAAGGATAGCTCTGGTGTTGGGCGCAGCGCTTCAAAATAATACACATGGATACCGTTTGCCGAAAAAACTTCGGCTGTGGTAGAAGCCAGGAGATCAGCATTATTACGACTATCGTGAGCGATAGCTACTTTAATTTTTTCTCCGGGATATGTCTTCTTCAGATAGTTGGCCAAACCCTGGGTAGCAGTACCAATGGTGTACTTGTTAACACGGTTTGAGCCAGGCCCCATAATACCGCGAAGACCACCCGTTCCGAATTCCAAATCCTTATAAAACGAATCTGTTAATTCTGTATATGCCTTATCATCCAGTAATTTTTGTATCTGTTGTTTAACATCAGCATCGTAGCTGCCTTGAAGCCATGTATTTACCTTTTGTAGTACGGAGGGGTCTAATTCTTGCATGTGTACCTATATTAATGGATAATTTGTTA
This sequence comes from Mucilaginibacter inviolabilis, assembly GCF_011089895.1. NCBI lineage: Bacteria > Pseudomonadati > Bacteroidota > Sphingobacteriia > Sphingobacteriales > Sphingobacteriaceae > Mucilaginibacter > Mucilaginibacter inviolabilis. Next base: position 3,362,103 of record NZ_JAANAT010000001.1, read on the forward strand.
AAATCAGTTTGATAACAAATATGGTAATAAAATGTGTGCGTGCAATTGAACAATAAAATATTTTGTGGTGGTTACACTTATACGTCATTGCGAGGTACGAAGCAATCTCTACACAAGCAGGTTAACCATAAAAGGCCGCTCTGTAAAGTATAGAGATTGCTTCGTACCTCGCAATGACGCGTTTTTTAGACAAAAAGAAAAGCCCCGGCAAACCGGGGCTTTTCTTTTTGTCTTATTGAGCTACATCGGCATAACTCGTACCAATACGTATCTTTTTAACGATATGGGTGGCCTGTGAGGAATCACCGCCATATACGCCCCATTTCGGATCGCAGTAATCGCTGTCAAAAGTGCGGCAATAGTAGCGCTGACTATTATTGGTAAATGTTTGTTTCACCCCGTTATACCACAGTTCAATATAGCCGTCGGTAGCGCTATCTGATAATTTGATACGTAAAACAAAGGATTGCCAGGTGCTCAAGGCAAGCGGAATTGACCAGGGCACACTGGCCACATGATTAATATCAAAATACTGTAGCTCCAGATTGCCGTTATTGGTGCGCAGCATTAATGGGTGATTAGCTGTAGTACTGGTAGGATATGATTTCCACTGGAATACGGCATCCGTTTTTAACGTAGCAGGCATATACAGTTTGTCTGTCCACCCGATGTAAAACTCAGAGCCAATTTGCGCCTGGTAATTTTTGGCACCATGCCCCTCAGTTCGGTGACTGCCTGCCGGTTTGGTAAACTGCCAGCAAAGAGTGCCGGTTTCGTCGGTAACGGTGGTCATCGCACCCGAGCCTTCAATGTTCACATCCTTCCACACATTACTTGAGCCAAGGGAGGCATCACCATTAAATAATAGCGACATAGTGCTCAATTTCCCATTAATTTGTGCAGCATCGCCTCCATTACTTACTGGATTGGTCTTTACATCTTTGGTACATTGCGATAGCAATAGCACGCAACCTGCCCCCAAGGCAGTTGCCATTAGTTGAATTTTTCTCATTCTTCTTTAGTTTATAGATGGTTTATAATATATTTACGCAACCGGTTGTGTAAATATATAAAATTAATTCACAAAAGAATTTTTATTGTAATTTATTGTGTGTCAGAAAGATTATTTATCGAGAGAATAAATGATAAATTAGATGCTTTTCCAGGAACAAACGTACAATGCAAGCATGAGCATAGAGGATCGTTATAAATTAAATAAAGAAATTACCTTAATTGATATAGCCAATGAATTAAATGTTTCAAAAAGCACCGTATCACGTGCCCTGCAGAATCATCATTCGATTGGTGCCGCCACCAAGAAAGCAGTACGGGAACTGGCCGAAAAATATAATTACCAACCCAACACTATTGCCTCCAGCTTATTTAAAAAATCAACTAAAACTATAGGCGTGATTGTGCCTATCCTATCCCATTACTTTTTTTCGACAGTAATAGCGGGGATAGAAGAAGTGGCTTATAAAGCAGGCTATAAGGTAATCATTTGTCAGTCGCAGGAATTATATGAACGAGAGGTAATCGTATCCAAAACGTTATTATCGGCCAAGGTGGATGGGTTGATCGTATCTGTTTCAAAAGAAACTGTTGATATGGATCATTTCCAGTCGTTTTTGAATAAAAACATCCCTTTAGTTTTTTTTGACAGGTTACCTGACGGCATCCAAAGCAACAGTGTATCTGTAGATGATTATGAAGGTGCTTTTAAAATAGTAGAACATCTGATTGAGCAAGGATGCAAGAATATCGCCCACTTTACCGGACCTTTAAACATTATGCTGGCGCAAAACAGACTACAGGGATATAAGGATGCCTTGCAAAAACATCATATCCCAGTGAACGAGGAGTTGATTTACGAATGCGGTTTTGAAAGGGCCCAGGGAATAAGCACTACAGAAAAACTGCTGAATGATCAGGTTTCTGTCGATGCCATATTCGCGGTTTGCGATCCGGTAGCCATTGGCGTGATGCTTACCTTAAAACAAAAGGGCATTAAGATACCACATGACATTGCGGTTGTTGGCTTTAATGACGATCCAACGGCTACCGTTATCGATCCTCCCTTAACAACGGTTGCTCAGCCGGCGTTTGAGATTGGCGTAGCAGCAGTTAATATTTTTTTAAAACAAGTTATTGAGCCAGGTGGAAAATATACCAAAGAGGTATTAAAAACGAATTTGACTATCAGGCAATCCAGCGTTTTGAAAAAAGCAAATCAATAACTCGATCTCCACAGAGTCCAATTTCAGCCCAATATAGTTTCTCTGTACAGCAAAGAGATTGCTTCGTTCCTCGCAATGACACACTTTATAGTAACACAAAAGGCCACAATTTCCTGTGGCCTTTTGTGCTTTATGTTTCAAGAAAGAACCTAAGCTATCTCCAGCTTATTTTCTTTATAGTAACCAGATCTTAGTTTTTCGGCCATTTCGCTGTAGGCATCAAGGGTACGTTGAACATCCTCTAATGAATGCGCAGCGGTTGGTATAATGCGTAATACGATCAAGCCTTTAGGAATAACCGGATAGATCACAATAGAGCAGAAGATACCATAGTTTTCGCGCAGATCGCGGGTAAGGCTGGTAGCTTCAAACAGATCGCCCTTTAAAAATACGGGAGTTACCATAGTATTGCTGGAGCCCAGGTCAAAACCACGCTCTTTTAAACCTTTTTGTAAGGTAGAGGCAATCAGCCATAGCTTTTCACGTAGTTCAGGCTGAGATTTCAGCATTTCAAAACGTTTCTTCAAACCCATTACCATAGGCATAGGCAACGCTTTGGCAAATGTTTGCGAACGCATATTATAACGCAGAAAATGGATGATCTGCTCATCGGCAGCTACAAAAGCGCCTATACCAGCCATTGATTTAGCGAATGTGGCGAAGTAAACATCAACGCCATCAACACAATCCTGCGCTTCGTGTGTTCCGGCTCCTGTGCTGCCCATGGTACCAAAACCATGCGCGTCATCAACCAATATGCGGAAATCGTATTTCTTTTTAAGTTCTATTATTTCTTTCAGCTTGCCCTGCACTCCAGACATGCCAAAAACCCCCTCGGTGATCAATAAGATACCACCGCCGGTTTGTTCGGCTAAACGGGTAGCACGTTCCAATTGCTTTTCGCAGCTTTCTACATCGTTATGCTGATAAACAAAACGCTTGCCCATATGCAGACGCACACCATCAATGATACAGGCATGTGACTCGGCGTCATAAACAATAACGTCGTTCCGGTCAACCAGCGCATCTATAATAGATACCATACCCTGGTAACCATAGTTCAATAAAAAAGCAGCTTGTTTACCTACAAATGAGGCCAGGTTGTTTTCCAGTTCTTCATGATGAATGGAGTTACCAGACATCATGCGAGCTCCCATTGGGTAAGCCATACCATAATCGGCAGCGGCTTTCGCATCAGCTTCCCGTACTTCGGGGTGATTGGCCAAGCCCAGATAATTGTTCAGGCTCCAGATCAAATGTTCTTTGCCGTTGAATTGCATATGCGGGCCAATCTCTCCTTCCAGTTTAGGGAATGAAAAATAACCGTGCGACCATTTTTGGTGCTGACCGATAGGGCCGCCAGAGTTTTTTGTTATTTTGTCAAATAGATCCAAAATAGTATGCTTTTGAAGATAGTATTTTAAAACACAAATATAGCCGTTTATCCTGCTTGCAGCAATAGCTATAACTTTTTAGAATAGGTTATAACTAAGTAGCAAGTATCAAGTAGTTAGTATCAAGCCTTTGCCTCAAAAATGTTACATCTATTTTTAAAAACCAAAAGCCATTATAAGGGAGTTGTTTCTTATAATGGCTTTTCAATTATCTTGCTACTTGATACTAACTACTTGATACTAATCAGCGTTATCATGCAGGAAAGAGTTGTTTTTGCGGATCTCGGTATTGCCTTCGTTATCCGGCATCAGGCTGAACCTGGAGATCTGGCTTTCGTCAGACTGCGGGGTTTCCTGAAGCGCTATTTCCTTACGTTTGTAGGCAGGTACATTTTCCAGTTCCTGTATATTACCACTGCGTAGTTTCATGCTCAGATCTTTCAACCTCATGATGCGCTCGCGCGATTTTTTCAGCTGCTCCTCGATAGATTCATTTGTTTTATGATCATCGGCACCAACAACTGGTTCGGGTTCCGGAGTCGGAGCTGGTGGTTCAGGTCTCCTTTCTTCCCTTACCGGTGTGTATGACTCTGGTTCACTCATTTTAAAAGTGAAGCCTGCGGTATCTGGTTCATGATCATCCTCTGCTTCTTCCTCATCCAGGTTATAACGCATTACCACCTCTTCTTTTTCTTCAGAACGGCCGGCAGCAAACATATCAAACAAACCGGTTTGTTTTGGCTCATCCTTTGGCTTAATATAAGGCTCGGCAGTAGCAGTGGCTTTAACCGGGTTGATAAACTCATTTACCGGTTTTACCAAAGGTTTTACCTCAGGCTCCAGCATAGAGATGATCTTTTTATTGCTGTTCTCTTTTTCGCGTTCATCCTTGGTTTGGAAACCGGTAGCGATAATGGTAACCGATAATTGGTCGCCCAGGTTATCGTCCACGCAATTACCCCAGATCAGGTCAGCAGCCAAGCCAGCTTCTTCCTGGATGTAATCAGTAATAATGCTTACCTCATCCATGGTTACTTCATGTATACCAGAGCTGATGTTAAGCAATATATAACGTGCACCTTCAATTTCATTATCTTTTAACAATGGTGATGCCAGTGCGCCTTCAACCGCTTTTAAAGCACGGTTCTCGCCTTCGGCAGAGCAGCTGCCCATGATAGATACACCGCTATCTTTCATTACGGTGCGCACATCCTTAAAGTCAACGTTGATATAACCCGGTAAGGTTATGATCTCGGCGATACCTTTAGCGGCAGTTGTTAATATATTATCGGCCTGCGCAAAAGCAGAGCTCATGGTTAAGTTGCCGAATATCTGGCGTAGCCTGTCGTTTGATATCACCAGGAACGAATCGACATATTTTTTCAATTCTTCCAAACCGGCATCAGCCTGCATTTTACGGCGTTTACCTTCAAATGAAAACGGCGTAGTGATGATACCTACCGTTAATATATCCATTTCACGGGCCGCTTTGGCAATGATAGGGCTTGCGCCTGTACCTGTACCACCGCCCATACCTGCTGTAATAAACAACATTTTGGTATTTACTCCCAGCATCTGCTTAATATCGTCGATATTCTCAATAGCTGAGTTTTTGCCCACCTCGGGTATTGAACCGGCACCCATTCCTTCAGTAAGACTAGCGCCCAACTGTACCTTGTTAGGTATAGGACTTAACTCCAGCGCCTGGGCATCAGTGTTGCAAATTATAAAGTCAACACCGGTAATTCCCTGCCTGTACATATGGTTCACCGCGTTACCGCCGCCACCGCCAACACCAATTACTTTGATGATTGACGATTTTTCTTTTAACATCTCAAACTGCATAATCTTCGTTTTCAGCTATATGTGATTCAACCAATATTTAGATTTTACCATCGTAATAATAATACTTTTTCCACAAAGGTTTTCCACAATTGTCTATAATGTGGAAAAGTTGCTTTATGTGTAAAACTTTGTTCTTAGTATCGAGTAGCTAGTATCAAGTATCAAGATTTTAAAACCGTAAAAAGTAAAATTGTCGTGATACTTGATACTAGCTACTTGATACCAATGTGCTACTTGATACTAAAAATTACTTCAAAAAATCCTCGTCGTTTATATCATCTTTTATAAACGTGATACTTTTTTTCAATAGCCTGTCAAACAAGCCACCTTCTTTTTTGGGCTCGTATTTTGGCTTTTCTGTTCTTGTATCTGCTACAGGCGCCGCGGTCATGTACTCTGTTTTCTGGATACCTTTTATCAGCAAGCCAATGCCTGTGGCAAAAGTCGGGCTCTGCAGCTCCTCATAAATATTTTTCGGCAGCACTTCGTTTTTGGCCAGGTGCTCGGTAGGGTAACCTACACGGCAATCTAACCCAGTAACAAACTCCACCAACTGACGCAGGTGTTTTAACTGTGCACCGCCACCGGTTATTACAATACCGGCTATCAGTTTTTTCTCGTAACCTGATGATTTGATTTCGTAGTATACATGTTCTACAATTTCTTCCATGCGGGCCTGTATCACGTAGGCCAGGTTTTTTACCGAGATCTCTTTTGGCTCGCGGCCGCGTAAACCGGGTACACAAACAATTTCGTTCTCTTTATTTTCATCAGCCAGGGCCGATCCAAACCTTACTTTTAACTGCTCGGCGATGTTACGCATTACCGAACAACCCTCGCGGATATCCTCAGTTACGCTGTTACCACCAAATGGGATAACCGCCGTATGACGGATGATACCTTCGTGGAATATAGCCACATCGGTAGTACCACCACCAATATCTACCAGTACCACACCCGCTTCTTTTTCCTCTTCGCTCAGTACCGATTCTGAAGAAGCCAATGGCTCCAGGATCAGGTCCTGGCTATCCAGGGTAGCCTTGTTAACACATTTTACGATATTTTTGATAGCCGTAACCTGACCGGATATGATGTGGAAGTTAGCTTCCAGACGTACACCAGCCATACCAATCGGGTCTTTGATACCCGGCTCGTTATCTACCGTAAATTCTTGCGGCAACACATGGATGATCTCCTCGCCCGGAGGCATCACCAGGTTGTACATATCTTCGATCAGTTTATCAATATCCTTACGACCAATTTCTGATTGCAGGTCACGACGGGTTATCAAGCCACGGTGCTGCAGGCTTTTGATATGCTGGCCCGCTATACCTACAAACACAACTTTAATATCTACATTGGATTGCGCCCCGGCTACATCAACCGCCAGCGAGATCCCTTGTACTGTTTTATCAATATTTGATACCATACCACGGGTAACACCCGCAGATTCGGCCTTGCCAATTCCTAATACCTCAATCTTCCCGTTCTTGCTCCTGCGCCCAACAATGGCGCATATTTTAGTCGTTCCGATATCCAATCCTACTACAATTGGCGAACTTTTGTCTTGAGTTGAGCTTTTGTCCATAATCCTAATTTATTTGAGATGTATCCTTTTCCATTTTTGCAGAATCGGGCTTCAGGTTTTTGGCCTTACTTGCCTTAATCGAATCTGCCTTCATATTTTCATTTTTAATACCAACCACCTGGCCGGAGTATTTGATGTTGATAATACTGTATTTATCCCAGCCTACTTTGGGCAATACCTGTTTATAAAACGCCATCAGGTTATCAAATTTTACCTGGAGCGAATCAGCATTACCAATCAGTATTCTTTGGCTCCCCACACGTGGGATCAGTTCAATTTCATGGTCTTTATTCACGTACAGCTGTGCTATCTGCGCATCCCATAAAGAGTCCTTGCGGATAAAATCGGCAGTCAGGAACAAGTCCTTGGCCAATTTGGTATGCAATGAATCCACATGATTGGTAAACAGCTCGTCAATAAAACCATTCGCTACCAATACCCTTGCGGTAAAGTTTGGCGACAGAGGAATCTTTAAACCATGCTGATCAACATAAAAATCCATATCATAATGGTTCATGATACGAAGTATGGGCTGACGCTGACTTACTTCTACCCGTAAAACACCATCCATTTCTGTATAAACCTTGGCAAATTCAATAAATGGATTAGCTCTCAGTTTATTTTCCAGGTCCTGTATATTAATCCCCTCCAGTTTGCGCCCTATCAGCGTATGACTGCTGGTTTGCAAAATCTGGTCGACCTCCTGCTTATCAATAAAATACTGACTGCCGGGTATGTTTACTTTTACAGCGGTGCAAATAACACCTGCCTTTTTTATTTCAATAAAACTCATGAGCGCGATGAGGCCCCCCAGGCAAACCACCCAGGCAGATATAATCAACACACGCTTCCAAATGAGTTTCTTATTCATTACTCAATATTTCTTTTAAAGAGTGAACCAATGTATCAATATCACCTGCACCCACTGTAAGCAGTAGTTCGGGCTTTTCATGAGCTACCGCATCCAGTGCTTCCTGTTTGCTCAGTTTCCGCTTATTTTGCAGCACCATTCTGTTCAACAACATTTCTGAGTTAACGCCCTCTATAGGCAATTCACGTGCCGGATAAATATCCAGCATAATCAACTCGTCAACCATATCCAGCACTTCGGCAAAGCCTTCGGCAAAATCACGTGTGCGGGTATATAAATGGGGCTGAAAAATGGTAGTCAGCTTTTTATTAGGGTACAGCTTTTTTACTGAGGATATGCATGCCCTTAATTCCTCAGGGTGATGCGCATAATCATCAATATAAATATGTTGTTGTGTTTTTACAATATACTCAAACCGGCGTTTAACACCCTTGAATGAACCTAGTGCGCTTTTTATAGCATCGGTATTGATATCCAATCGCAAAACAGCTTCAATTGCTGCAACCGCGTTCTCTACATTGTGCGTGCCGGCTATACCCATTCTGATGTTAGAAATAGTAACATCGGCATTGACAAAATCGAAATAAAAATCACCGTTTTCAATGCGTACGTTGGCGGCATGCGCATCCGCGGCAGCATCATTAAGCGCGTAAGTATAACCGGTGTCTAAAGGCAAGCCTTTTTTATGAACTAGCGTACCGCCACTTTTTATTTGTGAAGCGAACAACTGGAACGACTCGGTTAAATGAGCGTGATCGCCATAAATATCCAGGTGATCGGCATCCATCGAAGTAATGATGGCCACATCCGGGAACAAGGTAAGGAACGAACGATCGTATTCATCGGCCTCTACCACCATCACATTGCTTTTACCATACAGTACATTGCTTTGATAATTGGACGATATACCTCCTAAAAATGCAGAACAGTCATTACCCGAATCTTTCAGAATATGTGCCACCATGGTTGAGGTGGTTGTTTTACCATGCGTACCCGCAACTGCTATAGTAAAGGAACTCTTACTGATCAAACCCAAAACCTGCGACCGCTTAAACAGCTCAAAGCCCTTATTTTTAAAATAGTTTAAGATAACCGAATCCTTGGGAACAGCAGGTGTATAAATAACCAGGGTATCATCGCAGAGCTGCTGAAAACTTAATGGAATCCAATCGGCGCGGTCATCAAAAATGATCTGTATACCTTCGTTGTGCAAATCGTTGGTCAGATCTGTCGAGGTTTTATCATAACCGCAAACAACACAACCTAAATGATGGAAATAACGAGCCAGGCCGCTCATCCCGATGCCGCCTATACCTATGAGGTAAACTCTTTTAATGTTATGCAGGTCCATTGTTTTAATTTTAAAAAAGGCCCTCCTCTTTTGGGGAGAAGGAGGACCATAATTTTAATTGTTGTTGTTTATTGTTATTTTTAATAGCTCACGGGCAATAACCTCATCAGCATCAGGCATAGCCATCTTGCCTATATTAGTACCCAATTTCTTTTGTAAATTCCTATCGTTTAATAATTCAATTGCTTTATCAACCAGTTTTTCTTCGGCATCCCTGTCAGCCAGAAAAATAGCTGCGTCTTCTTCAACCAGTGCCAGTGCGTTTTTAGTCTGATGGTCTTCGGCCACATTTGGCGAAGGCACCAGGATCACTGGTTTTTTAACCATACATAACTCTGCAATAGTACCCGCCCCTGCGCGTGATATAATAATATCGGCAGCGGCATAAGCCAGATCCATACGGGTTAAAAACTCCCTGATTTTCACATCCGGGTGATGATCTTCACCTAATTTTTCAATGATCTGTTTATAATAATACTTGCCGGTTTGCCATATCACCTGTACATCGGCAGCAATCAATTTATCTAAACCGGCAGCTGTACTATTATTTAGTGTACGTGCACCAAGGCTTCCCCCGGTTATTAATACTGTTTTTTTAAATGCCGAAAGCTTAAATAGCTCCAGCGCCTGCATATGCTTACCAGCCACATTCACCGAATCGCGGCGAATAGGGTTACCCGTTTTAATAATTTTTTCGGCAGGGAAAAACTTATCCATTCCATCAAAAGCCACGCATATTTTTTTTGCGTTTTTTCCCAGCCACTTATTGGTGATACCCGCATAGGAATTTTGTTCCTGTATGAGGTAAGGTATATTCTTGAGCGAGGCTGCGTACAACAAGGGACCCGAGGCATAGCCCCCAACTCCAACCGCTGCATCCGGTTTAAAATCTTTAATAATCTTAAGCGCCCGGCGCACGCTGTTCATCAGCTTAATAGGAAACATCACGTTTTTCCAAACTGATTTGCGCTGTATGCCCTGAATATCCAAACCAATGATCCTATAGCCGGCAGCCGGAACTTTCTCCATCTCCATGCGCCCGTTAGCGCCAACAAACAATATCTCGATAGCCGGATCAATATTTTTTAAAGCATTGGCAATAGCAATAGCCGGGAAGATATGTCCTCCTGTTCCGCCACCACTTATTATTATTCTCTTTGCCATTTTTTTATAAACTCTAAAAACTAAATTCTAAACTCTAACCTATCAAAATCAATAATTCACTAATTAACCTCAGGCCGTCCTGATCTCCCCTACCACTACTTTTTTGGGTTCTTCAATATCGCGGCTTACCGATAATATGATACCAAACGCCACGCTGGTAAATAATATCGATGTACCACCCATGCTCACAAATGGTAGCGGTACACCTGTTACCGGACCTAAACCAACTGCCACGGCCATATTGGCAAATGCCTGTATGGTTAAGCTGAAACTTAAACCACAAGCCAGCAATGCCCCAAACGCTTTGGGAGCCTTCGTCACTATTTTTATACATCGGTATAGTAAAAACAGGTAAATGCCAATTAAGGCAAACCCGCCTACAAGTCCATACTCCTCAATAATAATGGCGTATATTTCGTCGGAGTAGGACTCTGGCAGATAATTTCTTTCGGTACTGTTACCCGGACCTTTGCCAAATATGCCGCCGCTGGCGATGGCTATCTTGGCATGGTCTGACTGGAACGACTTATCGGGTTTAGCCTGTTCGGGATGCAAAAACGTGCTTACACGCGTAGCATACATGTGCCTGCGTGGACCTAAGAACAAAACCCCCATTAATAATATAAATCCAGCCCCGCAAACCACTGCTATTTGCTTGATACTGATACGACCGATGATCAGCAGCAAAATACTTACCCCAAACAACATCAGCGCAGTCGACAAGTTGGCCAATGCGATGAGTATAAATACCAGACAAACAGAACCCATAATAGGCAAAAAGGATTCTTTAACATCCTTAATATTTTCCTGCTTGCGCGATAGCGTACGTGCCAGATAGGTGATCAAAGCCAACTTAGCCAAATCGGATGTCTGGAAACTTAAACCGATTACCGGAATATTGATCCAGCGGCTGGCGTTATTGATATGGCTGCCAAATACCAATGTGTATAACAACAATGGTATGGTCACGATCATCATGATCTTGGAGATACCCGCATAATACCGATAATCGAGCTTGTGGGATATATACATCAGCGCAATACCGCCCACCACCATAGCCAGGTGTTTCATCAGAATCGACTCGACCCCAACGCCACGCTTATAAGCCAGCGTACCGGTTGAACTGTATACCGCCAACAGGGATATAACAGAAAGTAATATGACTATAAGCCATATCCAGCGGTCGCCTTTTGTATTACTGAGTATCCTGTGCATAAGCCCCCTCTAAATCTCCCCCTAAAGGGTGAGACTTTTTATTTAATATTCATTAATTCAATTTTTCTATCATCTAAACCTCTCATTCCCCCTTTAGGGGGTTAGGGGGCTTACAACTCCCTCACCGCGGCTTTAAACTGATTACCGCGATCTTCATAATTTTTAAACAGATCAAAACTGGCGCAGGCTGGTGATAGCAATACCGTATCGCCTTTTTCGGCCAGGTGAAACGCCACTTGCGCGGCTTCTTGGGCAGAGCCTGTATTCACGATCACTTCCACATCATCTTCAAATGCATCATGGATGCGTTTATTATCCTTGCCTAAACACACAATGGCTTTTACCTTTTGCTTTACCAGTTGTTTGAGCATACTATAGTCGTTCCCCTTGTCAACACCACCCAGGATCAATACCACATCAGTAGTCATGCTTTCGAGCGCGTACCAGGTTGAGTTTACGTTGGTAGCTTTGGAGTCATTAATAAAACTAATGCCCGATATTTTGCCAACCGACTCCAGCCTGTGCTCGATGTTTTTAAAGTTGCCCATGCTCTCTCTCATCGTTTCGTTGCGCAGCTCCAACACCTTTGATACAATACCTGATGCCATGGAGTTGTAAATGTTGTGTTTGCCCTGCAGGGCTAATTCTTTAATTGACATTTGAAAATGTTCTTGTTGTGTGTTGATGACAATATTGTCGTTTTCGAGATATGCTCCCGGTTTAATCTTAGTTTCAATTGAAAAGGGTAACTGCTGTGCTTCAAACGTACGCCCGGTCATCCCTTTAATGGTTTCCGGATCATCGGCGCAATAAATAAAATAATCGGCGGCCGTTTGATTCTGTGTAATGCGGAATTTTGATGCCGCGTAGTTTTCCAGCTTGTAATCGTACCTGTCTAAATGATCAGGCGTAATATTGAGCAAAACAGCAATGTCCACCTTAAACCGGTACATATCATCCAGCATAAAGCTGCTTAGCTCCAACACGTAATATTCAAATTTTTCGGTAGCTACCTGGTAAGCAAAGCTTTTACCAATGTTACCGGCCAAACCCACATTTAATCCCGCGTTTTTAAGGATGTGGCAGGTTAAGCTGGTTGTAGTGGTTTTTCCGTTTGAGCCCGTGATGCCGACGATCTTTGCATCGCAATACCTGCCCGCAAACTCTATTTCCGAAACAACAGGGATTCCTTTTTCACGCAGCTTTTTAACAATAGGAGCTTTCTCCGGTATACCAGGACTTTTGATCACTTCAACCGCATTTAATATTTCTGCCTCAGTGTGTCGATTTTCCTCAAAGCGGATATTCCAATCCTGTAATTGCTTTTTGTAGTTATCAGCAATAGCTCCAAAATCCGACACAAAAACATCATAACCCTGCTGTTGGGCAAGATAAGCCGCACCAACACCGCTTTCGCCGGCACCAAGAATGGTCAGCCTTTGAGTGATGCGTGGTGAGTTTTGAGTTATGTTTTCTGACTGATTCATTATTCTATTGCACTATATTATTTGTCTTATATCTTGATTCTTATCTCTTGGTTCTTTTATCTCAGCTTCAATGTTATGATCGTTATAATGGCTAGTATGATACCGATGATCCAGAAACGAGTTACGATCTTGGCTTCATGGAACCCTTTTTTCTGGTAATGATGGTGCAGCGGCGCCATTAAAAATATACGACGGCCTTCGCCCGACCGTTTCTTGGTGTATTTGAACCAGCCTACCTGCATAATCACTGATATATTTTCAATCAGGAATACACCGCATAATACCGGTAACAATAACTCCTTCCGTATCACAATAGCAAAAACAGCTATGATACCGCCAATGGCCAAGCTACCTGTATCGCCCATGAATACCTGGGCCGGATACGAGTTGTACCATAAAAAGCCTACACAAGCACCAACAAAAGCTCCGGCAAATATTACCAGCTCGCCAGAGTTGGGTAAAAACATAATGTTCAGGTAATCGGCCATCGCTATGTTACCAGATACGTAAGCCAGTATAGCCAGCGTAATACCAATAATAGCCGATGTGCCAGTAGCTAGCCCGTCGATACCATCGGTAATATTGGCTCCGTTTGATATAAAGGTGATAATCAGTATGACAAAAAACAGGAACACAACCAGGCCGTACTGTTCATAACCAGTCCCCAGGAACTTTAATACTTTGGCATAGTCAAACTCATTGTTCTTATAAAAAGGCATGGTAGTTTTTGTCGACCGTACATCCTGGGTATAAACCGGTACATCTCTTTTCATGTGAAACTCAACCGGAGCATCAACCTTTACAGGTAACTTCACTTCCTGCCTGATTACGATATCGGTATTGAAGTACATTGTCCAGCCGATGATGAGTGAAAGCCCCACCTGACCGATGATCTTAAATCTGCCCGCCAGTCCTTCTTTATTTTTCCTGAAAACTTTGATATAATCGTCCAGAAAACCAATCGCTCCCAACCACACCGTGGTGATCAGCATAAGGATAATGTACACATTTCCCAATTTGGCGAACAGCAATGTAGGAATCAGGATACCTAGTAAAATGATGATACCACCCATAGTAGGCGTACCTGATTTTTGCATTTGTCCTTCCAGGCCCAAGTTCCGCACTGTTTCGCCCACTTGTTTAAAACGTAAATAATCAATAAGCCTACGACCATATACAGTGGTAATAAGCAATGATGTTATTACAGCCATTGCCGTACGGAAAGTGATATACTGAAATACCCCTGCTCCCGGAATACTGTAGTTTTTACTTAGATATGTAAATAAATAATATAACATCCCTTTTTCAATGTGCAGATGTGCAGATTTCAAATGTGCAAATGATTGATGTGCAGATTTTAGATGTGCAGACTTGCGGTTTTATGTTTTGATTACTTTTACTCGTTTATTTATATAAATTGATTTATGTTTTGTCTGAACCGGTTTGTGGGATTAAATGATTTTTATCAATTCCTTAATTCTGCAAATTCTGGTTCAGATAGCTAATTCATTTCCTTAAATTGTTCTTCCAACTCCTCCATATCATCAAAATGATTTTTCACTCCGTTTATTTCCTGGTATTTCTCGTGCCCTTTGCCTGCTACCAGTATAATATCACCTGGATTGGCCAGCATACACGCTGCTTTAATTGCCTCACGACGATCAACGATACTTACCGTATGCCTTTTGAAAGCCGGATCAACTCCTTCCTCCATATCTTTGATGATCTGACCCGGATCTTCCGATCGCGGATTATCAGCAGTTAATATTACTTTATCACTCCACTCACTTGCTACACGTGCCATGACAGGGCGTTTAGTCTTATCTCTGTCGCCACCGCAACCAATTACCGTGATCACTTTTTCGTTACCCTTACGGATATCATGAATGGTACTCAGTACGTTTTGCACGGCATCCGGCGTGTGGGCGTAATCAACTATACCAATCACCTTATTGGGTGCTACAATATATTCAAAGCGACCTTCAGCACCGGTTAGTTTACTCAAACTGGTGAGTACTTTTGACTTATCCTGATCAAGCAACATAGCAGTGGAATAAACCGCCAGCAGGTTGTAAGCGTTAAAAGTACCTACCATTTTAAACCAAACCTCCTCGTTATCAATATGCAGCAATAAGCCCTCAAATTGATTTTCCAGGATACGGGCCTTATAATCGGCCATTGATTTTAGTCCGTAGGTTTTTTTATGAGCCTGAGTGTTCTGCAACATCACATTACCATTTTTATCATCGCTATTGGTCAATGCGAAAGCAGCTTTTGGCAGGCCATCAAAAAATGCTTTTTTAGCTTTCAGATAACTATCAAAAGTTTTATGATAATCTAAATGATCATGTGTAAGGTTTGTAAATATTCCACCGGCAAACACCAGGTTAGCAATACGGTGCTGAGCTATAGCATGCGAGCTAACCTCCATAAAGCAGTAATCACATCCATGTTCTACCATCTCTGCCAATAAGCTATTCAACTCTATAGGATCAGGGGTGGTATGGGTTGACGGGATCACTGTGCCATTCACCTGGTTTTCGACAGTTGATAATAAGCCGCATTTATAACCCAGATCACGAAACAGTTGATATAACAAAGTGGCTACTGTGGTTTTACCATTGGTACCGGTAACACCCACCAGCTTCAGCTGCTCAGATGGCCTACCATAAAAATTGGCTGCAACAATGCTCAATGCTTTACCAGAATCGGCCACCATCAAAAAGTCTACCTCGGCTACTGTACGCGCCGGCAGATCTTCACAAATAACAGCTATGGCCCCGCTTTTAATGGCCTGATCAATATAATCATGACCATCAACCAGCGTGCCTTTTACGGCAACAAACAATGAACCAGGCTGAACTTTGCGTGAATCAAAAGTTACAGACGTAATTTCAACATCAGCGCTTCCCTGTAATTCAGTAAAAGCCAGTCCATCTAATATATCACTTAAATACATCATTGTAATTCAATTGTTATTCGTGATCCTTTTGGTATGAGGCTGCCGCCGGTAACCGATTGTGTGGTTACCACGCCGCTGCCGCGTACCGTTACTTTATAACCTGCGTTACCCAACACATACAGGGCATCACTAAGGCCCATCCCGGTTACAGCCGGTACAGTGCCGTTCTTATATCTTACTTCTTCAAAGGGGATACCGTTGCTGGTATCAACGCCGCCTGCGCTGGCATTTGCCGAAGCGTACAGCGGTTTTACACCCAACTTGGTGTAAACCTTTTTTAATGCTTTTAAATTACCCTGCTTTACTTTTGGCATGCTGGTATTGCCCACCAAATGTGTAGCCGGGCTTTGGTTTATCTCCATATCATTGGCATAAACCCTATCGGCTATTTCTCTGAACACCGGGCCTGCAACCAGGGCCGCCAGGTAATTACCTTTTGTTGGGTTATTAATCACTACGATCATGGAGTATTTAGGATGATCGGCAGGGAAATAACCGCAAAACGAAGCCTGGTATGTTTTATGAGCAGTATAACCTTTTCGTCCATCGGCTATCTGCGCCGTACCGGTTTTACCCGCTACACTGTAAAGCTTGTTTTTAATTACGTTCTTACCTGTACCATTAAGAACCACTCCTTCCAGCATACCTTTTAACTTGCCAATTGTAACATCTGAACATACCTGCTCATTAATAACCCGTGCCTGAAACTGCTCAATAGGATTACCCATGCGGCGTATTTCACGTACAAAAATGGGAGCTATAAGCTTACCATTGTTGGGTACCGAATTATAAAAAGCCAGCATTTGCAGAGGTGTCAAATTCATTTCATACCCATAAGCCATTTCAGGCAGACTGTAATTTTTATTCCAGCTGCGGTTCGACGGATTTTTGATCACTGGCTGCCCCTCACCCCGGATTTGCAATTTCAGCTTTTCATTTAAATGATAACTATACAGTTTATTGATATATTCCCATGGATTACCGCTATAATACTTCGTAACCAACTTAGCTGCCGCTACATTTGATGATTCTTCGAACGCGCGTTTAACACTCATTTCATAGTTATCATGCTCGGTATCGGTAATGGTTGGCCCTTTCGGGAATTTGTATTTACCGCCTTCGGCATTTACTATAGAGCTGGTATCTATCTTATGCTGATCGAGCAAAGTCATGTACGATGCCAGCTTAAAGGTTGAACCCGGGTCGATCGCATTACTGATAGCATAGTTCATCCTTTCCTCATAGCTACCATCCTTGGTACGGGTAAAATTGGCTATAGCCCGCACCTCGCCAGTAGCTACTTCCATTAGCACCACACAACCATGATCGGCCTCACTTTTAACCAACTGTTTCATCAGCGCCTCCTGGGCCACATCTTGAAAATTCACATTGATGGTAGAGATAATATCGGCGCCATCTTTAGCGGCTATCTCTTCATCATCATCAACAGGCATCCAGGTACCACCGGGAATACGTTGCATTAACCTGCGTCCGTTCTCGCCATTGATATAAGACGAATAGGCCCCTTCCAGGCCTACAGCATTTTTAACGTTCTCATTTTTATAACCGATAGTACGGGCAGCGAGTGAGTGAAATGGTCGTATACGTTTGTTTTGCTGCAGCACAATCAAACAGTTTTTGGTCTTCCTTTTTTTGAAAATCGGGAACTCTTTGATCTTCTTTAATTCCTGATAACTTACCCTGCGTCTTAACAACTGATAACGCGAGCCTTCTTTACGGGCGTCACGAAATATCCGGGAATATTCACGGGCAGATCTGTCGCCATACATTTTTGACAGGTTCATAGCCAGCTGATCAATGTTATCATTAAACACGCTGTCCTCGGCAATACCACCAGCCATCATATCCATGTGCAACTCATACTCCGGAACAGAAGTAGCTAAAAGGCTGCCATCTACAGAAAATATATTACCACGAGCAGCCTCAACAGTTTGATATTGCGCCGAAAGACTGGCCGCCATATCTTTCCATTTTTTACCCTGAATAAATTGTACCCGACATAACTGCACTACTACAGCAAAAGCAAACAGCAATATCAGCCCGAAAGCGATATATACCCGCAGCAGAATGTTGGTTCTAATTCCCATCCTGATCCTCCTTTACTGTTATTTTTTGCGGCGGCTCCACAGACTGCCTTACCCCCAGGGTATCGGCACGTTTAGCAACCTCGGTTAACGTACTTTTAAAGGCCATATCGGCTTTGGCGGTTTTATAATCCCAGCCACGCTCCTTTACCTCTTTTGTAATATCATCTATGTCACGTATCGTTTTTTCGGCCAGGTGCATATTACCAATGTATATCATACCCAAAAAAGCGATGTACATAATAAATGGCAAAGCACCTGTGGCTTTTTCTTTGGTGATAAAACCTTTGGCAAAAAATTGGGTAAAAAGATTGTCCTGGATTTCGCGCGCGGGCTTTTCCTCCACGATGATATCCTGCTCCAATTCTTCTTCGTCCTGAATTTCTGTACGCAAACGATTTGTCATTTTTTTACAGCTATCCTTAGTTTAGCGCTCCGTGCCCTGTTATTATTTTTTATTTCCTCATCTGATGCCGTTATAGCCCCACGACTTACTGCATCCAATGGTTTATTATTATTACCATAGAAATCTTTCTCTACCTCGCCGCTGAATTTGCCTTTGGCGATGAAGTTTTTCACCAACCTGTCTTCCAGTGAATGATAGGACATCACCACCAATCGACCACCTACCGCTAATACTTCTGCCGACTGTATCAAAAACTCCTTCAGCGCTTCCAACTCCTGGTTAACCTCAATGCGCAACGCCTGGAACACTTGTGCCAGGTATTTATTTTCTTTACCCCGGGGAATACGGTTACTGATCGCGTTTTTCAGATCGGCAATGGTTACTATCGGCGCATTTAAACGGGCCGTCGCGATGGTTTCCGCCAACGATTTCGCGTTCTGTATCTCGCCGTAAATGCCAAAAATGCGATGCAGCTCAGCTACCGTATAGTTATTAACCACATCCTTTGCGGTAAGCTCTCCCAATTGATTCATGCGCATATCCAGCTCGGCATCAAACCTGATCGAAAAACCACGTTCGGCCTGATCAAACTGGTACGATGAAACACCCAGATCGGCCAGTATACCATCAACAGGAATAGCGCCATGCAAACGACAAAAGTTTTTGAGATAGCGAAAGTTTTGATCAACAAATACAAAACGCTCATCTTTAATCAAATTCTGTTGCGCATCGGCATCCTGATCAAAAGCCAGCAGAGTACCTTCGGGCCCCATATGCTTTAATATTTCACGCGAGTGACCGCCACCACCAAAGGTCACATCCACATAAGTACCGTCCTTTTTAATGTTCAGCCCCTCAATGCATTCATTGAGCATTACCGGTACATGATACTCACTCATCACCCCTCCTTGCTTTATTACCCATAACCCGTTGCGCCAATGCGCTAAAGTTTTGCGGCTCATTGGAGAACGCAGCCTTATGCGCCTCGGCATCCCACACCTCAATTTTATTTAACTGGCAAGCCAGCACTACATCATTTTTTATACCTGCATAATCCAGCAAAAACTTCGGCAATAACACCCTGCCGGCAGCATCAAGCGAAAGCTCGGTAGCACCACGGGTGAAATATCTGATAAACTCTATGTTATCTTCCTCGTATTCGTTAAGTTTGCTCAGTTCGTCAAGCCTTTTATCCCATTCTGTTTTTGTATAAATAACCAGGTAATTTTTGAATCCGCGATTGATCACCAGACCTTCAGTTTCAGCTTCAGGAAGCTTTTTTTTAAGGCCAGCAGGTATCATCATCCTTGATTTAGGATCCAGCTTACATTCAAATTCACCGGTTAAATAGGACATTTTGAGACTATGGCATAATTCAATGAGTAAAAGTAAGGTACTTTTACCACTTTCTACCACTTTCTACCACCAAAAAGTTTTCAACATTTTTGGAGGGTATTTTGCTATACATATAAAAACAAAAAAAACGACGAGTAACGGATCGGAGCCGATTGAGTTGGTTCAAACAAATTATGTAGTGTGTACAAAACAAAATGTGACAATTAGAAATAATATCGCATCTAAGCAACTTTCGCATCAGGCGAAGCTGATAGGCCACAAAGCGAGGCGAGGCATTGTGCTATTTAAAGAATACACCAAATTAATGGGCGAAAAATCCGGCTAAGACTCATTTAACCCAGCTGCTACAAAGTCATTTTACAAAAAATAGCTTTGTAGCAGCTTATCAAATATCTTTTTCAGAGGGTGACTCAGTGCCTTTCAGGTTATCGGGATTATTTTTTAAATAACGAATTGCCATTTTCCCAAAGTTTTTCAGCTTACTGGCCAACCTCCGAAAGCTCTGATTTTCCTTTATAATTGACATTATTAAGTCTTCACTCTTAACCCCCCTGTGGATGCAGAACTCAACTTGTTCTTCTATGCTTGGACTATCGATTTCAATCCACAATTCAATTCGACTATAAAACTCCGGCATTCCTTGAATATTTCCTTTTACCATTTTTTCAACGTTAAGTTTAAAATAACCTGGCGCTGCAAAAACAACACCCAACTTTTCACTTGTTTCATTTCTCAAGTCATGAAAATGCATCAAACTATTATTACTCAACCGACCAGCTTCATCGATTATCAGCAAGGCATTTGATTGGAAAGAATTAAAATAGTACGCTATACTTTTAATAATATTATAAACATTACTTTCACTATAACGATTCTCAATGCCTAAAACTTCCAAAACATGGTTAAATAAACTTTTCGGTGTCATACTTTTCAAAACACGGACATAATAAACATTACTACGTTTCTCACTAAAAAACTTTAGCGGATTGGTTTTTCCATTACCTGTATCACCAATTATCCCAACCATACCTGAATAAGTTAAAGCGTCTTCACAAACATTCATAATAGTTAAAAAGCTTGTTGTTTCTAAATGTAACTCTTGTTTGATTTTAACAATCTCATCAAGATCAAAATCATTTGGATTAAATTGATACTTCATTTTAGTCCAAACGTTTAATTGATCCTTTCACCTTAAACATGTCTTTAAAAGAGACTACAATTTTTTCTTCGGTATTAGTTACATCTATTTTCTTTAAAGACAGTTTTTTGATCCGGGAGATATCCCTTTTTCCAATTTTGCCTTTTACAGAAGTTTTATTGTTATCTGCCTCCAACAAATATTTCTCCTCTGCTAAATGAATATTCTCTTTAGTATCAATTTTATGATCAACAGCATTGATTGGGATATTATTAAACGAGTTCTTATAATCTTCAACTTTCGAAGTAAGCTCTCTTAATAACAGTTTGTTTCTTTGAGTGTACTTGAAAATATCTATTCTATCATCTTCACTCTGATTAACTTCTGCATTAACTAATCTTGAATGTAAGCCAACTCTTAATAGTAAGTTTAGACCTGAATCATCATAAATCAATACCTCGCTATTATCAATAACATTATATCTTACTATAATATCCTTCTTCCTATATTTAGTTAGAAAGTCTGAATCGTAGATTATATATTCATACGTTACCCCATTTTTATTTATAGCGACACTATTTTTCAATATTGTTCGTGGTGTAGACTCCATCATCACTATTGGAAGGGTAACATCATTAAGATGTACGACATGTTTCGGTAGGCTGTTACCAAATAATAAATTGGGGGTTGAGTTTTTAAACTCGTAAGTTGAATTATAATTAATAACCGCTTCAGTAAAAACCTGAATCAATTCTTCTTTTGTACGGATATTTTTTTTCTTACGTGCACTGGCTAATAAATCACTGTTTGGTTTTCCGTTTTTTCTTCTACTTCTTATTCCATCACCTAAATACCCAGGGAATTCTTTTAAGTACATTTCATTAAATAAAAAGAACCAGCTCTCAATACTTCCCTTTGCTTGCGGGTTATAAGGTCTGTGTTTTTTAAAACGGATGCCTAAACTTTGTAAATCACCTACAAACCTTGTAAACATCTTATTTTGCCCCGATTGAAAATTGTCAGTTAAAATTTCTGCAGGTAGTATTTTATGATTTTTGACACTTACTCTAATAGCTTCAATATAATTACCAAAGGTTTCCGATGGAGACAAAGAATATCCAACTACTTTTTTTGAGTAAACATCAATGGCAACCACCATGTAAAGCACCCCAATTTTTTTACCATCATCATCCTTATACAGAAAATTTAGACGGGTACCATCAATTTGATATTGATCACCGGCAAATCCCGGTTGCTCCCTGAGTGCATGGGTCATCATATTTTTAATTCCATCAGAGCCCTCTCTAGTCAAATCGGCTATACCAAATTCCGGGCTGTTCAAAATATATCTTCTAACAGTTGATTTTGATATCCTTTGTTCCTCTCCACTGGCAATTCTGCGTGTATTTAAGTCTCGCAATAACTTACTAAAGCTAAATTTATCTCCTTTTTGAAACTCCCTCATAATGATATCCAAATCTTTTTTGGATACCTTTTTCGCATTAGCATTACTAACATTTTTATGGATGAATGCTTCTATTCCTATATTTAGAAACAATCTGTATTTATTAGAAAATACACGAAGGGAATTTGTCCGAAATAAAAATTCTTCATCGGCTACCATGTTATACAATAAAAACATATTAACCATACTAAGCACTTTAAATTCCTTAAAATGAGAAAATACGGCATATGTCCTGCACGCTTTAAGAACAGGGAAGTCATTTATTTTTTGTATTTTCCTAAAAAACAAAAGAGAATACCTATTTGAAAGATTTGCTTCAATAATTATTTGCTCCTTTACCATATTCATTACATTCTCTTGAAATCCTGCCGTTCCCCCCTTAAGTTTGTATAATGCATGTAGTTCATTTTTGGTAGGAAAATTTGGATGATCCGTTATTTCCTGAGGAAAATCGGTAAATCTCAACCAGAATAAATTTGGTATTCTTAAAAGGTCGCACGCCATTACAGTATCAATGATTCTATCGGTCAGTTTTTTGGGAATATTAAAGTACAAGGACACATCATCAATCATTAGATAGAAAGTGTCCGCGCATAGTATTAATCCCGGTTTTTCACAAATAACTTTTTTCATCTTTTTTTAAATTATTGGTTAAACTTTTGAAGAAAAAACACAGCTCTTAACTGTCAGAAAAAAGCGCCGATATACATTAATATATATTGCGATATACTTTAATGTTTATTGCGCAATTATCTATATTTCAGTAAATTGCAATTTGAAAGATAAAGATTCTAAGTAAATTTTCAAAATATGAAAGATCAGGAAAGTCTAGAAGAGAAATTTGGAGATCGACTAAAAAGACTGCGTTTAAAAAAGGGACTGACTCAAATGCAATTGGGTGAATTATTAAGGGTATCAAATGTGCAAATAACAAGATATGAGAAGGGTATTGCTAAACCATCAATGGAAGTAATTAAAACGCTAAGCAAAGCCTTAGATGTGCGTTATGAGGATTTGGCAGGAAATGTATTTATGAGTTCATTTAATCTCAATGAGATTGATGAAATAGTGGAACGTCTAAAACAGCTTCCCGAACAAGACATTAAGCCCCTGGTCGAAGTCATGAGCAATTATGTCAAACATAGAGAAGTGAGGTTGATAACATCAGATTAAAGGGGCAGAGCAGTTGGCCACGGCATTGACTTAAGATCTTTTGGGAAGCGTCGATCTATTAAAAATAAAGAAAAGGTAAAATATGGGCCAATATAAAAATCAAGAAAACAAAAAGACCACTCAACGTGAATGGTTTTATTTTTTTAAGACTGCTAGGATAAGCCCAACAATAACTGCTATCTGCCCAATCCAAAAGAGAAACATCCATTTGATCACGTGGACCTTTACGTCGGATAGCTTTGTACTGAGCTTAGTTAGATCTTCTTTTGTAGCCAGATGTTCGATTTTTCTTTCCACTATTTCCTTAATTGCTTTGTCTTTAGCGGATTCAGCCCTGGCAATTACTTTTGAGATTCCGGCTCGCTAAAAGTCTTTTTAAAGGTTTCGTAAATATTAATATTTCAGCTGTCAAAATACTTTTATAAAGTTATTGAATATTTGATTAATTATCGCCCATGGCCGAAGTTATGTTAAACATAAATAAGGTGAACAGATTAATATTTCACGGTCAATATTAACGGCAGCTATGTTAAACTATTTAAAACTGATTATACTTTGTTACATTTACAACTTATAAATTAAGCGGCTAAATGCTGCAAAAATATTGAATGCTTTGCGTTCGCATAGAATCTCGTGTTAGAAAACTGGTAATTTTTAAGACAAACGAGAGAATAAGCGCAACGCTCACGCTTTGGCGTGGGCTTGCTTATTTCGTTTGTCAGGTATACCAGTACCTCTAACACGGATAAGTATTGACCTGCGCCATATTTATTTTCTGCAGGTTGATTCTTTTTTGGTAAACAGATCAATTTGAAATGAGCTTAAATACTTCCTTTCAGAAATCAGATAAAATAGAGTTTGGACATTTAATAATAGACGAACGCTTCTACATTCTTCATCTATTAAGTGACTCCCATTTTTATTTACATTGTGACTTCTATTCTTACCCGGATGATATTGATCGAGAAAGATATCATCATAAAATCAATATGTTAAATGTTAAGGATGACCATAATTTTCAATTGATTCTTTTAAACTCTGATCTTGAGTTACATTTTCTCTGGCTTTTGGTGTTGAAAGCCGAAGTTTGGTTTAAAATGCATGGCATATCTAATTTCCGGACTTACTTTCCCATTAGTATATATTAACTATGATTAATCAAGTATTAGATCATGCGGGAAAAGAAATCGCAATAGAAGCGTTTCACCCAGGTGAATTTTTATTGGAGGAAATCAAAGAACGTGCCCTTATAAAAAAGGATGTAGCAGTGGCATTAGGGATACGCCCACATCACTTAAGCGCAATCTTTGCTGGTAAACGAAATATATCCGCTAAAACAGCTTTAAAGATTGAACAGCTTTTGAATATAAGCGCCGCTTACTGGCGAGGAATGCAAATGGAATATAATCGCAGATAAACAAGATGAGCCGATTAATGGTCTTAATCGGCTCATCTTGTTTTTAAAATTGTATTGTCCAAAGCAAATGATGTCTTTTTATTTAATATGATTTAGAAGCAATTAGTTGTGTTCTGACATGCTTGAGGTGCTTTTCGATGTTTTTGCTGTCTAAAACAAATTGTGTCACTTATGCTCTGATTTTACGTTTTGTCTAAAACAAATAGTAAGCTTTTATTTACCTAAAGCGGCGGAACATCTCTCGGATATCGTGGATAACAGCCTCGGGGTTTTCATAATAACCATAATGCCCACCCTTATCATGTGCATTTAGATATGCAAGATTATATAGCTTGGCTTTCGGCCCCTGCTTAAAAGCATTAACACGCTGCTTCGTGGTTACACCGATGGGGTTCTCTCCGCCAAGAAAGGTGATGGCTGTGGGGGCCTCGATGATTGGAGAACGCTGGTGAGAAGCCTGCCACGGATATTTTACGGCGTCGGCATAGTAACGAAGTGAAGAACCAACTGTCCCTGTTGCCCAATAAAGCATAGCGTTGGTAATCATATCTGCTTTTGAAAATGGAGAGGTGTGCGGAGCATTATTCCGATCTCCCCAAGCAACCCATCGTTCAAGCAGCCAGGCTAACAAACCTACTGGGGAATCCTGAAGGCCATAGGCCAGTGTTTGAGGGTCAAGTATATGCACGGCATAGTGGCTTACAAATATTTTCATCCGATCCAGACTTTGCTGGCGAATTTCAGGGGGCATGTTGTCGGCGGTTTTATGTCCAGCAGTTACATCCCATGGCTTTTCTATGTTAAACTGGTTAAGTTCCATCGTGTGCATCAGATGGATTCCATAGAGACTGTCTGCATATTTATGACCTAATTGAGAGGTGATCAAAGCACCCCAGTCGCCTCCGCTTGCAGCATATTTTTCATAGCCGAGTACAGTTGTCATCAACTCCTGCCATAAATCAGCCGTTGTCCAGAAATTTTGACCACCTACTGAGGGGAAAGAAAAACCATAACCGGGAATGGAAGGGATAACTAAGTCAAAGTTATCTTCCGACGAAGCGCCAAACGTTTCAGGTCGCACCAAGGGTTCAATTATTTTGTGCATATCCCAAAAAGTCCAAGGCCAGCCATGTGTTAGGATTAATGGTATAGGATTTTTTCCGCCGCTTTTTATGTGAAGAAAATGTACAGGTACCCCTTGGAGTTCGATTTTATATTGTTGGTATGAATTAATGTTTTTTTCTGCCAGTCGCCAACTATAGTCGGTTCTCCAATAATCTACCAATTCTTTGAGGTAATTGATGTTTACCCCATACCTCCAATCCGCATTATCCTGCTCGTCTGGCCAAATGATATTATCAAGACGGGTTTGCAAATCATTCAACTGTTGTTCAGTAATATGAATTTTAAAAGATTGTAAGTTCATTTTGATTTGTGATAAATAATAATCAAGATAATTTGTAATAGCCACATTGAAACTGATGGCTGGTAAGGAACGGGTTAATCACTTTGCCAGAAAGATCCATTGTATTATTTGGTTACACCATCTACAAACACTAACAAGGAAACGATTTTGTCTTCTGCTATCGTAAATATATCCTGTCCGGTAATGGTGTCAGGTTTAGATTTGGGCCCAAACTGCCAGGATAGAATAGCCGCATTATGGTGTGTTTCAATCGGCTTAACTAAAGTGAATTCGAATCCGGGATTCTGTTTGAGCAAGCCGCCAATAAAATTGCTGACTTCGGCCCGACCATTTAGAATTACTCCCGGATCAATTATGCGGATATTATAAGCATAAACTTTTTCAGCTAAAGCTAAACGCTTGGTGTTATCTGTTTCCGTCCAGATCTGCAGATGTTTGTTCACCAGTTCAATGGTTTTTGCAGATGGAACCGGATCAACACCGGGTTTTTCCCGGTTATCTTTGGGCGACCAAAGGACAACCGGGGGATTTTCTTTTTCATAAGCCTTACCATCACGATAATTAACTAATTCGATCTGTAATCCCCACGGAGTTACGAAATACACCCAGGTTTCACCAGTGTTAGGGCCGCCTTCAGCAACCGTAATCGGCTCATTCAATACGGTAATACCTTTTGATTTGAGATAAGCCACACTGGCATTAATGTCATCAGTGTAAAAACCTAAATGGTACCAGCCAACATCATCGCCTAAAGGCCTTTCCATATTGCGTTCGGGCGATTTATACTGAAATAATTCGAGACTGCTACCGTTGCCGGCCCTTAACATGATCACTTTTTCCACTTCAGCATTCAGCCTGATGTGATAACGTTTTTTCCAGGCCTCATCCAACGGCAGTTTACCCAGCTCCGTAACGTGATGAAAGCCCATCACTTCTGTGAAAAATTGCAATGCCTGTTCCATATCTGGTACATTCATGCCCACATGATCCATCCCTACAGCTATCGTTGGTTTTGCTTGATTCGTATTCATGATAATTTAATTAATGAAGTTTTCTTTAAACGTTTATTGGTTTTTCACCCGGTTATTTTTGGGTGACCATAATTTGTACCTGGGATGCGCTTTTTCGTATTCCATACCCCTTGGATAAGTTACCAGTTCGATTTGCAGGCCCCAGGGAGTTTTAAAGTATACGCCGGTTAATCCGCCGTTTGGCCCGGTTTTGTGTTCGATCGGAGCGCCAATAAATTCTACACCCTTAGCTTTTAGATAGGCTACACTTTTATCCATGTTGTCGGTATAAACAGCAATATGATACCAGCCGATGTCATCGTTCATTGGTCTTTTCATATCTCTTTCGGGTGAGTTGTATTCGAATAACTCGATGTTGCTGCCAGTACCGGTTGTCAGCATAGCAATATGCATGACCTCAGCAGATTGGCGAATGTTGAATGCTTTTTTAGCATCTGCATTAAGGGGCAATTTGCCTTCCTCGTAAACTTTGTGAAAACCAAGCACATCGATAAAAAACTTTACCGCTTCATCCAGGTTTGGAACGTTAAAACCCACGTGATCCATCCCCACAAGACCTGGTGTTTGTGCTGATGCCGGCTTTATACCGGTTAAGGAAAGAGAAATAATGGCCACTATAGCCGCTATTGTTTTTAATGATTTATTTTTCATGTTGAATTGATTGAAAATTATCTGTTTAATGATGTGAATGAACTTAATTGTTTTCACGGATGGCTTTCATGCCTTTTGTCCAGCGAAGCAATTCGTTCAGCATTGTTTTTGTTGAACCTGTTAGTTTTTCGTCGCCGGCAAATACGCCATCATCGTTGATATATTGACTGTAGACCGGGATGTTCACCAGTTCTGCAACGGGCATATTGTTAAAGTAAACCAGATCTTGTTTCAGGCTGGCCACGGCTCTTACACCGCCAAACGGTGTCAATGAATAGCTTACGATTCCCGATGGTTTATATTTCCATTCGGCCAAAAGATATTCCAGTGCATTTTTGAGCGGGGCGGGATAGCTATTGTCGTATTCGGCAGTAACGAAGATAAAAGCATCCGCCTCCTCAATTTTAGCGCTCCATTTCCTGGTGTGCTCATGTTCGTATTTTTTCATCGATGGGTGATTAGCTTCATTCATTAGCGGTAAGCCAATTTCGCCGAGATCTAATATTTCTACTTCAAAGTTACCCTGAGCTTTAGCCTGTTCGGCGATCCATTGTGCAATGACAGGCCCTTTACGACCAGGGCGTACTGTTGATGATATGATTTTAACTTTATACATTATATGTTTATTTAGTTTTAGTATTTGACCCTGATATTTTTAAGTCTTAGTCTTATTTAAAAGCCTTTTCAATCTGATGAGAATCTTCCAGCATCAGTAACCTAGTGATAAGACCGTTTACAATGGTGAACCGCATAACAAATGGCTCTTTGAATTTTTTGCCGGTTGCTTTTACTGTCCTGCCAGCTTTGCCGAAAACGGCAGCTTCAGTCCCGTCGATAAACGTATGATCCATTTCGAAATCATCTTCGGCTAACTTATGTGCATCCGTTAATTGATGTAGTGCGGTTATTACTTCCTGTTTGCCGCTTTTTTTACCAGTCCAGGGCATGTAAGGCGATTCTGCGATGTAGAAGTCGATATCATCAGCAATATATTGAGCGATAGCCTTTACATCATTTTGTGATGTACCCTGGAAGAAACCGTTCAGCACTTCCTGAGTTTGTTGACTTTCTTTTGATAGTTCCATGTTATTATGTTTATGTGTGTTAATTTTCTGTTTATATATCGAAGCCGTATTTAACAGCCCATTTTCTTTTGATCTTGGTTTTCGCGGAAATAAATTCTTCGTCTGTCCCTTGTGCGACAGCATCCAGCGGATAGCGAAGCGGGCGAGAGCCTTTTTGCATGTCTACCAGGTTTTTAATGCCGTCAGCAATAGTTTGCGGGTTCATTTGAAACTCTTCCATCTTACCAAACAGCGCATTACCTAAAGCAGCCATTCTTCTATCAAAATCTTTGTATTCGCCGGCAATCTCTGGTTTGTCTGCATTAAAACCGCCTTTATCGGCCATGCCGGTAGGGTAGACGCCACAGGGAATAGACACATTCTCGATACCAAAATCCCGCAACTCCGAATCGATGCCCTCCACCAGGGTTTCCATAGCAAACTTGGAGGACATATAAGGAATCATGTAAGGCAAGGAAAAGCCGCTTGCTCCGGTTGACAGGTTAATGATCAGGCCGCATTTTGCAGCACGCATAGAGGGCAATACCGCGAAATAGGTGCGTAGAACACCATAAAAATTGGTTTCAAACATCCGCCTGAATACATCCAGGGTATGCGCCTCCGCTATACCGAACCCCGTAACGGCTGCATTGTTTACCAATACATCTATTTTGCCGTAGCGTTTAAGTACATAAGCAAAGGCATCGTCAACCGACTGATCGCTATTGACATCCATTTCAACAACTTCAATGTTGTCAACTTTTGATAGTTCTATGGCGGTCTTAAGGTTCTTGCCTTTTGTATCCCGCATGGCTGCTATAACACAATGACCGTCTGCTGCCAGAGTGATTGCTGTTAACTTACCAAAACCAGAACTGGTGCCTGTGATTAAAATTACTTTTGACATGACTGATAAACTTTAACACAAAGTTCAGCCACATCAATCGGGGAAAAAATGATATTTGATTCAAAAACTCTTGATAGATATCAAGAAAATTCTTGTCAGGATTACTTAGTAGATACCTGTTTTCTTACCCTGCTTAGTGTTTCAGGGGTAATGCCTAAATAGGAGGCCAGCATGTGCCTGGGTGCACGATTGGCCAAATTGGGAAAAGATTTTAAAAATTGATTGTATTTTTCTTCTGCAGTTGCTTGAAAAGTGGCGTTGATACGTTCATGCGTTGCGTTTAAACTTCGCTGCAATATCTGGTTAACCATATCTCTAAACGCAGGGATCTTTTCACAGATCATTTCGTAATTTGACTTACTGATCAGCAGCACGACAGAGTCTTCCACAGCTTCGATATAGTATTTCGACGGAGTACCATCCATTAAACTCTGCCGGTCGGCTGTCCACCAATTTTCAATGGCAAAATAAACGGTATGTTCAGCGCCTTTATCATCAAGGCTGTATTTCCGTAAAAAACCATCACATACAAATGCATTAAAGGTGCATACATCGCCTTCGGTCAGCAAAAACTGGTGTTTACGCAGTTTTTTGATAATGCTAACCGATTCTATAAGTTGATAGTCACTTTCAGAAATAAGGGTTTTACTTTCAAGGTATTTACGGAAACGATCGAACATATTGGTAAAGTTACAAAAGACCTGTCAATAAAAGTCAGGAGGTTGTAAACGAACAATATCGCATTTACGAATCATTGTTTTTCTTATAACAGGAAATATGTATTACGCCCTATTCGATTTCATTTCAAAAGTGTAACGATTTGTTTTAGACAAAATGATGTCATTGGCTTTAGATAATATACCATACATCCACTTCTCAGAATCTCCAAATGTATTTTCTATTTCCCAAAAAACCTCCGTTTTTACGAGACACCTTATCAAAAATTTCTCCTTTTAAATTTTCAGTTTTATCATATATAAAATCCGAGAGGATATATTCTCAAAAAAACGTACCATAAAACATTCTCATTTTATTTATCTTTGATTGAGTTAATGATACTTTATTAGAAATTATGATCATCGGATACGCCAGGGTGAGTACCCAAGAACAAAATTTGGATTTACAAATAGACGATCTTTTGAAAGCTGGTTGTAATAAAATCTTCAAGGAACACATTTCTGGTAAAAATACCCAGAGGCCTGAGCTTCAGAAAATGATCAGTGTACTACGCCCTGGTGATAAAGTAGTGGTATGGAAGCTTGACCGCTTAGGAAGATCGCTTCGAGATCTAATTGATTTAGTAGGTGAGTTTCAAAAACTGGATGTAAACTTCATAAGTCTAAATGACAGCATCGACACCAGTACTCCTACCGGACGCTTTACCTTTAACCTATTTGCATCCATCGCAGAATTTGAAAGAGATATTATTAGGCAAAGAACAAAGGCTGGCCTAGCAGCTGCCAGGGCGAGAGGAAAAATTGGTGGCAGGCCCAAAGGTTTGTCAAAAGAGAAATTAGCGAAAGCCAAGACAGCAACACTCTTATATAATTCTGGAGAAAAAACTGTAGATGAAATTTTGATGGAATTGAATATTGGCCGGGCTACTTTTTATAGATATTTAAAACAAGTCAACAATACTGCTCAATTAATTAACAAATAGGTTTTATGGCAGGAATAAAGAGTGATAACCCAATATATGACCCGCTGGGAATAGAAATATTTGCTATCGACGAAACCTTCGAGAGCGTTTTCAATGGATTAAAAGGTGTTTATTTCCGTTTGTATTACAAAGAATCTAAACGTCCCAGAGGTTTAAGAAATCTCCAAAAAGAAAAGACTTTTTATAAAAGATTTGGGGAAATAGGAAAGTTGAAAAGATCGTATCGATATAATGATTGGGAGGCAAAAAGGGAAGCGGTAGATATTTATGCCATTGAATTAAGACAAATGGTTAATATCGAACTGTCAGAATATAATACATTCGAAAATAGTAATCCTTAAAAAATATAACACCATCCCGATCAAATCCTTTCAAGGGAAAGACATTTGCGAACACCAACCACAGTTTTCTATGAAGTGCTAATCAATTGAGGGAAATGGCTTTAACATAAATTTTTGATAAATCGTTCCAGTACGGCTCTTAACTTTTAAAACTTTCCCACCACTCCGCAACTCTTCGATGTTGGTTACTTCAGGATACGGAATTTCGGTATGCATCCCAGGAATAGGTAAACGTTGGTTGTGCAATATCATCGTCAAATCGCTATTTACAGTGAATTCCAACGGCTTATCATATTCTTTTACAAGGCTTAAACTATCTATTGTTTCAGAGGGCAATTCGCCAAATGACATTTCCATACTTTCTCCTTTTTCGAATTGCTGACCGCGGATGACTTGAAGTATCCAGTTCAAGTCGTCTACGGACTCTTGATCGATCGGATAAAAATCAGTGAATCGTACCCCGAATGCCCGCTCGACTTCTTTAAGCCCTTTAAAATACTCCAAGTAAGTTTCAGCATTGCTGACCCTTTCTTTGTCATATGTTGGACATTGTTTACTGATCTTCGTTTCTTTAGTCAAATAAATGGTGGCTTCTTTTTGTAAAAAAAAATACTTTAAGAATTCATGAACCTCCAATTCTTCGTTGACATTACGGTAAATGGCATCATGTTCCATAGACCACCTAGCGTCAGGTTCTTGATCATCTGGATTTACAATTGTTATTTGAAAGTTAAGAGTATGGAGCTTTGTTTTAAACGTTACTGATTTTTTGCCTCCATAAATTTGAGCCGTGAGATTACGCATTTCGAAGCCTTCCGTTGAAAAGACAAGATCAAAAGGGATAATTTTTGGCATCTTTTTAAAGGAGACTTGGGCAAGGTCACCCTCGCCAAAGAGCTTAAGTCCTTCTATGTTTAATGTGAAGGTTGCTAATTCCTTTTTATTAAACTCTAATTGGTCAAATTGGCCATCTTCAAAGAATTTCTGAAAGCGCTGATCGATGTCACCATCAGGATCGAATTTAAATCTCATATTTCCATGCATGGGTTCGCCATTCTTACCGCTAATCGAATGCACCTGATAGCTATCTCCTTTGTCTTGCAAAGAAACTGATAATTGGTGATTCGAGGTAAATTTGCGAAACGTTTCCGGGCTGAGCCATTTTTTGCGCATATCTTCAAAAATGTGTTCTCGAATGTCTTCCGTCAAGGCGCAAAGAAAGGATTCTCCCGTGTGTTTGATGTAGTGAATACCCCTTTTTTGCAAAAAATCTATTTTCTCGTCTGAGGCACCAGGACTGACGAAATATGCTCGCTTTCGATTTTCGCCCAAGTGATTATATACATGTTCAAAAATCGCCCATACATTTGGGTCTTCATATCCATAACCTAGAAAAAGTATTGTTTTGGTAGCTATCGCCTTTATTATAGTCGCCCAGAAAGGTGACGAATAATCCTTGTGATAAAAGCGGGCGTAATCTTCCCGTGTAAGGATAATGGATGATTTATCGGCGAGATCGCCATGAATCTTCAGAATATTTACTCCATTTTGACGCCAATTGGCCAAATCAGTATCCTTATAAATCAACGTAGCCGTATCACCAAAAGCGTTTTCAAAGAGAGCATCGTAATTCGTTGTAATTATGGTTCGGAAATGAGGGATCGATGCCAACAAATCGTGATCCGAGGTAGAAATGGCAGGAGCGGCAAAAACGTCGTCGAGCACGGAGTTGATCATTTCTCGGGAACCTCGCTTTATACGAACAATCTCTTCTGAGAGATAATCTAGCGGCGCATTGACTGAAACCTTCAACTTCTCATCCTCAGACAGCCGACCTGTTAATATTTCTGCAAGTTTTCCGCCCAAAGGGTAGCCTGCATATCTGGAGAATCCGGCACCGGCAAAGATGACAACATCTTCCTGCCGAATCGCCTCAAATAATTTCTGCTGTTCCATAATTCAAAGATAAAGGAAAATAGGTCCAGGTTTTGCCTTATCTGGTTATCTGACGAAAGCAGTCACCAGGGTAAAGTTTTACGACATTGATTGTGTAAAAAACTAACTGTAGTGCTAACGACGTCCTAAATTATATTTCTACGATGGCTCTGATTTAAAGGACGTCATCAAGGCTTCCCCGAGCGACTTCAAATGTCGTTCCGACTCGTCATTATAAGCCAACTTAAGGATTGCTAGAAGATCATGTAACAACATTAAAAGTTGATCTAAAGTATGCTGATACAACGATTTCAGCGAAAAAGGCAATTTTTGGAAATTTACATAATGTTTGAACTTTTCTTCAAACATTATGATTTAGTTATATTTATTAAAAATTTATATGGATATAAATATTACTTTGTTAGAAGCTTATTGCCTGAAAAACGGCTTGGCTATTACTACATCAATTGACATTGAAGATACAGAACCCTATTTAAAATTTATTAAAGGAACAGATGCACACGGCAGCCGAGCAGAATACTTACAGTTCTGCGATATTAAGAATATTTTGATGGTTAACAATATGATCAATGATGGTGGGTTGGTGCTAAAAGAAAGGGACGCGTCCCAAGAGTCTTTACGTCAGAGACCTATAGATGAACAAGATAAGGATAAAAATATAGAGCGACTCATTTACAATACGATTTCAAAATATATTATTCAAATGCTTAATGTTGGTACAGGCCAGATTTACTTTCCAGAAATAGTACCTCTGGAAAATCATAAGACATTATATTTTCGGTTAGACTAGGTATATGGAAAAATTGACTTTGAATATTGATTTTAAATCTTGTGAATTGCTTGATATGGTGCTGAATGCTTTTGGGGACGGCGAGCATCTGGATAGGTCTGCTATTCTTGAAATATTCGATAGCAACGAAAACGAGGCTGTAAAGCAAATAAACATTTTAGCGCAATTACGATTCATAAGAAAAATAGCTGAAGTTGAAGACAGCAGGCTTGGTCTAATATTCTATAAGGAGCAAAATACAGATCTATTTTTGGCCCAAGGAGGATTTACCGCACAATACCTTAAAACTGCTGAAGAAAAAAAAGTTTCGGACAAACGCCAGGGTTTGGCGGATGAAAATGCCAGATTAGAAAATGAAGCACTTAAACATCAAGTTACCATTCGTGATCAGGAAAACAGAATACGCAGTTTAGATGAAAAACTAAAGCGCTTCGAAATACTTAAAAATTATGAATGGTTAATCCGGCTAGCGTTTAGTGCGGTTGCCGCTTTTCTTACATGGTGGTTAACAAAGAATATCTAATATGGCTCCTCAAAACAATTACCAATAACAAGATGCAAAAGCAATAAAATGCCGCCTCTCGTTCCAAGAAATAACTAATCTTTAATTTAGCGACCGCTCCAATTTGCCAAAGGATGTTCCGGTGAGTTCAGGTAAGCGTTGCATCAATTCCGGCGTTTTCTTCAGATCCTCTGGCTTAGGTTTCTTATTGCTCTTGAAAAATACTAACTTTCTCTTTTTAAGTCCTAAGCCATGAAAAAAACGACTAAGCTAACTCAGCAGGATTGGAAGGATGCTTTGAATAGTATCAAGACAAATATCGTGAGGGAGAAGGAGAAAAAAAAGGCTCATCAAAAGGAACTGGAAAATGAGCTGAGACCTTACTTTAATCAGGCCGCATATCGATTGGGGATTAGCCACCAGCAACTGGCCACTGAGATAAAAATATTTCAGCCAGGACTGACAGATGTACGAACCGACCGTCGCTTAAAGGCATCAACTTATGCAAAGCTTATAAAAAAGCATAACCCGGCCTACTACCAGCTTTTTGAGAGCAAGTTAAAAAGCGCAGTGAAAGCAGAGAAAGAGTATTTTCAGAAAAAAAAGGAAAGCACATTAAAACTAATAACTGCAGATATAAAGGAAACCTGTGTTCCTATTAAAGCTAAACGGAAACCTACAAAGCATGAAAAGCGCGCCAACAAACGCGAACAGCAAAAAGAAAAGTTAGTGCATCCGCTTCCGCGCGAAGTATCAGTGAGAATGGCTCCTTTACCGATTTCGCAGTGGATTACAGTCGAATGGCAAGATGTGCTTTTTGAAGATTTCCTTATTAAGGTAAAATATAACGGAAATCTTTCTCATGGATATCCTGTGTCAGAGTCGCGTAAGTCATTTCGTTTTTTAAGAAATTATATTAAAAGCCTCCGACTAACTGCACTTTCCATCCTACTTGTCGGCAATGAAATTCGGCAGATAAAAAATGCAGAAAGTGTGAGAGAAATGGCGACTTTACTTCGGATCAAGGAACAGTTGATTGAAGATTTTCAGAGAGGAAAACCAACGACGGCGGTTGATATGATTGAAAAAATTAAGTCGGTTTCCAAGCATTTGCTCACGCAAATAGCACTTGCAGGTACGGGCGAAGTCATGTGTATCGAATACTTAGCCAGCCAATTAGCCGGTGGATTCAAGCCGATACCAGCTTTTGAGATAATACCCTCAGGCAATTCTTTGAGTACAGAGGATACCTTTATTTTTGTGCTGGAGCGACAATCAAAACTATTTCTTGTGTGGGAAAGTACAGTACATGGTCGGGCGACCTACGTTTTTAAGACTGATACTGATAGCTATTTAGACGTTGTTCAAGCCATTTACGATTACATTGGTAGCCCCCGTAAAGCCAAACGGATGTCACTAAGGAAACGTGATGCCGATACGTCAAACTTAGGCTATGACGGTTACGTCACTCACAGTACCTTTAATCATTGGCAGCAGAAATTAGAGATATCATTCAGCCAACATTCAGAAAATCATTAATAAGCACAGCTTGAAGTGCTATTTTTTTATATGAGGTAAAATTGCTATAATTGTATAACACATCGCAAAGGCGCATCCGCGCTCAATCGTTTCCAGCAAAATCGTTAACCATTTAACTCAATAATAAGATGAGTTTAAAAGTAATTTACGTTTCGGAAGCGCCAGGTATGGTAGTTTCTTTCTATGGAAGAGCCCAAGAAGGGTTCTTCGAAGGCCAACCCCTAGTTATTCAAGCCTTGACCGGCGGTTATTGTTTCAAACTTGTTGAACGGGTTTACCACCAGGGTAATGGATGGAGCAGAATATTTCTGCTTTAAGCAGAAATTTTTAGCTTCAAAATATAAAAAGTCGCCTGCTTTATCGCAGGCGACTTTTTGTGTCTTCAATTAATTGTATCCGGCTTAAGTATGGCTTTTTATACTAAAAACCACGTTTTTAGTATAAAAAGTAAATTTTAGAAATAAATTAAAAATTATCAAAGAGGAGCACCATATCTATACGCAAAATCTGTAAAACTTAAGAAGGTTTCAAACCGCTTTTTCGAAGTAAAGCTTTCATTTCAGCGTGGATATTACGCTTGTTTTACTTTTGGATCTCAAATACCGAATCAAAATAGATGCCCTTGTTTGATATGCATTCCATAACATAAAGAATAAACTAGTAAAATCTGTCCTCCTCTGTAAGTTAGTGTATACATCCCAGATAAATTGTACCAAAGGTACCCTGAGCCGAATCAGCGAGATCCGCAGAACAGTATTCAGAAATAAAAAGTCCGGCTTTGCCAACGGTCATCACAGCATCAATAAACTGATCCCCAGTCGGCGGCTTATTATTCCCTTCATTAAAAATATAATATCTTAATGTTCCAAACATTTCAAAACTAAGTTCCATTTCTCCCTCGGGATCGTAACCTGAATTTTCACCTGCTTTTACCATTTTATTGATCAACCCCATGGCTGATTTGAGCTGAATAGAAGCCATGTGCGCAACCAGGTCAGCCACTTGTATTCCTCTGATTTGCTTTGAATCCTGTTCGGCGAAAAATTTGGTATCCTTGATTTTTAGTTCATCGAATAACTTATTAGCCACATTTTCCGAAGGGAATAAACCTTGATCCATAAAGATAGAAAGAGGTAATTCAATTTGTGAATTTGCCTTGATAAATTGATTTATTGCCAATAAGCATTCCTGCCCTGCTTTATCCCTTTTATCTCGGGGAAGTATAACAACCCCATAATGACAATTTTGCTGGAAGATTTCTTTTAGCTTTGATCTAAACTCTACTAGTTCCGGTTGCTTTGAATAGTTTGCAGAGCTTTTATATTCAAATTCATTTGGATCAAGTTTGCAAGCCTTCATCAGTTCAGTAACTACATGATCCAAATCTGACGGAGCATAAACGCAGGCACACAGGGTGAATCCGGCATCATCGTGTACACTGCCATCAATGTAAAAATTTCCCATAATAGATACCTTTTTTGATTGGGAATGAATTGATTCCTGATATCAAATCTAACAAAATTGCTCCGCTTCGCGACATATCCAATCTTGTTAATCCCCATGAATAAAATGTGCCAGCGAGACATTACTATTGCGGCAATTTTTAAGATAGCAGATAAGTTAGATAAACATAAATCGTATCTTACCTATGTTATTCGGCATATGCAATTAGTATTAACACCACATTATAAAGACCTTTTTCCTGGTGAGGATGACTCGTTGGAAACCTTGTTGTCCGGTATCCCAACCCTAGTCATCTTGCAGTTGATTGCCATGATGGATGCAGAGCTATTCCTAAGTGACGAAGAAATGCCTACTCAACTCAAGCTATTAAATTTGGTCTTGGCAAGGCAGGCGCCTGAACGCCGATTGCTAATTCTTCATAATGCATTAGGCGGACGATCAGATAAAGAAGTACATTGTCAATTTTTCACACGTCACTATAACCTAACCTTTATGCATCATGTGCTTACTCACGGTGAAAATGGTGAAATTGCGGAACTGACACCGCAGCAAGAATTGAACATTTTTAAAGCCTATTTTCTTGCATCGCAGCTATTCGGGCAAGCGCCACTTAGAGATCAAGGGGAATCACCGGCGTTTGATGCAGACTATTTCGCCAAAATGATGTGGCCTGGCCTAGCCGACGGCTATGAGATCAATTTCTCCAGGCATCCCTATTATTCCATGATTCGCGGCATTGTATTTCTGAATTATTTAAAAAACCACACCGCTTACCAAAATTATGTGACTGATTTTTTACGTAAACATGGCAAAGCAACCACTTTGAACTATGTTTTCGATATCTTTCGAATCTTAGAGGTCGGCTTCCGATCGTTGCAAAACCAACAACGAGAATTCGTATCGTTCACAGTAGGTCAGTCGGCTGGTTTTGAAACTCTATTTGAACAATTCAGCTTAAACATCACTGCTTATCGCGAAAAATATTCGGTAAAAAAAGAGAATTACGCTGGTATCAAAGCCTGTCCGCTATTGAAATTGAACGACGAGACCTGGCTCGTGCTTAACTGGAGTTTCTTGAGCCATAAACTCTACGATGGCCTCATTTTCGATTTCTATTCAACCTCTGGTATCTCAGCCGAAAAGGAACTTAGCTCATTTTTAAAATTCAAAAAACTCATCGGCGAACAGATTACCGAAAAATATCTTTTCAAATTACTGGCAAAAGCTTGTTGGACAAAAAAGAGCGACACTTTATTATTTGACGAAGGTACAACCCAGGGTTTCCCTGACGTTTATTATCGCACCGGCAACAAATTATTCATCTTCGAAATTAAGGATGCATTCTTCTCATCGGCTGCAATAAATTCATTTTCGTATGAAGCAATTAAATCAGAGATCGATCTCAAACTCAACAGCGCTGAAAAAGGGACTGGTCAATTGATAAAACAGCTTAGAAGCCTTAAAGAGAAACCGTTCGAGTACCCGCAGCGTTACAAAAAGGCCGCCAATTTAGAAATCTACCCCATAATTATTTTTACCGATATCCATTTTAATATGCCGGGTGTCAGTGAATACGTAGGACGCAGTTTCGATCAAATGTTAACAGCCGCTGATCTTAGGCCATCCTTCCGGAAGATATGGCCGCTAACCATGATCAACATTAATTACCTGATTGGCCATTTCAACCTCTTGCAACACCGTAGCACCTCACTGGATAAATTCATCGAATTTTTCCATCAAAAGATCGCCTGCCGCATCAAAAAACATAAACGACTTCAAAAAATAGAATATCATCAGAATATCTATGATTTCTTTGAAAACATTACCAAAGCACTAGTCTCTACTCGGGAAGAAAAGCATTTCATTCAATGGACTTATGATGCCTTAAATCTCAAAGAGGGTTTAATCGACGAGCAAGACAATGCAAGTATTTAATAATCAATAAATTACGTTATAAATATCACAATTTGTTTTATTAACATTTCGCAAAGGGTAAAAATTCATAATTTGTTTGAATCACATAAACGGGCAAAAAGTTGACTACAGCGTATATAAACGCTGATTTCAGCGTAAAAGGAAAATTTCAGAAATTCACAATTCGTTTGAACCGACTCACGATCTAAATAAATCGTAAAAAATCTAACCGAAATCCTCTAACTGTGTACAGTATGAGTTTGGCAAAAATTCAGCATATTATTAAATACATTGAAGAGAATTATCATCAAGATATTTCAGTTCAAAAATTAGAGCAACTATCTAATTATTCTTACAGAAATATCCAGCGCGTATTTAAAAATATCTTCCATGAATCATTAGGGATATTTCAAAAAAGATTAAAGCTTGAAAATGCCTATAAAAAGTTAATTTATACCAGCGATTCCATTACCAATATTTCTTACTCGGTGGGTTTTGACAGCTTACAATCTTTTTCTAAATCATTTAAAAAACAGTTTAATGTTTCACCTGCTAATGCCAGGAAAAAAAGAATACACGTTTTCGAAAGTTTTATCAATAACTGCCTTGAAAAAAATAAAAATATAGATCACGAAATAGTCTTTTTAAAAACAGTTAAAGTGTTTTATATCGGAACTAAAACAAAAAACTATAATAACACCGAAATTGAGTTATTGTGGGATAAAGTTGATGCCGTTTTTGAAGAGAATATTACAGCAGCATATTATGGGATCATAGTTGATCAACCGTTGATTACGGATAAATTAAAATGCAGATATGAGGCGTGCGTTGATAAAAATCCTGCAAATAAAGAATTCTGTTCAACCTATATTTTGGGTGGCAAATACGCTAAATATATTCATGAAGGAAGTTATAGTTTAATAGAAGATACATACAGACGTATTTATATAGATTGGCTTTTTAAATCTAAGCTGGAATTTGATAACTCTCCAATTATAGAA
The DNA here is from genome assembly GCF_011089895.1 of Mucilaginibacter inviolabilis. NCBI lineage: Bacteria > Pseudomonadati > Bacteroidota > Sphingobacteriia > Sphingobacteriales > Sphingobacteriaceae > Mucilaginibacter > Mucilaginibacter inviolabilis. Next base: position 3,403,523 of record NZ_JAANAT010000001.1, read on the forward strand.
CATTATGTAAAAAATGAATTTAACGCAGCAAATACGAATGATTATATCACCGAAATTCTTGTACCGATCAAGAAAAAATAGTTGTCAATTTTGGACAACATACTGATCCGTTATATCCCGTTTTTTGTAAAAAATTAACGGGTAAAATTTAAAATGATAAACAAAATGCAATTCTTAATGATATCACTACTAACTATTTTTTCTTCTTGTCAAAAAGCCGAAAAAAATATTCAACCGGCAGACACTACAGTTGTGTATACCATGCCCGAGGAATCGGCACCGCATGAAGGCACCTGGCTTCAATGGCCGCATGAATATCAGTATGGTGTTACCTATCGTAATAGGCTAGATGCCACCTGGGTGAAAATGACACAGGCGCTGATAGAAGGCGAAAAAGCTCATATTATTGCCTATGATGAAGCAGAAAAGACCAGAATTACAAACTTGCTCCTTAAAGCTGGTATCCCTTTGGCTAATGTAGATTTTAAAATTCGCCCAACTGATGATGTTTGGGTAAGGGATAACGGCCCAATTTATGTTAAAGACAAGAAAGGGCAACTAGTTATAGAAGATTGGGGTTTTAATGGATGGGGTAAAAAAGCAGATTATCAAAATTGTAATCTTATCCCCACAAAAATTGCTGCCGACCAGCATATGGCAAAAGTTGATCTGAATGCCGTTATGATAAATGAGGGCGGTGCTGTTGAAATTGACGGAAGTGGTACTTTACTGGCAACCAAAAGCGCCATACTGAATAATAATAGAAACCCTGGTATGACACAGGCACAGGCGGAAGCTATTTTTACCAAATACCTGGGGGTAACCAAATTTATCTGGCTAAAAGGAAAAGCCGGTTTAGAAATTACCGACATGCATATAGACGGGTTTGCACGGTTTGCTAATGCAAGCACCCTGGTAACGATGGACTATGATGATTTATTAGATTGGCAGGTTCCTGAAGACGATATTAATACACTTTATGCGGCCACTAATAAAAATGGCACACCTTACCATATAGTGAAGCTTCCATTAACCCAAAACAATGTTGAAACAACTTATGGCAAAAAACTGGATTACAAAGGCTCCTATGTAAATTATTATATAGGAAATAAAAAAGTGCTGGTTCCTAATTATAATGACGCCAATGATGCGGTAGCAAACAGGATTATACAAAGTTTATACCCTAACAGAACTGTAGTTGGAATAGACGTAAGAAACTTGTATGCCAATGGCGGAATGATACATTGTGTAACACAGCAACAACCCCGCTAAAATAGTGGAATGAGCCAGTCGACCGTTTTTAAAGGCTGTTTGAGCCTGCTCATTCCATCATAATAAATCTTATTCAACATTTATTTTACACAGCAAAGAAATACTTTAAATCAATTACGCTGTATATTTCAGGCAATTGATAATATATCGTTTCATTCCCCTCATTGGGCATAGAAACAAAAAAGGTAGGTGTAAATTCTATTCCTGTCGTATCACACCAATTTTTCATAGCCTCAACTTTAGCATCCTGCTGTCTCAATTCTCCATTCATCGGATATTTGGCAGCAAATACTTCGTAGTCTTTCTTTTCGGCCAGATACCAGTCATCCAATGCCTGTTTTATAACAGGCTCTTCATTTTTCTCAGCGATGGCTAACAAGTGTTTTACGGGAGGAGCCTTCGTGTCTCCTTCCTGGTTTGTAGCCGTAAATAATATCTGTATCTGAACATCCGGGTTATTTTCTAACAGATCCTCCATTGGCTGGTGGGCTTTAGCGCAGGGGCCACAATAAGGATTACATACTTTGATCAATTTATAAATACCATCAGGGTTACCCAATGTTATGCCAAGTCCAGCGGGAATATTAACTACCCGCTTTTGTTTTTCAAGCAATGCTTCAAATATCTGCCTGTTATGTTTTAGTTTTTGTAGTTCAGTATTAATCTGTTTACTTCCTTTAGCTTTTTGAAAAGCCGGTATTAATAAAGTTGCGGCGATAAACGGAATAACAAGAGCCGTTAAAACTGGTATGATCAATCCAGGTTCAATAACATTAAATGATAGTAAAGTATGCCAACTGCCTAAAAGGGCAGTTGCCAGCTGCAGCACTAATAAACCCTGCACACATAAACACAATACACACCACTGTTTGGCTACACGCCACTGATAGTAAACAGAGAAGATCACATACGGTACGGCTATTACATTTAACCAGGATACAGCAAACAAAGCAGAGGGATTGGTGATACCCGAAAATAACAACAACAGCAATATACCCATGAAATAACTAAAGCCTAAAGCGCTCCAGCTAATACCTCCAATTTTTGCGGCTTTGGATTGTAATATAGCTCCGCAGTTTACTTTTTTACCGGCATTGCAAATCTGCTGCAATACAGGGTTATGCTGATCGATCTCGTACCAAAGCAATAAAGCCCCGGTAATGGCACCCGCAAGCGTTAACAAAGTAAAAATAACCGGCAGTAAAGCATTTACACCCACTTGCGCCAAGGTCAATAGCCCCGCAATAATGGCTATAGCAGGGATACAAAAGGCTATTAGATACTGAATGATACTTTTTCTGTTTTCTTCCTTTGCCTTTTTACCATAATCCTTTTCACCGGCATCATCTTTAGCTTCGGCTAACAAAGCAAAGCCCGACCACCCTTTTAAAAAACTCTGCTTATCAAGAGAAGTCCACCGATGTTTTTCCGGGTCAAAAAAATGGATGGTATTTTCGTCCACGTCTTTTACAACTGTAAAAAGGTTTGCGGGCTTCTTTCCCCACCTTATTTGCGTAATATACGGACAGGGAAGTTCCGTAAATTTATCAGGATCAACCCTTATCCCCATATTTTCAACGCCGTGATTGTTTAACACATCACTTATACTCAACAAGCTGGGGTAATCAGGATGCTCTTCTATTTCCCGGATTAGTGTTGTTGCCGTAACTTTAACATTCAAAATGTCAAGCAGGATTTTTGCCGCCTTGGGGCCGTTAGTTTTAGATTCAAAAAAAGAAAGCATAGGTAGGGTATGTTATTCGGTTTCAGGCTCAATTATTTAATTGCCATGTATTAAATATGTAAAATACATATCAAATATATAAACAAACGCTTGCGTTTTTTATTAAATAATTTACTATTAAAATGAAGTTTCGATTAGCCATATCATGGCTCAATTTGTTTGGGAAACAGGTGCACTTCCACCTCAAAACAAACAGAACGCATCCAATCAAGGACAAAGTGCGATGTTTATAAAAGACTAGCTAAAATGCTGCTTACTACAGAAAATCAGATCAGGTCAATAAATTTATATTTAATTTAAGCTGCAACCAATGTTTTTGCGCGTGGTTTCTTTTTCTTTGTACGATTTAGCCACATCATTACCCCGGTTACCGGGAATATGAGCGATAATGCACAAACCACAAAACTGAGTATTTTAGTAGGTAAGCCATATACGGCACCTGTATGAACCGGTTTCACATATGCCCTTACCCGTTGCCCTAAACTTTTAGAGGCAAAGGTTTGAGAACCAGCTAAGCCGCCACTATACTGATCTATATAATAGATATCCGCAGTGGTTTCGATAGCGCCTTCCGGCCAAACATTTACGGTATAAGTAGCAGACGAATCGCGTGGCAACCGAACGCTATAATATTCAGCGGTAGTAATTGTTTTACCCATATCGGCTAAAATCGCATCAGCAGATAAAGCCTCCGCATCCGGTTTGTATACAGACAATGGGGCTTTGGATTGTTCTTTAACAGGTGGTTTTGAACCCGTAATGGCAAACAATGCCACATTAGCCCACTTAAAGGTCATGATTAGCCCGGTTAGTACTACGACGATCAAAAATACCGAAGTATAAAACCCGGTGACTATATGAAGGTCATGTGTTAATCTTTTAGCACTGCCATCCCACTTAATTTTAAGGCGTTGCCTCATGATGGCTTTTGTTTTAGGCCACCATAGTATCACCCCGGTGATCAATATAAACAGAAAAATAAGCGTAGATAATGATATGATCCAATCGCCAAGACTATTCTTCGCGCCCAGCAAAAAGCGGTGAAACATCTCCACCTTATACATAAAAGTTTGGCGGCGGTTAAACTGCTCTATCACCTCACCTGTATAGGGATTTACAAAAAGGGTAATGTTTGGTTTCTCGTCGACTTTTGGCTTCTTGTCTTTATGGTCATGACCATGATCCTTTTTGCCTTTTCCGGCTTTCTGGGCCGGTTGCTCAGCATCATTCTTTTTCTTCTCAGGAATGATTACCGCTAATTCTGTAGCCCGCCCAGGGTCGTTATATACCATAACCGATGAGAGCTTAGCTTTAGGCACCTGTTTTAGAGCTATTGGAACCAGATTTGCCAAAGCCATTCTGTTCTGTTCTGGTTTTATAGCATAACGTTGCGGATGAAGCGCATGCTGTATCTCTTTTTCAAATACCAGCATGGTACCTGTAAAACACGAGCAAAAAATAACAATACCAGCCACAAGGCTCAGGTAAAGATGTATGGTGCGAAAAAAAACCTTCATTGCCGCTGTATCAGTAAAAACCGTAATATTTTCAATAGCCTAACCAAGCGCAAAAGTAATAACGCGAACTCAATCCACAAACATTATTTAGAATTAGTTTAAATTAATAAAAACTATCTACATACTTCCTAACTATTTCGTTACAAAGCGATTAATAAACCCATATCTTTCCTCACCGTGATTATATTAGCTACATAAACCTTTTTATAATGAAAAAACTGTTCTTGCCAGTTATTGTCGCCCTACTTTTGAGTCCGTTAGCGAAAGCCCAACCAGGTAAAACTCAGGTAACCAAATGGCAATACGGCCGTAACGGGGCGGTATCTATTACCTGGGATGATGGCTCCATTAACCAGTTTAAAGTGGCCCTGCCTATCCTCAACAGACTACAGCTACCTGCTACATTTTTTATTATCACCGGGCAAATACCGGGTTCACAATATCATGGCCGGTTCATTGGTCGCCCGGTAAAAGATATCATCAGGGAAACAGCTACCATACCTACTAATAAGGATAATTTCTTTGAGCGTGCTTCGGCAGCCGGGTATCTTGGGCTGATCGGTCCGCTGGATTATCATTACAAGGCGGGTTCATTAATAGATGCAGGCAAACCCGAAGCAGCTTATAAAGCCATTGATGAGTGTTACGCCAAAGTACGAAATGGCGAATTTAAACCCGGTGTACAACATAACGACGAATATAAAGATGCCCATGGCACTACCTGGGCACAGATTAAAGCCTATGCCGCGCAAGGCCACGAATTTGCCAGCCATATGGTAACGCATCCCCGTCTGGCAGCCCTTGACGAAACCAATTTAATGTACGAAGCCGAAAAAAGCCGGCTGGATGTTTTAAACCACCTGGGCCTTCCATACACCTTTAGTGCCGAGGGGCCATTTGGTACCGAGAATGAACGTGCCGTTGCTTACCTGGCCAAAGTATATCCTGCCCTGCGTAACCGTATGCCCGAACCCTGGCTCAAAGAAATAAGCCGCAGCAGCCGGGATACTCCCGGCAATACCAACAAGGAGTATGTTCAATACCAGCGCGGTGCAACAACCCAAACACCATTGCCCATGATGAAAGCCTGGATTGATACCACCATGAACAGGAAGGATACCTGGCTGGTACTTACCCATCATGGTGTGGATGGTATTGGCTGGGAAGCCCTGCCTCACCAGGAACTGGATCAGTATTTTACTTATATTAAAAACCACCAGGACAAGCTTTGGGTGGCTACTTTTGGCGATGTAACCAAGTACATGCGCGAAAGGCAAAGCGCCAAATTACAAAGCAGCTTGAAAGGCCATCAGGTAACCGTAACTATCAACCACCCGCTTAGCAAAGTTTTTTATAATATCCCGCTTACGCTTAAAACCTATGTACCCGCCGGCTGGAAAAATGTAAATGTTGTACAAGGCAATAAAAAGCAAACCATTACGACTACCATCGATACAAAGGGCACTTATGTACTATATCAGGTTTTACCAAACAGGAACCCGGTGATTTTAACAGGGATATAATTCCACTACTTTTTCTAGGGTTTACTGTTCAGGTATTTCTCTGAAAACTCACCGGTTATTTGTTTTGTTCTCAGATTGTTAACAGCCCAATCTTCTACATCAGTTTCTTTAATGCTGATCTTATCGCCAAGCTTAATATTTTTAAGCATAAATGGCGAATCGATGAATATGGCTTTAAAAAAACCATTGCTATAACCTACTACTTCCGACCACATATGCTCATGGGTATCGCCCTCCACAAAATCAGATTTTACTACAAACCTGTAGCCCTGGGTATCGCTCCCATGTTTTTGCAGGCTATCAATAAACTGGGATATATATTTCTGAGCCGTACGCTTTAAAGCCAGAAACCGGGCATCATCCTTTGGTAATGTTACAGATTTATATAACACATTATTTTCAACCTTAGTTTGCTGACCATAAGCGCCTGTTATAGCAAACAGCAACAAAATAAACAGTAGATTTTTCATGCACTTTTTCACTGATAAAGTTGGGATCTTCAGGTTTTAACTCCAAAACTATAGTTTAACGCAAATCTGGCATTACACCACAACCGTTATTTTTATCCCAGCCCCTTATTGATGCACCGGCAACAAAAACTTTTTAAAGTTTTATTTTAACACTTTTCTGCTCAAAAACAGGGCAAAAACACATCAAAAACTGCTTAAAATTCACTCAAAACCATCGATTTTAACACTTTTTAACAAATTTTAGATGAGTTTTGAGAGGTTTAAAAAGTGTTAATTTTCTGAATATCAAATAACTACCTGCAAAACAGTTGATTTTTGGGCTTATTTTTCCCTTAACCAAACAGCCCGGTTTCTCTCTTTTTCGGAGAAACCGGGCTGCTTGTACTAAGATACAAAATCCTGACCGGTAATACAAGAAAAATCAGCATGATTACACGCTTTACCCCTTATAGTTTCTGTCTGTTGGCACATCAAATCTTTTTGGGATGCCGACTATTTTATATGGTTAATTTGTTTAAATTTAGCTATATGAAAAAAGTAACCGGCATAGGCGGCATCTTCTTTAAATGTAATGATCCGCAGAAAATGAAGGACTGGTATTCTCAAAATCTGGGACTGCCTGTTGAGCAATATGGCACCATGTTTAGATGGAGAGATGCAGATGATCCCGATAAAGAGGGCACTACTGTTTGGAGCCCTTTTGCAAAAGACACTAAATATTTTGAACCTTCGAAAAAGGACTTCATGATCAATTACCGGGTCGAGAACATCGAAGCGTTGGTAGAGCAGCTAAAAAATGATGGCGTAACCATTATTGATGAAATAGCTACTTATGATTACGGCAAATTTGTTCACATCCTTGATCCCGAAGGAAACAGTATTGAGCTTTGGGAAGATATTTAATTTAGCCCATTATCGTTTCTGTTTGCTGGTGCTCAATAGTAAGGTTTACGGATCTTTCCCCTCCGGGACGGGTACGGTGACGCATGTTCTTAGGAATGGTTAACAATTGCCCGGGTTGTAATTCGATAGTCCCGGTCTCCAGGTCGATGAGCAGGGTGCCTTCCAGTACCAGGAAAGTTTCGTCGGAGTTGGGATGCAGGTGCCAGAAATAAGGTTCGGTCATGATCCCTATCCGCACGATATGATCATTCACGCTGCTCAGAATGGTATTAAAATAATCCTGCGGATGTTCTGCCGAGATCACTTTTGTGTCGATAACAGTTGGTTGTAAAAACTCCATATGTAATAAAACAGATTTTATACAAAAATACAATAGTAATCTAACAAGGGACCCATATTATTCATCCTCCTGCGCTTCTTTTTCCCGGCTATCGCTTATCTGTAAATATTTGTTTGCCGGGAACCAGGAATCATGCAGCGGGTAAACATGGTACTTTTTGGCTTCAATCTCAAACCAGGTCCGCAATTCTTTTACCTTTTCGGGATATTTTGCGGCCAGGTTAAAATGCTCATTAAAATCGTGCTGCATATCATATAGTTCCCAGGTATCTTTCAGGTACGATTGCCCCTGGTGATGATAAGCCTCTACTTTCCATCCATCCTTATACAAAGCCCTGGAAGCCCCGCTTTCATAGTATTGCAGCGTGTGCCTGTCTTTAGCAGCAGGATCATTCAGCGTATATACAAAACTTGTTCCTTCCACAGGTGCCTGTTGGTAACCATTGACCGATGCCGGAACCTTCGCCTTTATAAGCTCCATCACCGTTGGCCATACATCAATCAAGTGTACGTATTGATTGCGGATGCCTCCGTTTTCTTTTATAAAACCCGGAGCATACAGGATCATGGGATTGTGCGTTCCCCCTTCCGCATTAGCATCACCTTTCCAGAGTTTAAAGGGAGCATTGGTGGCTTGTGTCCAGCCCAGGGGTATATCACCCTTAAAATTCTTTCTGCCTATTTGATCTATGTTTTCCAATGCCGCTTTCACCCGCTCTTCATGGCTGGCCTTCTCCATTCCTTCGGGCACACCGGGTATGTCGGCGGTATATTTGGTAGCGCCATTATCGCCGATGATGACCATCACCACACTGTTTTCCAATTGCCCGATTTGTTTTAAATAATTAATCACCCGGCCTATCTCGTGATCGGTTTGCGATAAAAAGCCGGCATGTGCTTCCATGGCCCGGGCCATTACCTTTTTTTCATCAGCCGAAAGACTTTCCCAGGGCGCTATTTTTTCATTACGGGGCGGCAGGGTAACGTAGGCAGGTACCACACCCAGGCGTTTTTGATTGGCCAGCACCAACTCGCGGTATTTATCCCAGCCCATATCAAATTTGCCTTTGTATTTATCTATCCATTGCTTATCCGTTTGTAAGGGCGAATGCACCGCACCCGGTGTAAAATACAGGAAAAACGGTTTCTGCGGATTTGCTTTGTGCTGATTGCGAATATAATCAATAGCCCTGTCGGCCAGCATCGTAGTTAAATGCGTCCCTTTCCCGGTATCTACCCGCGCCCGGGTTATGCCTTCCCAAAGTACCGGGTAGTACTGATCGGTCGCCGATTCCAGGAAACCATAAAAACGATCAAAACCGCGCCCCGTAGGCCAGCGATTGAAAGGACCAGCCGCGGTTCTGTCGGCCAATGGGGTTAAGTGCCATTTGCCTACAGCAAAAGTGTTATAGCCGTTTTCGCGCAATACTTCGGCTATGGTGGCTTTTTCAAAGGGCATATAGCTATCGTAACCGGCCGCATCAAAAGCGGTTTCGGTAAAATGCCCCATGTGTACAGAATGATGATTACGCCCGGTTAAAAGCGCGGCACGCGAAGGCGCACACAAGGCTGTTGTATGGAAATTGGTATATTTTAATCCGTTTTTGGCCAGGCTGTCAAACACCGGTGTTTCTGCCAACCCCCCAAAACTGCCGGCGGTACTAAAACCCACATCATCCAGCATAATAATCACGATGTTCGGCGCTTTTACCGGTGCCTTAGGAAGGTAAGCGGTTTTGAAAAGCTTGGTGGTGGTATCATATTTTACCGGGTCCTGTTGATATTTTTTTTCGGGGCTGTGCTGGCCATAGCTTAGTAAAGGGCACAGGAGAATTACCACTGCGGTACAAACTAATTTAGGGATGTAGCTTATTGTTCTCATCGGTATTTATGAGTGATACGATGAAAACACCGACCACAGGTTAAAGTGGGTTTACATGGTTTACACTTTTTATGGTTAACATACATTTAACAAATTGAAGGTGAATGTATTATGAAAAAAATCATCACAATTCACCAGATTTTATGTAAACCCAGATAAAGATACTAAAACCAACTAAAGGCTAAAAAAGGGACTGTCACCCTGAGCCCCGTCGAAGGGTTAAGCGCAGAGGCCCGCCCACCATGCTTCGACAGAGCTCAGCATGACAGCCTTTTAACACGGTCGATAGTTTGCCCTATTCCATTCCCCCTTCCCCAGGGAAGGAATCGCACTATCCTTCACTTTTTAATACCGGATGCTGAATGATAAAATCTTCAGCGTTCAACATTCAGCATCCGGTGTTCGATATTTACATGCTATTCCATCACCCTTACTTTCAAAAAGCTTGGGCTATCTTTTGAGGTATAAACCCGGTGGGTTGCTTTTTTAAAGTCGGTGTCTTTTGCTTTCATAATGTCCTGGAACTGCTGGGTATTCCTGTCAATCAGCGGGAACCAGGTGCTTTGTACCTGCACCATTAATCGGTGACCTTTTTTAAAGGTGTGCAGCACATCCTGCAGTTCAAAATTAACCGGTGTTACCTGGCCTGGTACAAATGGCTCGGGTTTACTAAAATCATTGCGGTATTTGCCACGGATAGCTTCACTGCGTACCATTTGCTGATAGCCCGACAGGTAAACATCCTTGCCTGTCCACTTATTATTTCTAGTCGAATCGGGATAAACATCAATCACTTTAACTACCCAATCGGCATCGGTGCCTGTAGTGGATACTTTTAAATTGGCCCATATATTACCGGCCAATGTCACGTCCTTATCCAGCACATCAGTTGCATAGGTGAGTACATCCGGTCGTTGCGCGGCAAAACGCTGGTCGCCGGTCATGTACTCCCGCTTCATATCCATAGTTGTGCTATTGATAAAAGGCACCGGTTTGTTTGGGTCTGATATAAACTCATCAAAGCTGCCTGCTGTAGCTGCCGGTGCATCAAAAGACAGTTTACCGCCGGGCAGTAGGTACAGTTTCTTTTCAACAGCCTCTTTTGCGGGCCAGGTATTATAGGTTTTCCATTGATTGGTACCTGTTTCAAATGCAGATACCGGCGCCAGGTTCAGATCGGTACCTTTGAGATAATGACTAAAAAAGGCAAACTCAATCTTTTCGCGATAGAATGGCCCGGTTGGCCCACCAAAATCCACATCGCCTAAATGGTCGCCATCACCGCGGGCCCAGCCGCCATGTACCCAGGGACCCATGGTAAAGTAAATGGGTGTTTTAGGATTTTCTTTCACCAGTGTTTTATAGGTATTGATAGCGCCGTACAAATCCTCAGCATCGTACCAACCGCCGGTAACCAGTACGGCGGTTTTAATATCATGCAGGTGGGTCAGCACGTTACGGTCTTTCCAGTGCTGGTCATAGTCGGGATGATCCAGCATCTCGTTCCACAGGCGTATAGTATCTTTATAAAACTTATCGTTGGTATTTTTTACCGATCCCATTCTCAGGAAAAAATCATAGCCATCTTCGGTTCCGGTATTAAGCCCAGGCGACCGGCGTTGCGTAGGTTTATCATCCTGGCGATTGGTAAAAAATGGGTAAAAGCCAAAGTTAGCTACCAGCATAAAGGCGCCGTTATGAAAAGCATCATCGCGATACAGATCGGCCATGGGAGCTTGTGGCGATGCAGCAACCAGCGCCGGATGGCGGCTCAGCAATGAGGCCGTAGTATAAAAGCCAGGATATGATATACCCCATACGCCTACTTTACCATTATTATTGGGCAGGTTTTTCAACAGCCAGTTGATGGTATCATAAGTATCCGTGCCTTCGTCAACATCGTTTTTGGTTTTATGAACCTCTTTTTCGGGTGTCATTTCTTCAAAAATACCTTCGCTCATCCAGCGGCCGCGAACGTCCTGGTAAACAAAAATAAACCCGTCATGCACAAATAACGACGATGGACCCAGACCGCCTTTATACACATCTGTTCCATACGGCGCAACGCTGTATGGTGTGCGGTCCATCATGATAGGATACTTTTTCGACTGGTCTTTGGGTACATATACCGAGGTAAACAGCTTTTTACCATCGCGCATGGGTATCTGGTATTCGTATTTCTGATAATTAGCCTTGATGTACTCGGCATCAGGCGCCTGGGGTTGAGCGTAACCGCTGATGGCCGCTATCGTCAGCCATAAACAGATAAATAATGTTTTTTTCATTTAATAAGTCAATCAAGCGATAAATGTACCTGAATAAAATATAAGAGGCAACTGGTGGAGGGTCTTAAGTTTGGAATGAGCAGTAAGGTATTCCTCCCCTGCGGATTCTTTTCAAGAGACGCTTCATCCCCTTGGAGTTTCCTGAAAGGGACCGGGCTTTCCATTGTTGTAGCCAATAACTCAGGGTCTCTTGCAGCGGACCTTGAGTAGACAACAAGTTAACCCACAAAACTTACCAGCCTAAAATTTCAACAGGAGGCTCCTACGGAGCCAAAAAACATGCTTTTTAGGCCTATAAACACGTGGCCCCGCTGGGGCCGGCAATGCTTTATATGATAACCAGTTAACTTACAAAACTCCCTGACCTAAAACTTCAACAGGAGGCACCTATGAGGCCAAAAAACGTGTTTTTTAGAACTATAACACGCCCCCCTAGGGCCGACAAAGCTTTATACTATAACCAATTAACTTACAAACTCCCCAACATAAAATTTCAACTGGAGGCACCTACGGGGCCAAAAAACGTGCCTTTTAGGCCTATAAATACGTGGCCTGGCTGGGGCCGGCAATGCTTTATATGATAATCAGTATACCTGGTCTGCCGTTCGGCCTCAGAGAGGTCACCTGTTTATAGATAAAAATTAAAGAAATTTGGACTCCTGCGGAGTCTCCTAATCGAGAACCTGCTTTCCGGATGCTCCTTAGTTTAGATGGGGTAACTTAAATATTTAGGAGCCTCTGAGTAAACAACAAACAAAAAGCCCTTAGTTTTATGACCAAGGGCTTGAAGGGGGGAATAATATGGGGATAATAATAAACTTTTTATTAAAATCCGCTCTCCGTAAGCAATAACGCGTGTGTTGCGCGCCTTATCAGTTGCATGGAGTTTTTAACCTCCATTTTTTCAAGCATGTGACGCCTGTGTGTCTCCACGGTGTTAATACTGATAAATAATTTCCCAGCGATCTGCTTGGAGGAAAATCCTTCTCCAATCAAATCGAGCACTTCCATTTCTCTTTTTGTGAATGTTCTAACTTTTTCTGTGTACATACGATTGTCCGTTTCAGGGAATAAAACGTTCTACCTATGTGCTGTGCTGGGCTGATTAGTATTTGTTGTCTTCCCTCGTTATAAAAAATGTGAGCTGCAAAATTGCAGTACCGGCAAGAAAAAGCAGACGGGATATTTACGCGATCGGCATCGTGATTTTACGTTGAATACATCGCGTAAAATCCATCAGGGCTGCGGGGTTTTCACGGATTGTCAGATGCACATTCTTGCGGATGCCGTTGCTATGGAATGAGCATCTGCGAAGACAATTTTAAAAATAGTTTCCCGTTAATAATAAGCCCTTTACCAATACCAAACATCAATTTATCACAATGAAAATAAAACACACCTATCCCGTCCTGATCCTGGTGCTTTTACGGTCGGTATCCATGGCACAGGTAAATTCTTTTACTATCGACAGCAGTAAATTCAACAAACCGGTAATGCTCATGCTGGATACCATTTATAAGGACGACCAGGGAGGCAGGATCAGAATGGGTGAAATTTCGAAAAGTAAGGCCAGCGAAACCCGGATCGATTCTGCAAGAAAAGCATTACGGGCCATCGATGCTAAAAATTTAGTTAAAGTAAAGGGTATCATCAACAAATATGGCTGGCTTGGCCCGCAGGATGTAGGTATGAATAGCAGCCAGGGCTTGTTTTTAGTGATACAGCATGCCGATCTTGCCACGCAGGAAGAATATCTGCCCATGGTAAGGAAAGCGGTAATGGATGGCAAAACACTCTCGAGCAATTTAGCACTGTTAGAAGACCGTGTTGCCATGCGACAGGGCAAAAAGCAGATTTACGGCAGTCAGCTATTCAACAACAAAACAACCGGCAAATTATGCTTTTATCCGATAGAAGATCCCGACCATGTGGACGAAAGACGCAAAGCTGTGGATCTGCAACCTATTGCAGCGTATGCCAAACTATTTAACTTAACCTGGGATATAACAGCCTATAAAAACTCGCTCCCTGAAATTGAAAAGGCAGCCAAAGAACAGAAATTGTAAGTTAGTTGTTCCGGCACAATTTTCCTCGAAAGGGGTGTCATGCTGAGCCTGTCGAAGTATGGCGGGCAGGCCTCTGCGCTCTACCCTTCGACGGAGCTCAGGGTGACAACCGCTTTTAAGATATTATATATTAAATCACCCGCTTAATTAATTCCACAGGATTAAAAAAATGATTCAGCGGGCCATTCCCCTTGCCCATTTGTCCATCTTTCCCGTTCAATATGGCCAGGTGTACGTATTGTTGCGCAAGGGTCACCGCATCTGGCAGTGATCTGCCTATAGCCAGGTAAGCGGCTATGGCCGATGACAGGGCGCATCCTGTACCACGGGTGTTTGGGGTATCGATTTTTTCAAACTTGTATTCCTGTATATTGCCGTCGTTTGTAAAATACAAGGAGGTTAATTGTGCGGCATCCAGGTGACCGCCCTTGAGCAGGACAGATCTTACTCCCAACTCCATGATCCTTTTACCGGCTATTCGCATATCCGCTACAGTATGTACAGACATCCCGGTTAAAACCGCAGCTTCATCTAAATTAGGGGTAACAATAGTGGTTATGGGGAATAATTTTTTAACGATGATTTCCACCGTACTATCTTCCAGGAGCCGGTGCCCGCTGGTTGATACCATGACCGGGTCAAATACCACCGGAACTTTAGGATACTGTTGTAAAGTATTTACAATGACCTCAACCACATCAGCAGAATGCACCATGCCTATTTTGATAGCATCCGGAAAAACATCATCCAATAAGGCTTGCAACTGAGCTTCGACAATAGTGGCGGGTATAGGATAAATGGACCTTACCCCGCAAGTATTTTGAACCGGGAGCGCAGTGAGCACCGAGGTAGCATAGCAGCCCAGTGCCGAGATGGTTTTGATATCGCCCTGCATACCGGCACCGCCGCTACCATCGAATCCTGCAATTGTTAAAACGGATGGATAGCCTTGTGTTTTTTTACTCATCGTTGATCTTTTGATAAAAATTAGGCTTATGGGCTCAGGACTGAGCGGTGTGGATAAAATAAATCCAAACTTTTCCCTCCGCCGGTATCAGCCGGATCAGGTTCAAAGGGTTTATCTCAATTCTTTGCAGAATACCCCTAAAGCCATGGCAAATGTAGTTTTTTTCCTGATGGCATATTACCGGTTACTGCGCCAAATGAGACTATTAAACCATATATGGCGATAATATAGATATTAATATAATTAAATTTTAAATGCTTGTAGGCAATTGTTATTTATTACTTGTCTATATAGCTGTAAACCAATTAAATCATTACGCATATAAACCCATTAATATATGCTCATCAATTTACCGGACATTAAAAAATATTTAACATTTCTTAGTTATTTAACTAAACATATTATAATGCTAAATCGTTTAATACCCTACCCTCCTTATTAATTTATCTCCAATTATCTCTTTATGCCACCAATAAAAAGCCGATATGCCTATGGATAAAACACCGCTTTTGAGCTTACAACCGATCAAAAATTTATAAACCAATTTAAAAACCGACAATGAGAAAAACATCCAATTCAATTACCAAAGCATCTATTGCTTTATTAGGCTTTTCACTGCTGTTTACAGCGGCCTGTAAAAAAGACCTTTCACCCACCCCGCAAGCCGACAACGCCTCATCAAAATTAAATACCAGCGCCATTGGCGTTAGCGGTCCTAAAGGCGTTTGCTACGTAGAGGTTAACAGTAACGATATCCGTAACGTGGGCAAGTATACCCTATCAACCGGGCAGCAGCTGTTTGATATTGCCATTATCTTCGCGGCTAATATCAATTATAACACCACCACCAAAAAGGCCGAGTTATTTTTTAATCCGCAGGTAACTAATGTATTGAGCAACAAAGCTACTTACATACAAACACTGCAGGCCAAAGGCATTAAAGTAATGCTTTCTATTTTGGGCAATCACCAGGGTGCGGGTATCTCTAATTTCCCGAGCCAGCAGGCTGCCCAGGATTTTGCCCAGCTGCTCAGCAACGCCGTTACCACTTACGGCCTTGACGGTATCGACTTTGACGATGAGTATGCCGATTATGGCACCAACGGAACCGGACAACCTAATTCCAGTTCATTTGTTTACCTGGTAACCGCCTTGCGTCAGCTGATGCCAAACAAACTCATTTCTTTCTATTTTTATGGCCCTGCAGCATCGCGCTTAAGCTATAACGGTGTAACCGTAGGCTCAAAAGTTAATTACAGCTGGAATGCTATTTATGGCTCTTATTCGGTACCAAACGTTCCGGGATTAGCTAAAAGCAATTTGGGTCCTGCGGCTATCGATATCCAAAGCACCAGCTCATCAACCGCGGCTTCACTGGCTACACAAACTGTTAATAACAGCTACGGTATTTACCTGTATTATAACCTGCCTAATACAGATGTACATACTTACTTAACCAGCGTTTCCAATGCGCTATATGGTAAAGCTACCGTGAAACAGCCCTAAAGTTTACCCTTGAAAAACTAATAGAAACCGACATGAAAACATCTATCAACTTATTCTTTAACAGGACAGCCATTGCTTTATTAAGCTTTAGCCTGATGTTTACAGCAGCCTGTAAAAAAGACCTTACTCCTACTGCAAAAACAAACACCGCTTCCTCAAAACTGGGCACCAATGCTATTGGCGTTAGTGGCCCTAAAGGCGTTTGTTATGTGGAAGTGAACAATAACGATATCCTTAATGTAGGCAATTATACCCTGTCAACCGGGGAGCAGCTTTTTGATATCGGTATCATATTCGCGGCCAATATTAATTATAACACCACTACCCAAAAGGCCGAGTTGTTTTTTAACCCGCAGGTAACCGCTGTATTAAATAATGCAGCCACCAAAATACAGCCATTACAGGCCAAAGGGATTAAGGTAATGCTGTCCATCCTGGGCAATCACCAGGGTGCCGGTATCTCTAACTTCCCGAGTCAGCAAGCCGCGCAGGATTTTGCACAATTATTAGCCAACGCAGTAACAACTTATGGTCTTGACGGTATTGACTTTGATGATGAATACGCCGATTATGGTACCAACAATACCGGACAACCCAACTCCAGTTCGTTTGTTTACCTGGTAACCGCACTACGCCAGCTGATGCCTAATAAGCTGATCTCCTTTTACTTTATTGGCCCTGCTGCATCAAACTTAAGTTACAACGGTGTAACCGTAGGCTCAAAAATTGATTATAGCTGGCAAGCTTACTATGGCAGCTATGGTGCCCCTAACGTACCGGGCCTGGCTAAAAGCAATTTAGGTCCTGCTGCTATTGATATCCAAAGCACCAGCGCATCAACTGCTGCATCATTGGCTACACAAACGGTTAGTGATGGTTATGGCATCTACCTGTACTATAACCTGCCTAATGCCGATTCGCACACTTACCTGAGCAATGTATCTAACGCGCTATATGGTAAAGCAACGGTGTTTGGCAGCGGCGGCACTACACCACCGGCTACCGGTGTTACTTTTTACCAGGATATCAATTATGGTGGAACCGCCACCAGCACTATAGCCAAAGGCAATTATACCTTATCACAGTTGCAGGCTTTAGGCTTTGTGAACGACTGGGCATCATCGGTAAAAATACCTTCGGGATGGACAGTGACCATGTACAGCGATGATAATTTTACCGGTACATCCTGGACGTTAACCGCCAACACTGCCAATTTCACCACCTTGTCGCCCAATGCTAACGATGTGGTAAGTTCTGTTAAAATTCAATAATCGAATAAGAATTAAGAGTCAAGAATCAAGACATAAGTGAAATGATGTATGATCATTTTCCAGGGCTCTCGATTCTTGACTCTATCAACGCTCTATTTAACTGTTATTAAAAAACCTATTATGAAAAAAAATGCTTTTTTAACGAGGGTAGGGTTGCCTATGCTCTGTATGTTGGCTCTTGCCTTTACTTCGTCCTGCAAAAAGGATAGTGGAAATTCCGCCGAAAAACTACAAACACTTGGCGCCTCCAAGAATAGTTTAAAAACACAGGCGGTCACTTCCAATGCCGACTTAATTGCTTACAAAAACAGTGTACATAAAATATTTGTAGGCTTTTTGGTAGGTGATGGTGCCGATCCTGCAGCCAGTTATAACCCAGCCAATGCACCGGACAGTACCGACTTTTTGGAGTTTTTTGCCGGGAATGATGCCACACGATCACACTGGCGCGCTGCTCAGGCCAAGGGAACCAGGATAGTGGTGTGCCACTTTCTGCAGGATGCCTATTTTGATGGCTCTTCCAAGGATCCGGCTACGCCAACTTCAACCAAGACTGTTGCCAGTTCAACCAGCACTTATGATCATTGGTCGCAGGCGATGTATAACCAGCATATTGTAGCCGACTCTTTAGATGGGATAGACCTGGATATAGAATCCGGAACTATCGACAATAAAAATGTAACCAGCAGCAGTTACCCCAATTTATTAAAATCGGTAGCCAAATGGTTCGGGCCAAACTCTACCTCGGCAGTTACCAAAAGCATGGGCAAAAAACCGGTATTTTTTTATGATACCGACGGATCTCTGGATAATAACAGTTTAACCGGCACCAAAAGCAATTATGACTATATATTATTCCAGTCTTATACTACCGGAAGCCATTACTGGAGCAGCAGTTCCTTCCCACTATCTTCGATAGCTTCTACTTATGGATCGGATAAAACTATTTTGCTGGTTAACGGCGATAGCTTTAAACATGCCGATGGCACTGAAGATCAATCAGGCGGCGATGCTCAGGCAACATCCGATCTATACAATTATGCCACTAATTGGGCCAAAACCAACAAGGTTGCCGGTGTTGGCGCATATCGTATGAGCCGCGATTATAACCACACCCCGCCATTCATCGTTTCGAGGAACGCCATTCAACTGATGAACGGCAGCGGCAGCACCACGCCAACTACAGGAGTAACTTTTTATCAGAATACCAATTATGGCGGTACGGCTACCAGCCTGATACCTAAAGGTACCTATACCTTATCCCAATTACAGGCTTATGGTTTTGTGGATAACTGGGCATCATCGGTAAAAGTGCCATCGGGATGGACAGTGATCATGTATACCAACGATAATTTTGGTGGTACATCCTGGACACGTACAGCAAACACGCCAGATTTCACCACCTTGTCGCCAAATGCCAATGATGTGGTAACCTCGGTTAAAATTCAGTGATCTGAACTCTTTTTTGAGAATAAGGATCTACGAAATAAATAATTAGCTAAAGAAGGAGTCTCACCCTTCTTTGTGTTAAAATTCAATGATCTGAACTCCTCTTTGGGAGTAAAGATCTACGAAATAAATAATGGCCAAAGAAGGAGTCTCACCCTTCTTTGGCTAATTATTCTTTTGGAAAAAGTTCCTATACAATCTGCCTGTTAATATTTATGAATCAATTTTATTAAACATAAACCCTTTAAAAGCCCTCATTATGAAAAAAAAGTTATTCTCCCTTAAAACCGGTCTTTTTATGCTCGGCATATCGGCCCTTGCTTGTACCCAATCCTGTAAAAAAGATAATAGCGGTAACGCGGCTTCCAAATTACAAACGGCAGCAGTATCCAAAAACAACCTCAGTACGCAGGCTACTTCAAATGCCGATTTAATTGCTTATAAAAACAGCGCCCACGAGATTACAGCCGGCTTTTTCAGAACCTGGCGCGACAGAACCGTTTCCGGGAATGCCAATGACCCGATCATGACCGACCTGCCCGACAGCCTGGATATAGCTATTGTTTTTACTGATTATACCCCTCCCAGCTCCCCTTACTGGACAGCTTTAAAAAATACTTACATACCGGCCTTACACGCTAAGGGCACCAAAGTACTTTATACCGGTAGCCTCGCTATCCCTGCAGGGGTAACCCATGATGCTGCGGGTTATGCCACTACAGCAAAAATGATCATGGATAGTACCATTAATAAATATGGTTTAGATGGGTATGATATCGACATTGAAAGCAACCCGTCCGGAACTACCTTAACAGATATGGCAGGCGTTTATAATGCGCTTTCTGCCTACCTCGGTCCAAAATCCGGAACCGGCAAGCTGCTCACCTTTGATACCAACCAAACAGGCAGCAATAGCCTTTTCCAACAGGTATATGCCGATATAAGCTACGTTTTCCTGCAGGCATATGGCAGGGGCGCAAGTACCTTGCAAAGTACCTGGAGTACTTTTTCGTCGCGAATCAGCTCTACACAATTTGTGGTTGGGTTTTCATTTTATGAAGAAAACGGTTACCCAAGCAATTACTGGGATGATGTTATTTATCCGCAAAATGGAACAGGTCGCGCTTATGATTATGCCCGTTGGGAACCTACCTCAGGTAAAAAAGGAGGAACCTTTGGTTACGCCATTGACCGCGATGCGCCACTTACATCACAACATGACAATACCATTAGAACACCAAATTTCAGAGTAACCAATGACCTCATCAAGATCATGAATCCCGTTGCTGGTGGCGGGACCACTACAGGTGTAGTTTTTTACCAGAATTCGAGCTATGGCGGCACGGCTACCCAAAAAATAGCCAAAGGCACTTATACCCTGGCACAACTGCAGGCCAAAGGCTTTGTAGACAATTGGGCATCATCGGTACAAATACCATCCGGCTGGACGGTGATCATGTATGCCAATGACAATTTTGGTGGTACCTCCTGGACGCTTACTGCCAATAACAGTTGGTTTGGTGCCCTATCGCCAAGTGCCAATGATGTAGTGACCTCTGTTAAAATTCAATAATCAATAATTTATTATCCGACACGGTTAAACAACTTATAAGAACTCACCTTCGGGTGGGTTCTTATGAAAACGATTAGTGCACTAAAAC
The DNA here is from genome assembly GCF_011089895.1 of Mucilaginibacter inviolabilis. Classification (NCBI taxonomy): domain Bacteria; kingdom Pseudomonadati; phylum Bacteroidota; class Sphingobacteriia; order Sphingobacteriales; family Sphingobacteriaceae; genus Mucilaginibacter; species Mucilaginibacter inviolabilis. Next base: position 3,424,378 of record NZ_JAANAT010000001.1, read on the forward strand.
TCCAATTACTATTTACCCATCTATCAAAAATCTATGAAAATGAATTCAGTAAAAAAGTTAAACCAGGCTTGTAAACCAGGCCTTGTATTAGCAGGCCTGGCGTTGCTATTTTCTGCCGGTTGTAAAAAATCAGAACAGTTATCCCCGGCATCCGGTAATTCAAACACTACTGTAGCACGTGCTGTTAATTCAACGGCCGTTACTGCCGGTCCTCCTTACAAGGTTGCTTATTACGCTTTTGATAACGGCAGTGTTTCGTTACTGCAGTGTACGCAAAGCGCCAATGTGATGGTATTGTTTGAGGGTACCCCATGGCAAATTGCCGATTCAACCCATTATGATCCCAACCATAACGGCATCATGCTGAGCAACACTTACAAATCATACAAAGCCATTATGGCCGATGTAAGAACGCTGCAAGGCAGAGGCGTTAAGGTACTGATGAATATTGATGATGCGGCCTCATGGAGCACCACAACACCCTTTACCAATAGCGCCGGTACTAAATTAACCTATACTCAATTTGCAGCGTTTGTTAAACAAATTGTAATTGACTCATTGCATCTTGACGGCATTGCTTTGGATATAGAACACGGTGCAACAGTAAATACAAACTATACCAATATGCTGAAAGCTCTCGGCGGATACTTCGGGCCAAAATCATCAAACACCGCTACCATCTACACAGCAGCCATATACAGCGGAGCGCCAGAAGGTAATGCCATAGGCCAAAGCGCCAGCATGGCGGCCTACTTTAATTTTGTGGAGGATATGGGCTATTTCTCTGATAACACATCAAGGTTTAATCAATGGGCCAAATACATAGGCAATGCCAAAACAATGATTGGCGTATCATCCCAATATAACACCTTGACCAATGCCGAAGCAGCAGCCGCATGGCAGCCTAAAACAGGCGGTGCTAAAGCAGGAATTATGGTTTATGCGGCAAATGGTGCGGGTCAGGCTTATACCGATTCTGTTTTTGCCCATCTGAGCCCTATTAAACCTTAATAAGCAGCTTTTATATCAGGGCTCTTTTCAGAAAGTGCCCTGATACATTATAAAACAATAAAACAAATTCACCAAATATAAACCCTTCAAAAAACCAAATTATGAAAAGAAACACATCTTCATTAAAAGCCGGTCTTTTGCTGATTGGCCTTTCAGCTCTGTTCGCAACCCAGGCTTGTAAAAAGAATTCTGGAAACACTGTCTCAAAATCACCAACTACAGGTGCATCTAAAAATGGGCTTACAACCATGGCTTCAAACGCCGACCTGATTGCTTATAAAGCCACAAAACACGAAATTAGCGCAGGCTTTTACCGTGTACAGGGCCCTTGTTATGGGCCTGGCGTAAATGGCTCTAACTTTTCATTGGTACCCGATAGTCTCGACGTACTTATCCTTTTTTGTTTTGACAAAACATCGCCTATTGCCAGCAGCGTCCCGGCATGGGTTAGCTCGTTACATGCCAAAGGCACCAAAGTAATTGTCACAGGCAACCTGAATATTCCGTCGGGCGTACCACATACTACCGCAGGGTACCAAACAACCGCTAAAATGATCATGGATAGTGTGGTTAACAAATACGGTTTGGATGGCTATGATATTGATGTGGAAAGCAACCCATCGGGCACAACCCTCACCGACATGGCTGGGGTTTACACTGCGCTTTCGGCTTACCTGGGTCCAAAATCGGGCACCGGAAAACTGCTTACCTTTGATACCAACCAAACCGGCACCAACAGTCTTTTCAGAAAAGTGTATACCCTGATCGACTTTGTTTGGTTACAGGCTTATGGCAGAGGCTCATCTACCTTACAAGGCACATGGAACACGTTTAAATCTTATATTGCTTCAACTCAGTTTGTACCCGGATTTTCATTTTATGAAGAAAACGGTTACCCAAGCAATTATTGGGATGATGTTACCTACCCGGAAAATGGTACAGGTCGAGCCTATGATTATGCCCGTTGGGAGCCAACAACTGGCAAAAAAGGCGGAGTATTTGGTTATGCTATTGACCGCGACGCGCCGCTAACCTCGATGCATGACAACACACTCCGTGTTCCTGATTACAAAGTAACCAAAGATCTGATCAAGATCATGAACCCATAATTGAGTAAGTTCATAAGCTAAAAAGCTCCCCGAAAAATCGGGGAGCTTTTTAGCTTATGGTCGGTGTTATCCCAGCACCATACTTTTCAATAAACGTAAATAGTGGTACGGTGATAACACCGACCACAGGCTGAATGATTCCTAATGAGGGATGTCACCCTGAGCCCGTCGAAGGGTAGAGCGCAGAGGTCTACACACCATGCTTCGACGGAGCTCAGCATGACATCCCGCAAACCCTACAAAAAACAAAAGCTCCCCGAAAAATCGGAGAGCTTTTGTTTTTATAAAAGATATTTTATTTAGTCGTTGATAGCTTTTACGCCTGGTAATTCTTTACCTTCCATATATTCCAGCAAAGCACCGCCACCGGTTGATACATAACTCACCTCATGGGTAAGGTTAAACTTAGCTACCGCAGCAGCCGAATCGCCACCACCTATCAGGGAGAAAGCGCCATTTTCGGTTGCTTTAACTACTGCCTCGGCAATAGCTTTGGTACCTACTAAAAATGTTTCCATTTCAAAAACACCCATCGGGCCGTTCCATAAAATGGTTTTTGATTCTTCAACCACTTTGCTGAATAAAGCAACGGTTTCAGGACCGATATCTAATCCCATCCAGTTGTCGGGAATTTCGCCGGTTTTAGCAACGCCGGTTTTGGCATCGTTAGCAAACGCATCGGCAATAACGTTATCAACTGGTAAATACAATTTTACGCCTTTATCTTTGGCTTTTTGTTTCAGGCTGATGGCCAGATCCAATTTATCGGCTTCAACCAGCGACGTACCGATGTTACCACCATCTGCTTTAGCAAAGGTATAAGCCATACCACCGCCGATGATCAGGTTATCCACCTTATCCAGCAGTTTTTCGATCAATTCGATCTTATCAGAAACCTTTGAACCACCCATAATAGCAGTGAAAGGTTTAGCAGCACCGTTAAGTATCTTTTCGGCATTGTTTAATTCGGCAGCCATCAGGTAACCAAAATATTTGGCATCAGGGAAAAACTGCGCGATAACTGCTGTAGAAGCGTGCGCACGGTGAGCGGTACCAAAAGCATCGTTCACGTAGATATCACCTAATTTAGAAAGCTTTTCGGCAAAAGCTACATCACCTTTTTCTTCTTCTTTATAAAAACGCAGGTTCTCTAATAAAAGCACCTCGCCTTGTCCTAATTTTTGTGATTTTTCAAGTGCATCGGCACCAATACAATCATCAGCAAATTGTACCTGCTGACCCAGCAGATCTGATAAATGCGAAACAACATGTTTTAAAGAATCCTTTTCGTTGGGACCATCTTTTGGTCGGCCCAGGTGCGACATCAGGATAACCTTACCGCCATCTTTTAAAATCTTTTTTATAGTTGGCAAAGCAGCCGTCATCCGGTTATCATCAGTAATGTTGTAATCCTTATCCAAAGGCACATTAAAATCAACCCTGATCAGGGCTCTTTTGCCTGCAAAACTTATTTGATCTACTGTTTTCATATTAATTATATGGGTCATTTACTGTAAGGCGCGCAAATTCAACATTTTATTCTTAATTCTTAACGAAAAAGTAAAAAAGGTGTTTGAAAACGCCCCAAACTTCATCTTATTTTAACATACATCACATAATGCGGCCCAATTCCGGGCACTTCAAACTCCGGCGAAATGATCTCGAAACCGGCATTGTGATAAAACGGCACTGCCTTTTTACGCGCGTTGCACCAAACGTAATTGGCTTTTTGCCCGCGCAGATAAACCAGGGCAAAATTAACCAGCTGGTTTCCCAGTCCTTTACCTCTGTATTTTTCGGTAGTAGCCATGCCCCTCAACTGGTAAGCTTTGCCCGCAAAGCCTTCATAATTTTGAGGATGAAATGAGGCTATACAGGCCAGCTCTTCGTTCTGGTAATAACCTAAGTGAAATGCCCCTTCTATTTTATCCGTTGGGAAAATACATTCATCCAGGGTGAGTTTCCCTTCACGCAGCACTTCGTTGCGGATAGGCAATAACTCTTCTACAGTTATAAATTTGATCATAGTTTTTTATGAGAAGCAAGAATTAAGAGTTAGGAATCAAGAAAGAACCATTAGCGTATTAGCGATTATTTTCCATTCTTGATTCTAATATCTTGATTCTATTCTTTGGGTTCTATTCCGTTGGCTCTAACGCAGCTATTTCCTCCACCAGATCGGCCAGGCGGCTGCTGTAGCCCATTTCATTATCGTACCAGCCAACCACTTTCACCAGTCCGCCTACAATAGAGGTGAGCTGTGCATCGAAAATACAACTGTGCGGATTATCCAGTATATCTGTTGATACGATAGGATCTTCCGTGTATTCCAGTACATTTTTCATAGGCCCATCGGCAGCCTGTTTAAATGCAGCGTTAATTTCCTGAATAGTGGGTAGCTTTTTAAGGCTGCAGGTAAAATCTGTTAAGGAACCATTGAGCACCGGTACGCGAATACCAGCCCCACCCAAACGGCCTTCCAGATGCGGAAATATAGCGGTAATAGCTTTGGCAGCACCTGTAGTAGTGGGTATAATAGAAGCCGAAGCTGCCCTTGCCCGGCGCAGGTCTTTATGCGGTGCATCATGCAAACTTTGGTCGCCGGTCATGGAGTGAACAGTGGTGATGTAACCATCAATAATCCCCCAGTTCTCATCCAATATTTTCACCATGGCTGCCACATTATTGGTGGTACAGGAAGCATTTGATAATACGGGTGACCGCAAATCAACCAGACCATCGTTAACAGCCAGTACAACAGTGGGTACATTTTTATCAATTGAAGGGGCAGAGATAATTACCTGTTTGGCACCGGCCGCCAAATGCAGTTCGGCACCTTGTCGGGAGGTAAATTTTCCGGTTGATTCAATTACCAGGTCAATACCCAATGTGCCCCATGGCAAGGCTTGCGGATCGCGCTCGGCAAATACTTTTATCTGATGTCCATTAACGTAAAGATTATTGGCATCATGTTCAACCGTTCCTTTAAAGCCGCGGTGAACCGAATCATATTTAAATAAATGAGCAAGCGTTTGTGTATCCGTGAGGTCATTGATAGCCACCACCTCAATACCAGCTTTAGCTAAAATATTTCTTAAAAAAATACGACCAATACGGCCAAATCCATTGATAGCAATCTTCATTCTCTCTGTTTTAAAAACAGGTCAAAGTTAATAATTAAGTCATTGAGGTATTGAGTCATTGGGTCATTTTAATTACATAATGCCCTAATGACTACAAAGTAAATGACCTGATGCCTTAATGAATTTTACACAAATAAGTTTCGTAAAGCTACCTGTTCGCGCTCTTTGGAACGGATGCAGAAAGTGATCATCCAGTTAAAAATAATGGGAATCAACAGGATCACCGAAATCAAAAAGGTATTACTCAGGTCGCTGAAAAGTAATACAAAACCTATAGCGCCCAGGTTCATACCCGCCAGCAACAGCGTGGCCTGTAAATGAGTAAGCCCCAGCTTCAGCATACGGTGGTGCATATGGTTGCGGTCGGCATCAAAGGGTGATACCCCTTTTAATATCCGCAGGGTGAATACCCGCAGCGTATCAAAAACAGGTCCTATCAATATAGCTACCGTAAGCGCAGGGGCGGTAAACAAATGCGGTACATCGGATATGCTGACCTTACTGATCTCGGTATATTTAATAGCCATTACTGCCGATACCAAACCGATGAGTAAAGCCCCCGTATCTCCCATAAATATTTTGGCCGGGGTGATGTTATAGCGTAAAAATCCCGCTACCGCCCCTACCATCGCCAGGCAAATAGCAGCCAGTTCATACTGTTTTACCGACATCAGCATCAAGGCCAGGGTACCATTAACAATCAGTCCGGTGGTGGCGGCAAGGCCATCTATCCCATCTATCAAATTAAAGGAGTTTACAATCAGCATGATCAACAGGATAGAGAAGACAGCGCTGGGGACATAGGGCAAATTAAAAATACCGAATATGCCATACATGCTGGTGATCCGGATATCGCCCGGCAATACCAGGATGGCCGCCACAATAAACTGGATCAGGAATTTGGTACTGGAGTTTACACCCGAAAGATCGTCCTTTAAACCCATGGCAAATAAAATGATACAGGCTATCAGCAAATAACTAATGGGCAGGGCCTTATCTATAATACTGAATAACAGGGTGGTAATAATAAAGCTTACAAATATGGCCACACCACCCAGGCGGGGTATGCCATGGTCATGCTGTTTGCGGAAATGCCCTACATCATCATATAAATGACGCGCCCGTGCCACATGTAAAATGGACGGTATGGCTAACCAAGTTATAAGAGTTGATATTACAAGTATTAAAACCTGATATCCAAAATTGTTAGGATGCAATAGTTCTATCATGTAAGCGCTTTTATAATGTTAGCGGGGGCTATCTTATAAAAACAGTGTAAATTATTCACTCCTTATACGAGTATCAATAATTTAAGTTTAAGTTGAAATTAAAGAAATTGAACTATTTTTCGGAGGGGCTTTAAAACCAGGGTTAGTACAGGAAACGGGATTCTATTTTGACGCATAGCCAGCAAATCAAATTGCCAGGCCTTTACCCTGTTCTTTAAGTTTTTGCTACTAATGCCACCGGCACGCATGTTAACCATTACCATTTTTAAATGATAACTCCTGATCTGATGCCGGTACATCAACCGGAGCATCAATTCATAATCAGCCGCCGATCCATGATCAAGACTGTAGAAGCCAAATTGGTCAAATAAACTACGCCTGCAATAAAAGGTGGGATGCGGCGGCATAAATCCCAGCTTAAAAGAGTTATGGTTACATGTACCGGAGCGCCATTTACGGATAATCTGCCGGTGCTGATCAACAATATCCAGATCGCCATATAATGCTTCTATGTGGTGCTGCGCAAACGCATCTGCTATTGAATGTAAAACATGTTCATCGGCAAAATGATCGTCGGCATTTAGCATACCCACTACATCGCCGGTGGCCAGCCGGATACCTTTATTCATGGCGTCATATATGCCCTTATCCGGTTCTGAAATTAAAATTTGGATATGCTCACGATATTCATCGATGATCTGAAGCGTATGGTCTGTGGAGCCGCCGTCAACAATAATATACTCCAAATTGGGGTAGTTTTGGCTGATGACGGATTGGATACATTGCCTGATGGTATCCTGAGCATTATAAACTACTGTAACCAGGGAGAGCTTCAAAACGTACAAATGGGAAAAGAATTACCGATATATATACCCGCAAATTATGTATTTTTGAAATCAATCCCTAATTATATAGTTATTTAGCTTCTACACGTTTCTATGCGCAATTGTACCCTTACTCTTTTATTTCTCGGGATAATTTTTGTTTTAACCTCCTGTTCCAGCAAACAATACCAATTGCTTTTTGAACAAAAAACCGCCAGCCCGGATAGCAGTTCGGTACAAAAAAATACGGCTGTAACCATGGCTACCTATCGTATAAAACCCCAGGATATACTACAGATCAGGAACCTGCAAAATGTGAAGTATATTGTGGATGATGCTCCGACTGGCAATACCACTTCCGGTGGAAGCACAGGCAACAGTACAGGGCAAACCTTCCAGGTTGATGATGATGGTACCGTAGCCCTGCCCGTTATTGGCCATGTAGCAGTAGCTGGCCTTACCCGGTCTGAAGCGGCTAAACACATAGAAGAACTTTATCGTAAAAGCCTGCTCAAAGACCCTATCATTGAACTAAAAATTGTAAACCTGAAGGTTACATTATTGGGCGAAATTAAAGGACAGGGAAATTATCCGCTAACCAAAGACAGGACCACCCTCGTAGAGATGATTGGCGCGGCTGGTGGTCTTACAGATAAAGCCAATGAAACCAATATTCAAATTATACGGGGCGACCAGCTAAATCCGCAGGTAACAGTTATTAACCTCCGGAATATCCAATCTATCAATGATTCCCGCGCCATTCTTCAAAATGGAGATATTATTTATATTGCCCAAAACAAACGCGCTGTAAGGAACGAGAATCTGCAAAATATATCCGTGATCAGTCAACCGGTGTTGCTTTTGTTGAATACAGCTCTAATTATTTTCACGCTTTCCCATCGCTAATGGAAGAAACAGAAAAAATTCAGCGAAAACTGCCCAACCAGGAAATTGACTATTTTAAGATCGGTAAAATATTGTTGAGCCGCTGGTATTGGATAGCGGCTTCCGTGGGCATACTTGTGCTTATTTCTTATACTTATCTATGGTATACTCCCAAAACCTATTCATCATCAGGAACATTAAAAATTGAAGAAAAAAAATCGGAAATATCGGACCTGGTAACTGTAATGGCTGTTCCCGAACGCGGGCCATCAAAAATACAAAGTATTACCTCCGTACTGCAAAGCCGCAACCTCATCCTCAGCGCTATAAAACACCTGGATTACAGGATAAGCTTTTATATCATGGGGCGGGTACGTACTTCGGAAATCTATCCTTCAAAGCCATTGAACATTGAGCTGATCAGGTTTGATAGCTTAAATTTTTATCATGATCAAATAGGCTTTAAAGCGCTTAATAACAAATCATTTGAGCTCTCCTACAAAATTGCCGGCAAAGAGGTTCAAAATACGTTTAGATATGATACTCCCGTAAATATAGGCCCTACCAGTTTCACCATAAAATACCCGGGAATGCTGAGTAAAAACACCGTTTATCTATTTAAATTCAATATCCCTGAAGATTATATAGACCGTGTAAAAGGAGGTTTATACACTGGCGAAACATCAAAAAACTCCAATATTATCGGCCTGCAGGAAATTGACTCTAACCCTCAGTTTGCCGCCGATATTATCAATAGTATCATGAATGAGTATGTTTCTTTTGATCGTAATCAAAAGGCACAATCGGCTTCGCAAATGATCGACTTTATTGATAGCCAACTGGCTTTTTTGTCAACAGAAGTTAAAGGTTCGGAAAACTCCATTGAAAAATACAAGCAAAAATCAAAGATCCTGGATGTAAGTTCGGCTTCCACCACATCGGTTACAAAAGCAGCCGAAATTGAATCAAACAAGTCGCTGTTAAAAATTCAGTTAATGGCTCTTGATCAACTCAAAGACCAGATCACCAGGGAAAAAGACAATGTCAATTTAAATTTTACCACTGCCGGGGCCGACAATCATTTACTGCAGGCCATGGTTGAAAAACTGGATGCCCTGATACAGGAACGGAACGCATTATTAAAAACTTATAATAATGATTCGCAACCTATCCGCGATATCAACCAGCAAGTATTACAAATAAAGCTGAATGCCCTGAATAATATCAAGATTTTACGTTCAGGAATTGAAAAAAACATTGCTTTTTTAGACAGTCAGCTTTCGCAGATTAATCAAACTATCATGACATTGCCTGCAGCTCAACGCGACCTGGTGAGTTTGCAGCGGGATTTTGAGATCAACGATAAGGTGTATTCATTTTTATCAGAAAAAAAGCTGGAGGCACAAATAAGCAGGGCGGGAATATTGCCGGGGGCTACCATTATTGAACCTGCGCAGCCTAATTTTAATCCAGTAACACCAGATGAGCATAATATTCATCGCTCGGCCATTATCCTGGGTTTAGTTATTGGTTTGGGTCTTATTATTGTTGTGCGGATCATGAACCCTTACATTTACGATAAAGAAACTATCGAAAGTCTTACCTCTGTACCTATATTGGGCATCATCCGCAAATTCCCGGAACCCATTGACGAAAACAACGGACAAATTCTGGCGCTCGTTAAACCCAAATCTATCTTTGCAGAATCGGTGCGTTCTGTTCGTACCAATTTAAGCTTCCTGGCATCCGATAAACAAAACAAAGTTATTTGTATTACATCAGAAGTAGCCGGCGAAGGAAAATCATTTGTGGCCGTTAACTTGTCCAGCACGCTTTCACTTATCGACAAAAAGGTTGTACTTATCGGGGCCGATCTTCGCCGGTCACGCATACACAAGATATTTAATGTATCTAATGATATTGGCCTGAGTAATTACCTGGCCCATCAAAAAGAGCTGGATGATATTATTTTTCATTCGGAACAGGAAAATCTTGATTTTATAATTTCCGGTCCCGTACCACCCAACCCCTCCGAATTGCTGCATAGCGAGCGGATGAAGGTTTTAATAGCCCAGTTAAAAACCAGGTACGATATTGTGATGATTGATACTGCTCCTATAGGCCTGGTGTCTGATGCTATTCCGCTTATCCGGATGAGCGACATCAATGTTTTTGTGATTCGGTCAGGGAGGTCAAAGTTTTATGCGGCTACCGTACCACAGCGCGTAGCGCAGGAGTACCAGCTTAATAACACGGTAATAGTGCTGAATGCCTTTGAAGAAGAGCCTCTGCACTCCAGGTATTATACTACCAAATTTACCGGCGATAGTTCGGGCGTACATTATTACTATTATGCCGATTACAATGGTTATGAAGATTCGGGTTATTATTTGGATGATAACAAAACCAAATGGTGGAATATCAGACGATGGTTTAAATATTAAGTTTTTAATATAATGGACCTGCTAACGAGTGACGCGAAGAACAAATGGTATCCGGTTTATACACATGCACGGGCCGAAAAAAAAGCATACGAGGCGCTTACCAATAAAGGAATTTTAGCTTATCTGCCACTATACCGGCAACTTAGGCAATGGAGTGACCGTAAAAAGTGGGTCGAGGAACCCTTTATCAAATCATACGTATTTGTTAACATCGCCGAACATGCGCAGGCCGAGGTACTGATGACTAAAGGGATATCCCGCTTTTTATATTTTTCGGGCAAACCGGCCACTATGCCCGACCGCCAGATCAATGAGCTAAAGTTATTAATGACAAGTTCAATCGACCTGGAAATTACGGAAGAAGATCTGCAGCCTGGGGAAAAGATTATTATAAAAGCGGGACCTTTAAAGGGAATGACCGGCGAGGTGGTAGTATACCGGTCGCAAAAGCAATTGATATTAAGGCTTGAAAGTATAGGGCGCTCCATTATTGTACATGTTGCAGCCTCCTATATTGAGCGCTTTTAATCAGGATATTATTTTTAACATCAAAGAAAATACAACAAATTACGAGTCAGGAAATCAATAGTCAAGAATCAAGAAAAATAGTGAAAAGCGGTACCTGAATATTTCTTTTGGGGCCGGATATTATTCCATATTGAATTATTTTCTTGCTTCTAGCCCCTTGATTTCTTGACCATTTTAAATAACTGTAAATTAATAAGTTACAAAATAAAATTGTGACTTACGGGGCGAAGCTGTGAAGATATACCAACCATGTGCCGGATAGCAGGAATAGTTGATAAAAGCCTATCGGCCGATGAGATACATCAAAAAATAAAAACCATGTGCCAGGTACTGCAGCATGGCGGCCCAGATGATGAGGGTCTGTTTTTTGACGAAAGCAACAGCATTGGGCTTGGGCACCGTCGCTTATCCATCATCGACCTCAGCAGCAACGGGCACCAGCCCATGACCGATGCCGGGCAAAAGATATGGATAACCTTTAATGGCGAGCTTTATAATTACCAGGAGTTAAAAACAGAATTGTTAACGTTAGGGGCACAATTCAAATCGGTGACCGATACCGAGGTTATCTTATTATCGTACCAGCAATGGGGAACGGCCGCTTTCTCCAAATTCCGGGGAATGTTTGCTTTTGCTTTGTATGATACTGATAAGCATCTTGTTTACCTAGTACGTGATAGCGCAGGTATCAAACCCATATATTATTATGCCCAACACGGAGCCTTAAGCTTCGCCTCAGAAATAAGAGCTTTTACTGCTGCAAATATTATTACAGAAAAAGATCCCAATTGGCCTGTAAGGTTTTTGGCCTTTGGCCATATCCCGGAACCATACACTACTTTAAAAAATGTCTTTAGTTTACCGAAGGGGCATTTCTTACGCTGGGATATTACATCATCTTCCTATAACATCAATCCGTACTATGAAACACCGGTGCGGGAACAGATTACTGATGTAAACGAAGTCCGCGCATTGATCAAAGAAACATTGATAAAAAGTGTGAACCGGCAACTGATAGCCGACGCAACTATCGGTGTATTTTTAAGTGGAGGTATTGATTCCAGTTTACTCACCTTACTGGCAAATCTTAAAAAAGAGCAACAGTTAAAAACGGTATCCATTTACTTTAACGAGCAAAATTATAACGAACAAAACTATCAGCGGGTAATTTTAGATAAGTTACGTGGTCAAAGCTTTTCGCACCTGGTGCAGCAACATGATTTTGATACGTTTTTGCCACAAATTATTGCCGCCATGGACATGCCAACTACCGATGGCATCAATAGCTGGTTTATTAGTAAATACGCTCATGAGGATGGCTTAAAAGCAGTGCTATCGGGTATTGGCGCAGATGAACTTTTTGGTGGTTATCCATCTTTCAAGCGGATAAAATATTTGAAGCATCTCCGAAAAATTAATCCATCATTATTTTCGGCTATTGCCAGATTTTTACCTGATCAGTACAAAAAACTGACATTTTTAGCTAACGACCATTATTTGGCAGATTACCTTCTGCTAAGAGGCTTCTTTTCTCCTTTGGAAATAGCTAAATTTTTGGATACCGACAGTGAGCGGGTAATGGAGATACTTTTTGACACCAGCCATCCCACCAGCCCAAACAGTTACAATGAAGAACATGCCTCCTGGCTCGAAACCAATTTGTATATGCAGAATCAGTTACTCAGGGATACCGATGTGATGAGCATGAATCATGGGCTGGAAGTTAGGGTTCCTTTTTTAGATGAGGACTTTACAAGCATCATCAATCGTATTGCTCCATCTATCCGGTTTGCCAGCAACCCATCTAAAAAATTACTGATTGATAGCTTTGGAGATCTGCTGCCTCCGCAAATATGGAACCGCCCAAAAATGGGTTTTTCCTTTCCGTTGCAGCAATGGATGACGGCCCACCCGCAAATAAGTAACAGTGAATATTACAAAGGAAAAGCGGCTCAGTCAATGATTAAAAAATTTAAACATAAGGGTATGCACTGGTCAAAAGCGTTTGCACTTTATCAGATACAAGGCCATGTCTAAAAAAGTACTCCTGCTTACTTTACAAACGTTTAGCACTACTGGCGGCATCCAAAAAATGACTCGCACCTTAGGCTATACTTTGAACCGGATAGCGCAGAACAATAAATGGAACTTCGAATTATGGTCGGCCTATGACCATACCAGCGATCTGATGCCGGAATACCTGCCGGTCTCAAATTTTAAAGGATTTGGCATTAATAAATTAAGCTTTGCTTTAAAAACATTAAGTAAAAGGTTCTCTTTTCAGGATGTGGTTATACTAAGTCATATTAACCTGGCAGTAATTGGGTTGATCATCAAGGTCATGAATCCCAAATGTCAGGTTTGGTTGATAGCTCACGGCATTGAGGTGTGGAGACCTTTTTCATTCGTAAAAAAACGTTTCCTTAAAAACTGCGACAGAATAATTTGTGTAAGCAATTTCACCCGGCAACAAATGCTTCACTGGCACCATATTGATAAAGACATCTGTACGGTGTTGAATAATGCCATCGACCCATTGATGCAACTGCCCTTCACCTTTTCAAAGCCAACAAGTTTGCTTAATCGTTACCGGCTTAAAAATAGCTATCCCATTGTATTTACGTTAACCCGCATGGCTTCTACCGAAAAGTACAAAGGCCATGAGTTGGTGATTGAAGCTATAGGAAAGTTGAAAAACAAATTTCCGCACATCAAGTACATCTTGTCAGGAAAATATGATGAGCTGGAAGATGTAAGGATCAATAAATTAATAGCCAATCATGATGTGAGCGATCAGATCATTTTAACAGGCTTTATTGATGAAGCCGAATTGACCGACCATTTTTTACTAGCCGATCTGTTTGTTTTACCCAGTAAAAAAGAAGGCTTTGGGATTGTGTTCATAGAAGCTATGGCCTGCGGGCTACCAGTTATCTGTGGTAATGCCGACGGTAGTGTTGATGCCATCCGCAATGGCGAATTAGGTAAATCTGTTAACACAGATAATTCTACCGAATTATATGATTGCATTACCGAATCATTAGCTCAACCGCTAACAGACACTCGTCGCGAGCAATTACAAAAACATAGTTTACGTTACTTTAATCAACCCGATTATGAACACAAACTGCAGGAATTATTAAGCGAATAAGCATGTTGGAAAACGAAGACTGGGACATCAAAATAACCGCACAAAACAGCATTTTCGACCTAAAGCTTAAGGATGTATGGCATTACCGCGATCTGCTATTGTTATTGGTAAGGCGCGATTTTGTTTCATTTTATAAGCAGACCATCCTGGGCCCCATCTGGTTTTTTATACAACCGGCTATCACCATTTTATTTTACACCCTGGTTTTTGGTAACCTGGCCGGGATACCGGTTGATGGCCTGCCAAAGCCCTTATTTTATTTGGCAGGAACCATCGTATGGAATTATTTTGCCGAATGTCTTATCAAAACATCAACCGTTTTTAGGGACAACGCTGCATTATTAGGGAAGGTTTATTTTCCCCGGCTAATTATGCCGCTGAGCATTGTATTATCCAACCTCATCAGGTTTGGTGTACAGTTTTTACTTTTTATGATCCTTTATATGGTGTATCTGTTTAAAGGGAGTGTTATTGTTCCGAATGCTTTTTTATTGCTGTTACCTTTACTCATCATCATGATAGCAGCTCTGGGTTTAGGTCTGGGAATGATCATATCAGCGGTAACAACCAAATATCGCGACCTGGCTTTTATCGTATCATTTGGGGTACCTTTATTAATGTATACAACAACGGTAATTTTCCCTCTGTCGGTAGCCGAAACCAGATATCCGGCTTATAGCTGGCTGGTAAAATTTAACCCGGTAACGGCTATCATTGAAACTTTCAGATATGGATTTTTGGGGCGCGGAAGTTTTAGCTGGGAGCTGATGGGCTATAGCTTAGCAACCACTATTATCATTCTGTTGCTTGGTACTATTATATTTAACCGGGTTGAAAAAACATTTGTCGATACTGTATAAATGAGCACCGTAATTAAAGTTGAAAATCTGTCAAAAGCCTACCAACTGGGCGATTTTGGTACCGGCACTATTTCCCGCGATCTGGAACGTTACTGGGCCAGGATACGTGGCAAAGAAGATCCTTTTTTAAAAATAGGCGAAACCAATGATCGCACAACCAAAGGCGGAAGTGATGTGGTTTGGAGTTTACGTGATATTAATTTTGATATTGAACAAGGTGATGCCGTAGGCATTATTGGCCGTAATGGTGCCGGCAAAAGCACTTTACTTAAAATATTAAGCCGGGTTACTTCGCCCACCGCCGGCTCGGTAAAGGTAAAAGGACGCATAGCCAGTTTACTCGAAGTAGGTACCGGCTTTCATCCCGAATTAACCGGAAAGGAAAATATCTTTTTAAATGGCGCTATTCTCGGGATGCGCAAAACCGAGATCAAACGAAAGTTTGATGAAATTGTAGATTTCTCAGGTGTTGAACGCTATATTGATACACCGGTAAAAAGGTACTCATCGGGCATGTATGTGCGCCTGGCTTTCGCGGTGGCGGCGCACCTGGAATCGGAGATATTAATTATTGATGAAGTGTTAGCTGTTGGCGATGCTGAGTTCCAGAAAAAATGCCTGGGCAAAATAGGCGATGTAAGCAAAGGCGAAGGACGAACCGTTTTGTTTGTTTCGCACAACATGGGCGCCGTTCAGAAACTATGTAATAACGCTATATTGCTTCACAATGGAATAGTTAATGCGATAGGTAACAGCCGATCTATTATCAGTTCCTACTTAACTAATTCAGCACTCAATGAATCTGTCTATGACCTAACCGATCACTTGAAAACGAATGATCTTCCGGGTTATGCTTACCGGCTGCAAATAGAAGATACCAATGCAAATATTATCAATGAGATAGCCGCCGGACAGCCCTGGCAGGTAAGGGTTTACTTTACAATAAATAAAAGAACCGATCATTTTATCATCGCTTTGAACCTGATGAACGCTATGGATGTAAATTTAAGAACAACATGGAGCAAAGAGACCGATCTTGAAAAAGGCAATTATGAAGCAGTTTTTACAGAAGATACATTGATGTTCTCTGCCGGCACTTATAACCTTACATTGGGTTTGTCATCCTATGAAAAATCATTTCAATATATCGAAAATGTAGCCTCCTTTACCATCTCGCAATTAGCACATGAAAGCCTGGATAAAAGCATCATACGTTTAACTGATGCCGGCATACTCATAAATCAAATGAACATTAAAATAACACACTCGGTATAATCATGTTTAACCGTCAGGAAATATTAAATACGGATGTACCCATCAAAAAGGATTTGCTCCGTATTTTTAAGAAAACTGAAAAGCTCCTGATATTTGATATTGGCAGTTGTGAAGGTGAGGATTCAATCAGGTATGCCAAGCTTTTTCCAAACGCTTCCGTTTTTGCATTTGAACCATTACCCAAAAATCAACAGCTCATTCTGGATAATATTACACGCCATCAAGCTTCCCGGGTTCAGCTTTTTAAAATGGCTCTTTCTAAAACAGAAGGATGGCAGGATTTTTATGTATCATCGGGACAACCAGACGGTGCAGACACTTCAAACAATTGGGACTTTGGTAACAAATCAAGTTCATTACTGGCACCAAACCAAGTTTTAGATACTGTAAAATGGCTAAAGTTTGACACCACGATATCGGTTTACACCAACACTTTAAACAACTTCATGATTGAGCATCAAATAAAGGCAATTGACTTTATTCATATGGATGTACAGGGGGCCGAGCTTGATGTATTAACCGGGGCAGGTAAATACCTTCAGAATATAAAAGCAATCTGGCTTGAAATTGCTGAAACGCCCTTATACCGCGAGCAACCTTTACGAACTGATGTAGAAAAATTCATGAATGTTAATTCATTTAAACTCATTAAAACACAAATTGAAAATGAGGTTGGCGATCAGTTATATATAAACACCCGATACTTTAGCGAACGTAGTTTTTTAGGATTAAAAAGATTTAAACAAATACATCCTGATATACATGCATAAACTTTTTAATTAATCAAGTGCCTTTTTTCAAAAACCGTAAAATAAAACAGTGGCGTAAATTATCCTACTCCCAATCTGGCGAGGATCTGATCATCAGGTTTATTTTTGATGAGTTACAGATAAAAAAACCATCCTATATTGACGTGGGCGCCCATCACCCTTTCTATTTAAGTAATACGGCCTTGTTCTATGAGTCAGGAAGTAAGGGGATAAATATTGAACCCGACCCTTTACTCTTTAAACCATTTACCCAATACCGTAAAAGGGATATCAATTTAAACATCGGCATTGGTGAAAATAAGGGAGAAGCGGATTTTTACATTATTTCATCGCCTACATTAAATACGTTTTCAAAACAGGAGGCCGAAAACTATAGCAGTGAGGGCGACTATAAAATTGTGAGGGTTATTAAAACGCCCGTTAATTCCATTGCAAACGTAATACAGGAAAGCAACAACGGCGTTTTTCCGCAGCTTTTAAATCTTGACGCCGAAGGTATTGATGAATTGATTATCAGATCTATTGATTATACAAAAAGCTATCCTCTGGTGATATGTATCGAAACTATATCGTTTTCTACATCGGGGAATGGCATTAAAAATACGGAGATCATCAATTTTATTTTAAGCATGGGATATATCCTTTATGCAGATACTTACATCAACTCCATTTTTGTTAAAAAAGATATCTGGCACAGAAAAGTCCAATGATCATCAGTAAACTGCAGGGAGGATTGGGGAACCAAATGTTTCAGTACGCCGCGGCAAGAAATCTATCGCCCAATAAGCCGGTATACCTTGATTTATCGTTTTTAGAAAAACACACTATATCAACTGACTCGTTTACTCCAAGAGAATTTGGCTTATCTATTTTTAAAAATATTGCCGCAAGCACCATTAGTAAATTGCGTTCCAACGTCATATTAAACCCTACATTGTTTAATCGTTTACTTAAAAAAGTACTATTCCCTAACATACACATAGTTCATGAGAATAATCAGCAAATAAATCTGGATCAAAATATCATTGATCGCAAAGTAATTTACCTCGACGGCTATTTTCAGCACGAAGATTACTTTAAAAATATACGAAGCCAGCTATTAAAAGAATTTACTTTCCCTGCATTAATGGGTGAGGCAAAATCATATGCTGATACAATTTCGCAACTGCCCAATAGCGTAAGTATACATGTACGTCGTGCCGATTATTTAAAAGCGGCCATTGCTGCATATCATGGTGTTTTGCCCCTCTCTTATTATAAAAATGCAGTTGAGCTTATTCATAAGAGTATTTCAAATGCCCATTATTTTATTTTTTCTGACGATACGGCATGGTGCCGGAATAACTTTGATTTTTTGAGTGACACTGCAACCATAATAGATATCAATAATCAGGATTGGATGGATATGGCTTTAATGAGCAATTGTAAACATCACATTATCGCAAACAGCTCATTTAGCTGGTGGGCTGCCTGGTTAAATCCGTCGACAAATAAAATGGTGATTGCGCCAAGAAACTGGTATGCCCATCAGGAAAAAACGGATGGTAACCATCATTTAATCCCCAAAGATTGGATAAGGGTTTAACAAAAAATAATGTTTTAATAAGCGTGTTAATGCCTGCTTATAACGCAGCGGCATTTTTGGCACAATCCATTAATTCCGTACTGGCACAATCGTATAAAGATTTAGAGCTTATCGTTATTGACGATGGCTCAACGGATAACACCGCGGCAATAGTTAAACAATGGCAAAATAATGATAAGCGCATCGTTTATCATTTCCAAAGCAATAAAGGTTTGGGGGCAGCGCGTAATAGCGGCCTTAAATTAGCTAAAGGGCAATGGGTGGCATTTTTAGACTCCGACGATCTTTGGGCAGAAGATAAACTCCGGCTTCAACTGAATGCCGCAATCGATAAAAACGCGGATGTAGTTTTTACCAACGGTTATTATTTAAATAATGATGAGTTAAAAGTGTATGAAAGTTTAACAGGATTCTATTCCGGACATCAACTTTATAAACTGCTTTTGACTCATAACCATATACCAGTTTTGTCGGTATGTATAAAAAAAACGTTGATCGACACCATCGGGTTTATGGATACAATGCCATTAGCCTATGGAAACGAAGACTGGGATTATTGGTTAAGGGCCTGCAAAGCCAACGTCTGCTTTTTGGGTATGGAAGAGAAGCTGTTCCAATACCGTTTACATGATAACAATATGTCAAAAAACAAGTCCAGAATGCTTGGTGGCAGTTATTATGTGATCAGCAAAAACTATGACCGTTCTTTGCTAAACAATGAAGAACAGGTTTATCAAAAATCAAAGCTTTTATCGGCTATACCCTACATCACAAAACAAATATTTAAAAAGCCAGCAAAAGCAGGTATAAGGTATGCGGTTTTAATTTTTAAAATCCTTTTCATTTCCAGATCGGTTATACCGGTCTTTGTTTATAACCTGATTAAAAACGGGCTAAAGAAAACACCACAGCTCAGCAACAATTCTTGAGTAACGATAAAAAGAAATATATCGCTTACAGTTTATGGGGCGATAAGCCCATTTACAATGTGGGTATCATTAAAAATATTGAGCAGGCCAAAACCATATATCCTAACTGGCAGGTAATTGTTTATCATGATCAAACCGTACCGCAGCAAACCATCAATAACATCAAAAAATCAGGAGCTCTGCCGGTGCATGTAACAGGAGATGTTTACGGCATGTTTTGGCGATTTTTCGCAGCTGATTTAAATGACTGCAGCCATGTCATATTCAGAGACAGCGACTCCCGCTTGTCCGTCAGAGAAAAACTGGCCGTTGACGAATGGATCGATAGCGATAATACCATTCACATTATGCGGGATCACCCTTATCATCTGGATCCGGTAGATGGTATAAAACATTATATACTGGGAGGCATGTGGGGAATAAAAGGTAACTCCGTGAATATGCATACCTTGATTGCCAAATACTGTGACAAAAAAGTATTGGGATATGGAAGCGATCAGATTTTTTTAAATGATATCTATGAGCAGTTTAAAGCCTCGGCAACCATTCACGACGAGTTTTTTTCTGGCGCCCCGTTTCCGGTCAAAAGAACAGGGTATCGCTTTATTGGCGAACGTATTGACGAACAAGAAAAACCTATGGGTGATGACTGGAAAGTGATAAAAGATTTTTACACGGCAAAAAAACCGATGAACCGGATTTTAGGAAAAATCAAAAAAGCTATTCGCAGCGCATTACGATAAATACCTTAAAGTTAACCATTGACATTTTCTAAAATATCTGTTATTACACCTTCCTATAATCAGGGTAGGTTTATTGAACAAACTATACTTTCGGTTATCGGGCAGCAATACCCCAACATAGAATATATTATTATTGATGGCGGAAGTACCGATGAAACCCTTGATATTATCAGGAAGTACGAAAACCATATCACTTACTGGATTAGCGAAGCCGATCAGGGGCAAAGCCACGCTATCAATAAAGGTTTTGCTCAAGCTACAGGCGATATTTTATGCTGGTTAAATTCCGACGATTATTATTTGCCCGGCACCTTGCTCGAAGTAAACCAGGTATTATCAAATAGGCGACCGGAGTTGTTGTTCGGCAATAGTATCCATTTAAATGAGGCTACCCATTTTGTACATGGCAGTTATTTCAACCCCTTAAAAAACTGGGACATTAACCATGGCGATTATATTGTACAACCCGGCAGCTTTTGGACCAGACAGGCTTTTGAACAAACCGGAAAACTCCGGGAGGATCTGCACTTTGGTTTTGACTGGGAATGGTTTGCACGCGCGCAGGCCGGTGGCGTAAGCTTTATTCCCTCAGAAAAATATTTTTCTGTTTACCGCGTGCACAATGATCAAAAATCCAACGATAATAATATCGATCGGTTTAAAGAGCTTATACTTATTGAGAAGCAATTAAACCCATCTAAATTTGAGTTTATTGATCGTTACCTTGGCAAACATTTGACCAACATTAACCTGCTATATAGCCTCAGTTCAAAACAGCCATTAAACGTTTTACAATACCAGCTTCTGAAAGCTTTTCACCCGGGTTTAATAAAATTGATAGATAGAGTTAGTTTGAAAAAATATATCAAATATGTCTATCAGCATCAAAAATAAAACAATAAATGCATCTGCCTGATCTGCTTCAGTACCGCGCCGAATTAGAAAAAAATGGAGTGGCATTTCCATTGCAAACGGTATCATCTACAAAACAGGGCCTACTAAATATTTTACCCCAACCAGAAACCCACAAAACAGGCTGGCCCTGGACAGAGGAAACTCAACCGGTTCAATATGATGAAAGCATTACATGGCCAAAGCTTACTATTGTTACACCATCCTTTAACCAGGGACATTTTCTGGAAGAAACCATCAGGTCCGTACTCCTGCAAAACTATCCTAACCTGGAATACATAGTGATTGATGGAGGCAGCACAGATGGCAGCCTTGAGATACTGGAAAAATATTCGCCCTGGATAAGTTATTGGCAAAGCAAAAAAGATAAAGGGCAATCCAATGCTATTAACTTAGGTTTCAGCTTAGCAAGCGGTAAGTACTACGCTTGGATAAACAGTGATGATTATTATCTAAAAAATACATTTCATCTGGTTAATGATATATTTTTAAAAAGTCAAACTGAATTTGTTTACGGATATACCTTTAATAAAAAGAATAACGAATTGGAATTGGTGACTGTACCACCGCTATACGATTACTTTTTAAAGATACCATCATTATTGCAACCTGCCTGCTTTTGGAGCGCAGGCATCCATCAGCCGGTTTGGGAAGAAATGTATTGTGCGCTTGACTATGAGCTTTGGTTGAGGTTGGTAAAAGGCAATAAACGCAAACGGATAAGACAACCGCTGGCTGTAGCTAACGTTCATGACAACGCCAAGACCCATAATGAAGCAACCCAAAATAAATGGCACGAAGATCATGTAAAAATGTGGTCGGCAGAAGGCCACGGACCCGTACCGGAATGGAAACGCATTGTTTTCCTGAACCGGATAAGGCTAAAATTATACAGGTTATTGAAGATTGTTTAAAATGAGAAGCAAGATATGAGAGTCAAGAATCAAGAAAAAATAACAATCTGTTTTTTCGATCTGTCTTGGCTCTTGATTCTTATCTCTTGACTCTTTCCTCCTAATGTTATTTAACTCGCTTCTGTTTCTGATCTTTTTTCTGGTAGTAACCAGCGCGTATTATTTGCTTACACCCAAATTACGCTGGATATGGCTTTTACTGGCCAGCTGCTACTTTTACATGTATTTTAAACCTGTATATATTTTAATTATACTATTCACCATTGTAATTGATTATATAGCCGGTTTATTAATTGAAAAGGCACAAGGCAGCAACAAAAAGTTTTTTCTGCTGGCTAGTATAATAGCTAACGTTGGTGTACTGGCCGTATTCAAATATTTCGACTTTTTTGCGGGTAACATTAATTTTTTGAGTCATCATTTTAATGGTCCGCAGATACCCTTGCTGCATATTTTACTACCTATAGGATTGTCGTTTCACACTTTCCAGGCTATGAGTTATACCATTGAGGTTTACCGGGGTAACCAAAAAGCCGAAAGACATTTTGGTATTTACGCACTGTACGTGCTTTTTTATCCGCAGATGGTTGCCGGCCCAATTGAAAGGCCTCAGCATATTTTACCACAATTGCATCGCGTAAACCAATTTAATACTACAGGTTTTATTACCGGCGTATTTTTAATAGCGATAGGCCTGTTTAAAAAAATGGTGATTGCAGATCGTTTGGGCCTGTTTGTTGACCCGGTATTTAACAATCCGCATGGTCATTCGGCATTTGATCTTTTGGTGGCTGTTTATTTTTTCGCATTCCAGATCTATTGCGATTTTAGCGGATACTCAGACATTGCTGTAGGTGCTGCCCTAACCCTGGGTATTGAATTAATGCGGAACTTTAATATGCCTTATCTATCCAAAAACATTGCGGAGTTTTGGCAGCGCTGGCATATCTCCTTATCTACCTGGTTTCGCGATTATGTTTACATCCCGCTTGGCGGCAGCCGGGTAACTTTCATGGTCACCTGTATCAATATACTTGTTGTATTTATCATCAGCGGTTTATGGCATGGCGCCAATTGGAAATACCTGGTGTGGGGCCTGGTACATGGCCTGTTGCTCATTGGCTATCAGCTATTGAAAAAAATCAACATTCAGGTAAAGGGGTTTAGTTATCTCAAATGGATACTCACCTTTAACCTGGTTTGCCTGGCATGGATATTTTTCAGAGCGAATACGGTTACCGAAGGTTTTTTCATTTTGAACAAAATCCTTACTCTGCCTTCCTTCCATTATACCGCAGCTTCTATTATGCCATGGAACGAAATCTTTTATTGCATTTTCATTATCCTGGCTTTGTTAGCGGGCGAATGGTATCTGCAGCGTAAAGCCATGTGGTCAAAACGTGGCATGTTATTGACTACGGCTATTTTATTTATTGCCTGCTATTTTCTGGGCATATTTAATGAGGCTCAATTTATTTATTTTCAGTTCTGATGAAGAAGATCACTGGTATACTGGTTTTAGTTTTTAGCACGATCATACTATTAACGGCCATGAACCAGTCGTTCATTAACCGGATTAAACAGGACAGGTATTTTGATCATTTAAATACTGATCATACTCCCAGGTCATTATACCAGCGCATCTTTGTAAGATCAGACCGCTGGGCATACGGAGACCTTTACGGCTTATGCTATTTACCTCAATACCGGTTTAGATTGGAACCCTTTAAAAAATACAATTCCACCAACAGAAAGAACTTACAAAAACAGGTGCTTTATATTATTGGCGATAGTTTTTTGGCTGATAAAACATTAACCAATGCCTTTGATAGTTTTGATAATGTCGTTTTCTTAGACAGAAGATTCCCCCTCGGTCCTATTCAGCTAGACACCACCCAACAAAATTTACTGATCATGGAATTTGCCGAGCGTAACCTCAACGGCTATGTTATGAACAAAACCGATGAAATAAAAGCAAATACCCCGGTGCCTGCTTCTCTCCTAAACAGATTAGGAAACATCATTTTTAATAAAGACCTGAGCCGGAACCTGGAGCTTTTGCTATTTGACGATAAGTTATTTACCCCGATAAAGGAATTAAAAGCTTCGCTCAACTATAATTTATTTGGCCGGGTATCAAAAGAGGTTGCAGTGAGTACAGATAAAAAACGGTTATTATTAAACATCACCGTTGATACGAGCGATATACATTCGGCTTTCAGATATAAAACTGCGCAGCAAATTGATACAATAACAGCAAACCTTAAGGAAGCCAGGAACTACTACGAAGCTATCGGGTTTAAAAAGGTATTTTTAAGTGTTATCCCTAACCCGGTGTCCATCTATGATGAAAACCGGATGCCTTATAACCACTTGCTGGAACGAGTAGAGCAACAAACCAATCTATCTGTCATCAGCATCTATAAAACATTTAAATCTGATCAGCATAATCTATACTTTTTAAGTGACGCGCACTGGGACCCACTGGGTTTTGATATTTGGGTACAACAAGTAAATAGAACTTTAAAATTCACTAATTCAATAAATCAATAATTCAATCATTATTATCGGATGACCATTGGTTTAGTTACGCCCTATTACCCGGATAAACAAACTTTTAACAGTGGCATAGCTAATCATTTTTCCATTTTGGCCAATGCATTAGCGCAACAAGGACATCGGGTAGTGATTTTGCATATACGATCTTCTTACGGCGATGGTGATAACATTCAGCATCAACAAATTAATCCTTTAATTACGTTGTTAACTTACCCTATAACGTTACCACCTTATCTCAAAAAGCTTTTCAGAAACAAATGGGCCGTGCTTGACTTTCTGCTTAAACTGCGGTGTATGCTGGTTACTTATAAAAAGCTGAACAGGGTTATCAAACAGTATGGGCTTGATGTGATTGAAACAACCAATTATTACTCACTGTGCTATTTTAATCTTTTAACAAGAAAACCTTCAATACCTGTTATTGTGCGGGTGAGTACCACCTTTTTACAAATCATGGAGGAGTATTATCCGTTTAAATCACGGCTTCAAAAAAGGCTGGGGTACATGGAGATAGCAATGCTAAAAAAAAGCAATTACCTGGTTACCCATACCTATCATCATGCGGCTGAAATGGAACGGTTATATGGTATTAATACCAATAAGTTCCATATCATTCCACATGGTATTCCGTTACCCATTTTATCATCGTCTAAAACCTTAAATAAGGATCAGGTTGAAGTATTGTTTGTAGGCCGATTTGAATACAGAAAAGGCATCGATTTATTGTTAGCAGCCATACCTCAGGTATTGGAAAAATATGAAAAAGTAGTTTTTAAACTGATTGGTATTGATAACGAGAATTCTTACGAAAAAGCCTTCCGGAATCTGCATCCGGTTGATATTACAACTAAAGTAATATTTTGTGGTTCAACTAATCAGGAGGATACGAACAAGGCTTATGCCGGCTGCAATATTTTTGTGGCGCCATCACGATATGAGTCGTTCGGGTTGATATATATTGAAGCAATGGGCTACGGGAAACCCGTTATCGGACTTAAAGCAGGAGGGACAATGGATATTATCAAAGATAAGTACAATGGTTTATTGGCCGAACCGGAGAATGTATCAAGTCTTGTCCATCAACTTTTCGCGCTTATAGAAGATCCAGATCTGAGAAAAGAATTAGGTACGAATGCACGAAAAACAGTTGAGGATAAATTTTCAGATGAGCAACTGGCGTCAAACTCCCTCACTTACTACCAGGAGGTGATCAACAAGTTTAACTAATGGATATCTCGGTTATTATCTGCACTTATAATCCCAATTTAAAAAGACTGAGTCAAACGCTTTCATCGTTGCAAAAACAATCGTTGGATACTTCATCATGGGAACTCATCATTGTAGATAACAACTCTTCTAACAAATTTAGGGATCATCTTGATCTTGGTTTTTTTCCTAATTCCAGGATTGTCCATGAACAACAACAAGGCCTTACCTATGCCCGGCTTAAAGGATTTGATGTGGCCAAAGGGGAGATCGTAATTATGGTTGATGACGATAATGTGCTCCAAAGTGATTATCTGCAAAAAACTATTAATCTATTTAAAGATCATCCGCAAATAGGTTCCGCAGGTGGGAAATCATTACCTGAATTTGAATGTGTGCCCCCTGCCTGGTTAACGGAGTTTTACGGCAACCTGGCTCTACGTGATCTGGGCAATGAGGTTATCATTGACAAATGGGAAAATACCTATCCCAACGCTGCCCCTATTGGCGCCGGCATGGCTATCAGAAAGGTTGCCCTCCAATCATACATCGATACCATGCGTTCTGACAAAAGTATCATAACCGACCGGACTGACACCTCCTTAACATCGGGCGGAGATAATGAGATCAATATTCAGATTTTAAAATGGGGCTGGACAATTGGGTATTTTCCAGAATTGGTGCTATTGCACATTATACCTAAAGAAAGAATGGAGGTTCATTACCTGGCGAGGCTGCTTCGGGATACCAACAGGTCATGGGTTCAGTTACTTGAAAAATATCACATCAACCCATGGAAAAATATCAATAAACAAACACAGTTACCCAGAAAAATAAAAGCTTATATCAGCTATAAAGCCTGGAAAAACAAAGTTAATTTTATTAAATGGCAAGGAGCCTGCGGCATATTTGAAGGGAGGGTAAAATTATAATGCTACAGCAAATGATTAATATCTTTTACAGGCATCCTCTATCCCAGCTAAAAAGATATAGGCGTTTTGGTGGATATTTTAGCTATCGGGCCATGATACGCGGTAGTCGGCAAATGCGGGAAGCATCCCTGCAACTGCCCCCTATTCAGTGTTTTGCTCATGGTTTGCCGGTTTATTTTTTAACCGGTAAAAACTACCTCTATCAAACTTTATTTTGTATCCGGTCGCTCGTAAAGCTCAGCAACGAGGAGTTTCATTTTATATTGGTGGATGATGGCAGCTTTGATAGTACCCTTGTTGCACAGATTCAAAAACAACTGCCGGGTTGTACCATTGTGCTGCAGACTGAAGTGGATAAAAATCTGCAGCAATATTTACCCCCTCATCAGTATCCCCATTTACATCAAAAAAGGAAAGTATACCCGCATTTAAAAAAGTTAACAGATATTCATACCCTCACTGGCTCAAATTGGAAATTGGTATTGGACTCCGACATGTTGTTTTGGGATACCCCTCATGAGATCATTCAGTGGTTACAAAAACCAGAACAGCCCATACATATGGTAGATTGTGTAGAAAGCTATGGCTATTCCAAACAGCTCATGGAAAAACTGAGCGGGCACCCTATCCCTTCTTTACTTAATGTAGGTGCTATAGGATTAAACAGTGCAGAAATAAACTGGTCGGCATTAGATAACTGGGTGAATACTCTGGAAGAAAAAGAGGGATCCAGTTACTACCTGGAACAAGCTTTAACCGCTATGCTCATCGGTGAGCAAAAATCAATTGTTTTGGATAAAGATAAATATAAGGTAAACCCTTCTCTGAGAGACACTACTGCTCTCCATCATTATGTAGATCTTTCTAAAAAATATTATTATACGCAGGCCTGGAAAAAACTAATCAGCTAAATGGGTATCGGGCAATTGATTTACAGGATATTTTTTAAACCGACCTTACAAATCAGGTACCATATCCATCACTTTGGGTTAACCGGCTGGTACAAGCTACAACGGGGTGAGCAGCAAATGAAAAAGGCGGCTAAAAGTATTTATCCCATCCCGCTGACAAAAGATTATTTAATAGAAGTTAATTATTTAACCGGTGCTAAATACTGGCATCAAACTATTTTCTGCGCTCATTCACTGGCCAGAGTTTTGCAGGGCAGGGTTAAAATAAATATATATTCCGACGGCACATTACATCATTCGCATGAAGCTATTATGGTACGCGCCTTTCCTGGTATCGCCTTTATTTCAGAGAAAAGTGTTGATGAGCATCTTGACCGGTTTCTTCCCATTGCCCAATTTCCAACGCTGAATTATTTAAGAAAATGGCACCCGTTTTTCAGGCGCTTAATAGATATTCATGCTACAACATCCTGGGCTATCCATCTGGATAGCGACATGCTTTTTTTTAATCATCCGCAACAGATCATAGATGCATATCAACGTAAAACCGCTATTTACATGCAGGAGCATCTGGATAGTTCCTATTTTGTTGATGACGAAAAAACGCTGAAAAACAAACATGATATCAACTGTCTGGGTAACGTGAATGGGGGGATCATTGCCTATAACGGTGATACTGATTACACGGATTTGGAGGAAAAAGCAAAAATCTTATTAAGCCACTATCCTGATGCAGGTCCGGCACAGGTTGAACAAACTTTAATGAGTTATTTATTATTCAAACAAAGCGCCACTCCGCTCGATAAACAGCTTCATCCCATATTTTACGACAGTAAAATTGAGGTGGAGGATTTACAAATTGTGCGTCATTATATTTTTAAAGCCAAGCTGCCCTACTTTACCGCCGAATGGAAAAAAGTACTCCTTTAGTTTCTGTTTGCATGCCGGCTTATAACGCAGGTGAGTATATTGCCGATACGGTAAAATCAATTACCGATCAATCGTATGCCAACTGGGAGCTCATTATAGTGAATGATGGATCAACGGATGATACCGCTGCTATTGTTAATCAATTAACAGATTCCCGGATCAAAGTATTTCACCAGGAAAATAAAGGGCAATGTGCTGCCGCAAATCAGGCGTTCCGGTTGTCAAAAGGCAAGCTGATTAAATTTATGGATGCCGATGACCTGTTATCGCCCAACTATATCTACAACCAGGTATCGATGATTAATGGTGATGACGATGTTATTGCTTTTGCAGCCTGGGGAAGGTTTTATAGCAATTCATTAGCAACCTTTCACTTAGACGATAGCTTTTTAACGAGTTCTATGAAACCGGCCGAATGGCTCATTGCCTCCATGACGGATAAACAGGTAATGCTGCAATGTGCCTTATGGCTTATTCCACGAAAAATATTAGATGTTTCCGGCCTATGGGATGAAACGCTCTCGCTGATCAATGATTTTGAATTTTTCATCCGCGTATTGTTATGTGCACATGAGTTGCGGTTTACTAATGATGCTGTTTTATATTACCGGAGCGGACTTGCTCAATCCCTGTCAGCTACAACTTCGGCAAAAGGTGCCGAATCGGCTTATCATTCGGTAAATCTGGGTACACAGTATCTTTTAAAACAGGAAACCAGTAACCGGGTAAAAAAAATTGCAGCCGATTGTTTTCAGCGATTGGTTTATACTTTTTACCCTCAGCATAAAGCCATCGTTCACAAAGCCGCCTTAAAAGTAAAGGAGCTTGGCGGCTCATCTATTGCTTTCCCTGCGGGTGGTTATACAAAAATACTGGCATCTATATTAGGGTGGAAAACTACTCAATATCTTAAATTCATATTTAAAAAACGTGCTTAGTTGCCGGGTTTATTTGTTTACTTATAAAAGGAATCATCTGCTACCCAGAGCTGTTGAAAGCCTCATCAATCAAACTTTTCAAAACTGGGTTTGCGAACTGCACAATGATTGCCCGGATGATCCGTTTCCGGCTGCTTACATACAGTCATTAAACGATCCCAGGTTTATTTTAAAAAACCATACAGTTAATATGGGCGCGGTTGCCGGTTTTAATCTTGCTTTTGCGGGTTGTACAGAACAGTATGCCAGTATCCTGGAAGATGACAATTGGTGGGAGCCCAATTTTTTGGAAGAAATGATTGCGCTGATGGAAAACAACCCAGCTGTAAATATATCATGGAGCAACATGAATTTATGGCAGGAGAAAGCGGGGAATGAATGGCAAAATACAGGCAATACCATTTGGCCTGCCGGTGCATATACAACAACATTTTCCTGGCCTGCACAACAACAGGTAACCAGTGCCCTTCATTCAACCGGAGCCATGTTGTATCGGGGGAAATACGCTCATCATTACCTAGCGCCACATGAAACGTTGTTAAATGCTATTGAACTGGTGCGCGAAAGAGCATTTGAGCATCCTATCATTTTAAATAACAAGCCTCTGGCCAATTTTGCCATCACCATAAGCACCAACCGTTCTGCCGATCCATACCCCTGGATCGCATCGCAGGTGATGTTACTGGCCAGTTATATAAAGGCTTCTGGTAATGATGTTGCGATTATAAAGGAAACATTATCCTATCATCGCCAACTAAAACCCAACCCTGTAGCCAGTTTCTTTTTAGCCGATCTTTTTCTGCTGAAAAACAGGTCGCTCTACAAGTATTTCAGCTTATCAGATTGGATGGTGATTGGTAAATGGCTCGTCAGAAACGGGCATAAACTAAACTATATTAAAACCTACCTGGCATCGCAAAAAGAAACATATCATTTTTTACTAAAGCATACCCGGTCACGTTTTCAGGAATCAAAACAAAACCTACATTGAATTGAAAATAGCCCTTATCGTAAACCCTTTGATACCAGTACCTCCGGAACAATATGGTGGTATAGAACGCGTGGTATATGTACTGACTGTGGAGTTGATGAAAATGGGGCACGATGTAACGTTGTATGCCAATCCGGATTCTCAGCCAGGCTGCAGACTTATAGGTTACCGGGAGTCTGAAAATTACGGATTAAAAGATTTTACAAAAATCAATCTGCTAACCTCTTCCCTTCTTTTTAAAAATTTCGACGTTGTACACACTTTCGGCCGGATGAGTAATATAGCGTCGCTCATGCCTTTTAAACAGCCCAAAATCGTTTCGTACCAGTTGCCGCCCACGCTATCGCAGGTAAAAAAAGCGGTAAAAATCGCTGCAAAAAACTCACTTTATTTTACGGCCTGCAGCCATTTTATTGCCGGACAGATCAATCATATCGGTCAGGTAACTGCCATTTACAACAGTGTGGATATGGACGATTATCTATTTAACGCCGAAGTTAATGCAGATGCGCCACTGGTATTTTTAGGGCGGATACAACAGGAAAAAGGAACAGCCATAGCTATTGAAATAGCGCTTAAAACAAACAAAAAACTGATCATAGCTGGTAATATTCCAGACGAGCCAATTCACCAGCAATACTTTAATGAACAGATACGGCCATTTATTGATC
This sequence comes from Mucilaginibacter inviolabilis, assembly GCF_011089895.1. Lineage (NCBI taxonomy): Bacteria > Pseudomonadati > Bacteroidota > Sphingobacteriia > Sphingobacteriales > Sphingobacteriaceae > Mucilaginibacter > Mucilaginibacter inviolabilis. Next base: position 3,455,828 of record NZ_JAANAT010000001.1, read on the forward strand.
AGGACCAGATCAAATACATCGGTCCGGTTAATAATATTCAAAAAAACGAGTTATTAGGTAAGGCCTGCGCCATGCTGATGCCGGTTACCTGGGATGAGCCTTTTGGCATTGTTATGGCCGAAGCCCTGGCCTGCGGTACACCCGTAATTGGATTTAACAGGGGCGCAATACCCGAAGTGGTCACCAACGGATCAACCGGTTTTGTATGCAACAATATCAACGAAATGATGGAAGGGGTGAATAATATATCAGCATTAAGCCGATCACAATGCCGCCAGGTGGCCGAAGAAAAGTTCAGCTCGGCAGTAATGGCTAAGCGGTATGAAGAATTGTATAGATTGGTGTCAAGTAGCTAGTATCAAGTATCACGACAATTAAAATAAATCCGCAATCGAACATCTCAAATCCGAAATAAAAAACATCACCTTCCTTACTACCGGGCAGCCAAGTACCAATCCCAGGTTGGTTAAGGAAGTTGAAACATTAATTAAGCTGGGTTACCAGGTTAAGGTTATCTGCTGCTTTTATCAGGAATGGGCGCGGGAGTTTGATCAGGAGATCGTCAACAGAAACAAAGATGTATACATTTATTGCGGCGGTGATCCTGTGAACGAAAAATTAAGCTATTATAAAACACGTTTGCGGCAAAAAACAAGTTGGCGTCTTTTTAACTATACCAAAGCTTTTGGCATATCCGAAAATGCCATATCCCGTACGCATACAGAAGCGCTGGCTACGGCCAGATCTATAAAAACCGATCTGTATATCGCCCACAATCTTGGTGCATTGCCGGCGGCTGTTATGGCGGCAAAATTTAACGGTGCAAAAGTGGGGTATGATGCTGAGGATATGCATTCGGGACAGTTCAAAACCAAGACTGAAAAAGGCTATCTGCTGAATAAATTTATTGAAGAAAAATACTTCCCTCATACAAATTATTTTACGGCGGCAAGTCCGCTTATTGCGCAGCATTACAAACAAGCTTATCCCTACTTGAATCCTATAGTGATCAATAATGTTTTCCCCAGGATTGATCTTCCGGTTGAATCAAAAATCCATGTAACGCAGCCTTTAAAACTCTTTTGGTTTTCACAAACCATAGGAGTTGAGCGGGGAATCGAAAACATCATCGGGGCCATGACGCTTATTACAAAACAAGCAGAATTACACTTACTGGGAAATTGCTCTGACGAGGATAAGCTGATGATCACGGACCTCGCAAAATACAATCATCTTGCTACTGATCAAATTCATTTTCACCAGCCTATTGCCCCGGATGAGCTTTTTAAATTTGCTGCCCGATTTGATATCGGCATGGCTACAGAAACTGCCCCTAACCTAAACAGGGATATTTGCCTTACTAATAAAATTTTCACTTATATACAAACCGGTCTGGCTATCATTGCCAGCGACACACAGGCCCAGCGCCTTTTCCTGGAACAATATCCAGCCACAGGGAGCTTATATCAAAAAGAAGATATCACCTCCCTGGCCAATTGTATATTGGAATATGCCCAAAACCCGGAAAAGTTACTGCAAACAAAACAAATGAACTATCAGTTGGGACAAACACAGCTGAACTGGGAAAATGAAAGTAAAATATTTAGGCGCATAATAGAGAGTCAAGAATCAGGATAATAAAAGTGCGTTCTAAAATCAAAATAAATCCTATATCAAAAATTCGAATTCCGAAATCAAAAACCTCCTCATCATATCTCCTTATTTTCCACCGGTAAACGCGGCTGACATGCAGCGGGTACGTATGAGCCTGCCTTATTTTGCAGGTGAAGGCTGGAATGCAGAGGTGGTGATGGTGGATGAGCATTATGCGGATATTCAGATGGACCCCTTGCTGCTTCAAAGTATCCCTAATGATATCCCAGTACACCGCGTCAAAGCATTGAATAAACAATGGACATCTAAACTGGGCCTGGGGAGTATCGCTTTACGATCGCTTTGGTTCTATCGCCATAAAGTTAACCGGCTTTTGAAGGACGGAAAATTCGACCTCATCTATTTTTCAACCACTCAATTCCCGGTTTGTATTTTAGGCGCCTATTGGAAAAAAAAGTATGGTATCCCTTATGTTATCGATATGCAGGATCCCTGGCATTCTGACTACTACCGAAACAAACCACGGGTGCAGCAGCCATCTAAATACTGGTTCTCGTACCGTTTAAACAAATACCTGGAACCTATCGCTATAAAAAATGCCGATGGGTTAATCAGTGTTTCCGAAGGTTATATCGATGCTTTGAAAAACAGGTATCCCCTTATAAAAAATAAGCCGTCGGCAGTAATCACTTTTGGTGCGTTTGAACCAGACTTGTCCATCGCCCGTGAAAATCAAACAAAATTTGCGAACTTATTAGAGGCCGGTTTTATCAATATTGTATATACTGGTCGCGGTGGCGCAGATATGCACAAAGCCATGATACCCGTATTTGAAGCGCTTAAAAAGGGGTTATCTGATCCAGAAAACACCTTTTTTACTCGGTTGAAATTTTACTTTATAGGAACCAGCTATGCACAGGCAGGTCAGGGTAAACTAACCATATTGCCTCTTGCTCAACAATACGGAGTAGCAGACCATGTTGTGGAAATAACCGATCGTATCAGTTATTATCATACCCTGCTTACCTTGCAGCAAGCCAGCGCGCTTTTTATTCCAGGCTCGGACGATCCTCAATATACGGCATCAAAAATTTATCCGTATCTGCTTACTCAAAAACCGTTGCTGGCTATTTTTAACGGAAAAAGCTCTGCAATGCCAATACTCAAAGCATATGGAGTAAACCATGTGTATGATTATGAAAATGTAACGGCAACAAATATTAACGAGTTTTTTTCACAACTCAATAACGGCGATCCCGAACCACCTTTGTATAATCGGGAAACGATCAACAAATATTCGGCACAACAAATGACAATGAATCAGTGCCGGCTTTTTAATCAGGTTTTAATTGAGAGACATGAATCAAGAGTTGAGAATCAAGACATAAAAAGTTGAAGTTTAAATATGTCAACAATAAGTAAACGATTTTTTATTTTCCTCCCGACTTTTCACAAACTATGCGCTTAGCCATTATAACCACCCACCCAGTACAATACTATGCCCCTGTTTTTAAATTGCTGGCTGAAAGCCGGAGCATAGAGATCAGGGTATTTTATACCTGGGGCGAAAAAGCCATGGAAAAATTTGATCCCGGTTTTGGGCAAAAAGTTGACTGGGATATCCCGCTGCTGCAAGGGTATAATTTTGAATGGGTAACCAACACCGCATCAGACCCTGGTACACATCATCGTAACGGGATCATTAATCCCGGCTTGATCAATCAGATAAACCAATGGCAGCCCAATGCTTTATTGGTATTTGGCTGGGCCTTCAACAGTCACTTAAAAGCTATTCGTTATTATCACCATAAACTACCCGTATATTTCAGGGGCGACTCCACCCTGCTCGATATAAAACCGGGTATCCGTGCGTTTTTAAGATCTGTTTTTTTAAAATGGGTTTACCGGCACGTTGATCATGCTTTTTATGTGGGGGTCAACAGCAAAACTTATTTTAAAAAATACGGACTAACTGATCAGCAATTAACCTTTGCTCCGCACGCCATAGATAACGAAAGATTTAACATCAACAGAAATCAGGAAGCTTTAAAGCTAAGGCAAAGCCTGGGTGTTACCGAAGAGGATACCCTGATACTTTTTGCAGGCAAGTTTGAGGATAAAAAATCACCACAATTACTCATCGACGCTTTTTTGGCTTTAAATAAACCAGCTGCTCATTTATTACTGGTGGGAAGCGGTATTTTAGAGATTCCCTTAAAAACAAGAGCCAGCATGAATAAGCGGATTCATTTTATGGATTTCCAAAATCAATCAATCATGCCGGTGGTATATCTGGCGGCTGATCTTTTTTGCCTGCCATCCAAAGGTCCCGGCGAAACATGGGGACTTGCTGTAAACGAGGCCATGGCAGCTGGTACACCCGTGCTAGTATCTAATAAAGCAGGTTGTGCTGCCGATCTGGTTATACCAGGAATAACCGGTGATATTTTTGATTCGGAAAATTTATCGGATATTACCCAAAAGCTTGGCGCGCTTTTGAAAGACAAATCCAGATTGAATACTTTAGGCCTCAATGCTCAACATAAAATTGCCGACTGGAGCTTTGACAAGCAGGTAACTGCCATTTTAAATACCGTAAAGCATAACTATGCGAACTAATCAAGCTCCGTTGGAGCGGTTTTTCATATTATTTTTACCCTGGGGGCTCTCCCTTTTATTTAAAAGCGACCCTGTGCTCTCTTATTTTATTGCCTGACTAGGTTCGTTTTTGATATTCTGGCTTACATTAAGCGGATGGGTAAAACCCATACCTGCCGACAGAAGCATTGCAGGCCAGCTCATGCGCCCTATTTTTTTAGTCCAGATCATTTTTGCCGGATACATGGCCTGTACTTCCATTTTTTATTTTATGGATGTAATGGGGTATGAAAACTTTGTAAAACCAGGCTATATTTTAGTCGACCATGAAAAACTGCTGCTCACGGCGCAATGCCAGCGCTATTATTGTTTGGGCCATGCTTCTCTTGTTTTAGGGATGCTCATCTTTATGGATTATCCGGCCCAAAAGATTTATCAGGCAGATACACAAAAACTGGCTAATCTGCTCATGTTATTTGCTATGATTAGTTTTCCTGTATCTGTTTTGTTTTTAAAAGTACCGGGGCTATCACAGTTCTCCTATCAGTTTAATTCGCTCAGCTTCATTGCAGGTACATTGGCTTTGGCATTTGCCATCCCGCTCAAAAAAATTGGCAACACGCTGATATGCATCGGTTTTTACTGTTTTAATTTTTATCAGTCGCTCATCTCGGGCTTTAAAGAGCCTATTATCGTAAGCGTAATGGTATTAGGAATATTCCTGTATCCCAATTATAAAAAGGCAGTTACCTTTACTTTCATCCCCCTATTACTGTTGTTATTTATTTTTTTGCCTACCTACAATCGTGTTTTCAGGCAAAATGCATGGGCAGGTAACAGCAATGCCAGCGAAGCCAGTCAATTAGCTTTAGATGCTACCCTAAACAATGATGGCGAAGGTGATGATTCCAACTGGTCGTTTTTAGTGAATCGCCTAAGCGAAATAGATATGTTTACCCGTTTTGTACAATCAACCCCCAAACAGGTAGATTATTATGGTTTTACATTGCTTAAACAATCCGGCACGGCTATTATTCCACGGATATTCTGGCCCTCTAAACCCATTACCGAAGAAATGATTATGGAACGGGTTTACAATGCCGGGGTTATTAACCGTTTTTCCAATGTATCGGCTAAACCTGCATTTATTGTGGATGCCTATCTTTCGGGAGGAGCTTTAGGTATCATTTTATGTTTATTTGCCTACGGCGCCATCGCTCAGTTGATAGCGCTGCAGGCCGAGAAACTCTTTGGCGGATATATCCTGGGCACAGCGCTCATTTTTAGCGGCTTGTTTCAAATAATGTGGCGCGGACTTAGTTTTGAGTTTTTAATTAACAGTGTATTCTGGAGTTATATTACCATGCTGATCATTCATAAAATACTTACAGCAACCCATATCCTTCAAAAGGTTTGAAAATTTTACAAATCTCGGCTTCTTACAAACCCGCGTTTATTTATGGTGGCCCCATTATGTCGGTATCCATGCTGTGCGAGCAATTGACAAAAGCGGGTTGCGACATCATGGTGTATACCACAACGGCTAATGGGTCAAATGAACTACCTGTAACACCAAACCAGCCTGTAAACATAGATGGAGTAACCGTTACCTATTTTAAACGGATTACTAAAGATCATACCCATTTTTCACCCGCCTTATTAAAGTCGGCTTGGCAAAACGTTAAGAAATACGATGTAGTACATATTCAAGCCTGGTGGAATTTGGTTTCGGTTTTATCATGCCTTATAGCAGTATGGCGCAAAGTGCCCGTTGTGGTTTCGGCCAGGGGCACGTTAAGTCCTTATTCTTTTAAAAACAAAAACGGGATGATAAAATCCCTCATCCATCGTTTGCTTACCAGGCCTTTATTAAAAAGATGTCATATCCACACTACTTCAGAATATGAACAGAACTCGGTTAATAGCATCGTCAGGTATAAAAGCATCACCACCATTTACAATTTTGTAAAACTACCTGATAATACATCTCCGGAGGAGATCCTTATTGCTGACCCAATCAAATTAATTTTCCTTTCCAGAATAGAAGAGAAAAAGGGCCTGGATATTTTGCTGAATGCGCTTGGCATGATAAAAATCCCCTTCCATCTTACTATTGCTGGCACGGGTAATAGTATTTACATCGATCAATTGAAAGCATTAGCTATTCAAAAAAACATTGATGATCACATTACCTGGACAGGCTTCATTAACGATTCCAAATTTGAATTGCTCGGGCAGCATCACCTTTTTGTGCTACCTTCACATGATGAAAATTTTGGCAATACGGTGATTGAAAGCCTGAGTGCAGGTACGGCAGTACTCATCAGCGAAACTGTTGGCCTGGCAGATTATGTAAAAAACAAACAGCTTGGCTGGTTATGCCTGCCCAATCCACAATCCATAAAAGAGGCCATCGGCCGTATCGCGCAACAACATACCGATCTGCTTCGTATCAGAAACTCGGCCGGGGCAATCATACGTGATGACTTTAACGAAAGCCGCTTAGTAAACCAATACCTGAACATGTATCAGCAAATTATATCAGCATGACAACGTACCAAGACTACGGATATCCGAACGATAACCCCTGCCACGCGTTTGATTATATGTTGGCTCCCCTGCTTTCATTGCTCCATAAAACAAATAACTCCTGCATCCTGGATTTAGGCTGCGGTAATGGTTATTTTGTAAATTACCTGATTTCGCAAGGATTTAACGCTTATGGTATCGATGCTTCAGAACAAGGCATTACGATAGCCAATAAAACAAATCCGGGGCGCTTTTTTATACAGGATCTGTCAAGCGGCGGCTTACCACAGCAAATAAGCCATTTACCTTTTGATACTATTGTTTCAACAGAAGTTATCGAGCACCTTTATGATCCATATCTGTTCATCAGCCTTTGTAGAGATATATTAAGTAAAACCAATGGCGAGCTTATTTTATCAACTCCTTATCATGGCTATTTAAAAAATTTATTTATCAGTTTATTTAATAAATGGGATACACATATAAGTCCGCTATGGCAGGGCGGGCATATTAAATTCTGGTCGTTTAAAACATTATCTGCCATATTGCAGGAACATGATTTTAAAGTAACGGACTTTAAAGGCAGCGGACGAATACCTTATTTCTGGAAATCAATGATCGTAAAAGCAAATCTTAGATGAGCGAAAGTATTGACATTGTTATCTTAACGTTTAACGAGGAAAAAAACATTGAGGCCTGCCTGCAAAGCGTATCGAAGTTAAACGCAAAAATATTTATTGTCGACTCAGGTTCTACCGATCGTACTTTAGCTATATGTGAACCCTATAACACCCATGTTTTTCATCATCCATTTGAGAATTATGCCTCCCAACGAAATTGGGCCCTGCAAAATTTACCATTGGAAGCCGAATGGACACTTAACATCGATGCTGATCATCGGGTTACCGAAGCCCTGGCAAATGAACTGACCGATTTATTTAGTCACGATATAGATACCGGGGTCAATGGTTTTTTAATAAGCCGCCAAACCTTATTTATGGATAAATGGATAAAGCATGGCGGTCATTATCCAACATATCACGCCAATTTGTTTCGCAAAGGTTTTGGCCATTGCGAAGAGAAACTGTACGATCAGCATTTTGTGGTCACCGGTAAAACAAACATTCTTAAAAACGATATTATAGATATTATTACCGATTCGGTTAATACTTTTATTGTAAGACACAACCATTGGGCTACGCTCGAGGCCCAATACCTGTTTGCCCAACAAACACAGACCACCGGGAACAATACCTCATTAATTAAACCCAAACTATTGGGCAACCCGATGGAGAGAAGGCGGTATATGAAAAAACAATATGAATCGCTCCCACTGTTTATAAGACCGGTTTTTTATTTTATGATCAGATATTTTATCAGATTGGGTTTTTTAGATGGTACCAGGGGATTTATATTTCATTTTTTACAGGGCTTTTGGTTCAGATTTTTAATTGATGTTAAGCTTTATGAACTTAGGCGGTCAAAAAAACAGCAAACACTTTGAGCGTTAGTTATTGAACATGAAAAACCCGGCAATCAAATTTATAGTTACCTTTCTTTTTCTGTTCCTGCTGTTTTATTACTTCAATTTACTGTTTCTGGGCATTACCAGTCCCGGAAATTATTACAGCCACTTTTTAGCGATAAATTTTAATTATATACAATGGTTGCGCTCACTTTTACTATCAGGCAGCGCCTTAATACTTAGGGCATTTGGTTTTGATGTAATTTACAACCATATCGATTTGTTGGTAGCGGGTAAAGGTACTATCAGATTAGCTTATGATTGCCTGGGCCTAGGGGTGATGAGCTTCTTTACAGCCTTTGTAATTGCCTATCCTAAAAAACTAAGCTCAAAGCTTTGGTTTCTGATTTCAGGACTATTAGGTATCCAGTTTTTAAACATTATCCGCTTTGTGCTGTTAGCCTTGTTTTGGAGTAAAAAAACAAACCAGGTAATTGATCATCATACTATCTTTAATATTATTATCTACATACTGATTATGATCTGTCTTTATTTTTGGGTTAAAAGTAAAGACCGTACCATTAACCATCATGCATAAAACCGATCTATCTACCTATAACAATCATCCTTTTCATCCGGGGGGCAATGCTGTAAAAAGGTTATTGTGGTTTTATGTAAATGCTTTATTCTTTAAAACCAGCTTGTTACCCATCAGCGGGTTTAAGGTGTTTTTACTCCGGATATTTGGTGCAAAAGTTGGTAAAAACGTAACTATTAAACCTTGTGTAAATATCAAATATCCCTGGCACCTGAGCATCGGCGATCAAAGCTGGATAGGTGAAAAGGCATGGATAGATAGTTTGGTTACCATCAGCATCGGCGCCCATGTATGCCTGTCGCAGGGTGCTGTGTTACTCACCGGTAGTCATGATTATAAAAAAACAAGTTTTAACCTCATAACCCAATCACTTATTATTGAAGATGGCGCCTGGATAGGTGCCGGCGCTATAGTAAATCTGGGCATTACAATTGCCAGTCACGCGGTACTAACCAGTGGCTCTGTGGCTACCAAAAACCTCGAAGCGTACAGTATATACCAGGGGAACCCTGCCGTAAAGATCCGCGACCGTATTATCACACATCAACCCTAAACTTAATATGCCAGCACAAAAGTCTCACATCCACCAAATTATTTTAGCTGCCCTGGGTATCCTCGTCCTTATTTTGGGTACGATGATATACCTGTATCCTACTTCAATTTTTCCCGATTCATGCTGGGGTTTCCAGGTATTACGCGCCATGCAAATGGGTGGTGGTTTTAATATGGCCATCAAGCCCGATCATGCCGACGTTGCTAAAAATTCAAGCGAATTTTTAACCTGGTGGTCGCCGGGACAATACCTTGTACCCTATATTTTTAAGTTGATACTGGGTATTAATACCGGCAAAGCGGCTGCAGTTACGGTTACATTATTCACTTTATCTGGTTTAGCTGGCTTTTACCTGTTATTCAAAAAGGTGGGTTTTACGCCTTTGGTTGCCGCTTTCAGCGTGTTGATTATTGCCTGCCAGCAGGCTTTCATCGTTCCTTATGTTTTTTATAACGGTGGGGAAGTTTTGCTTTTCGGCTTCGCCGGATGGTTCCTGTATGGCTGTGCTGCTATTGATAAACCTGGGTGGAAAATAGTAGTTTTTCTGCTGCTCTCCGGCTGGATAGGCTTTTGCTGTAAATCGTCCTTTTTATGGATTTATGGGGCGGGTTGTATTTATCTATGGATAACCTTATCCTTGGGTCAAACCAATATATGGGGATGGATAAAAAAAGGATTTTGGATAGGCATTCCAGCCGTACTATCGCTAGCAATGATTTATAAATTTTATTTATCAAGGGGCGCTACACCTGCCTCCGGAGCAGGAAGCATTAAACTGGCCTGGGAAACTTTTAGCTTCCCGATGGCCGCGCCTATATTAGCGGGCTTCTCGGTTGATGATATCATGAATGGGTTGATATATCATGACGATACACCTATAGTAAACCATTTCTGGGCGGTACTTATAGTAGTATTAGCCGCCTTATTAAGTATTTTACTGGTAAGCAGGATAGTGCGTAAAGCTCCCGGTAAAAAGTACGCTTTGCTGCTTGTTGTTTTTTATTCCGTTGCCATATTGTTCTTTGGATACAACTTTTTGAAGCAAGCTTACATCTCTTATGAAGCCAGGCACCTGCGCTTAATTGGACTGTTAGTTATGCCGGGAGTAGTATATTTAGTAAGCCAGAGCGGCATATTTTACAAAGCTGCGTTTGGCTTTATTTGTATGGTGATTGCCTTTTTTAGCTTTCGCTATTTTGTACCGGGTTATCTGCAAAATAAAAATGTGAATGCCAGGGGTACATCGGGTTTGGCCCAAATGTTTATTGACCAGCCCTCCTTAAACTACATTATGGATCTCGACAAAAAGAATAACAACGCCCTTTTTGTATTTACCAGCCCGGATCTGGGGCTGGAAATTAACCATAACCGTTTTATTACTTTAGAGGCTATCGACTCAGATATCAAAATTGATTATGATAACTACGTACATTACGGCCATGCAGGGCCTATTTTTATCCTCTTACCGGCAAGTTACATGGGCCCGAAATCAAACATTATACGCAAGTGTTTCCCGGGCTATACGGGCTTTAAAATGGATATGCTGAGTAATGATTATGTGCTGTATTCGGCGAAGTAAAAGAGAAGCAAGAAATAAGAGTCAGGAATCAGGATAAAGCACATTGCTCCAGGTAGTCTAGAAACTCCAGACATAGTAATCCGAAGTCAGAGACTTCGGACAGCCCTTTCCTGATTCTTGGTTCTTATCTCTTGACTCTTAATTCTAAGCGCCTTTATTGATTTCCGTCCAGAGAAGATCTTTCAGTTCTGTGAGGTTTTTTTGCGCTACGGAGGATATAAATAAGGAAGGAACGCCCTCAGGGAGTTCTTTTTTCATTTCGGCCTGCAACTCATCGTCAAGCATATCCATTTTAGTAACTGCTAAAACGCGGGGTTTGTGCATCAACTCTGAGTTGTATTGCTGCAGCTCATTCAGTAAAATCTCGTATTCTTCTTTAATGCTGCGGTTAGTGTCGGCAGGTACCATAAATAATAGTACCGAGTTACGTTCAATGTGTCTCAGGAATCTGAAACCTAAACCTTTGCCTTGTGATGCCCCCTCGATGATCCCAGGGATATCGGCCATGACAAATGAGCGGTTATTACGGTACGATACGATACCCAGGTTAGGCACCAGGGTAGTAAAGGCGTAGTCGGCAATCTCGGGCTTGGCAGCAGATACTACCGAAAGCAGGGTTGATTTACCCGCATTAGGGAAACCTACCAAACCTACATCGGCCAATATTTTCAGCTCCAATATATTCCACTCTTCCCTGCCATCTTCGCCGGGTTGGGCAAAGCGGGGCGTTTGCTGGGTAGCAGTTTTAAAGTGCCAGTTGCCTAAGCCACCGCGACCGCCGGGTGTTAATATTTTTGTTTCGCCATCCTGGGTGATCTCGAAAATGATCTCACCTGTTTCGGCATTTTTTACGGTTGTACCCAGGGGCACTTCCAATATCTCGTCGCGCCCGGTTTTTCCACTTCTTAAAGAGCTACCTCCAGAATCACCGTCGCCGGCAATTACGTGCTTACGGTATTTGAGGTGAAGCATTGTCCAGAGCTGTGCGTTGCCTTTGATGATCACATGACCGCCTCTGCCGCCATCGCCACCATCCGGGCCACCTTTGGATGTTAATATATCACGGTGTAAATGAGCAGAGCCCGCCCCTCCGTGGCCAGAGCGGCAACAGATTTTCACATAATCAACAAAATTAGAACCCTGCGACATTGTATTTTGATTTTTAGCCGGGAAGTCCGAAAGTCAGTAAAGTCCGAAAGGCTAAGAATTTTGACTTTCTCAACTTCCGGACTTTACTGACTTACCCGACTTGCGGACTGTCTTTTTACTTAATAATTTTCGATAACAGTATCAATTGCACCATATATCTGGTCAATTGAGCCTATACCATTTATGCTGGTAAACTTAGCCTGGTTTTTATAAAAATTAGCAACCGGTGCTGTTTTATCATTATACTCTTTGATACGTTTGCGGATAACTTCTGGATTGGCATCATCCGGACGACCAGATTCTTTACCGCGTAATAAAAGGCGGTGTTCCAGTTCGTCGTCATTTACCTCCAGGGCTATCATACCAGATATGGCCGATTCTTTCGATTTCAGCAGTTGATCTAACGCTTCGGCTTGTGCCACGGTACGCGGGAAGCCATCAAATATAAAACCTTCGGCATCTTTATTGGCATCCAGCTTATTGCTGATCATACCTATAACTACCTCGTCCGGAACCAGCATCCCCTCATCCATCAGTTTCTTTGCTTCTAAGCCAAGCGTTGTTCCTTGTGCAATTTCGCCGCGTAAAAGGTCGCCTGTTGAAAGGTGTATTAAACCGTGTTTTTCAATAAGCTTTTGCGACTGAGTCCCTTTCCCTGCTCCGGGAGGGCCAAACAATACCAGATTTAGCATGCTCTATACAAATTAAAAGCCTTTCGGTACTACACAGAAAGGCTTAACGTTATGGTGCACTTGAAGGGAGTCGAACCCCTAACCTCCTGATCCGTAGTCAGGTGCTCTATCCAATTGAGCTACAAGTGCTTTTTGAAACGGAATGCAAAAATAGAATTTTTAACCATCCGTTGCAAACTTTTTTAAAATAACTTTCCGATTTATTTTTTATAAGTAGCCAAATAGCTGATTTGATGCTTACTAAGCTATTTCATTTTTTTAACCTGCGGCTCAGCATCAGTCAAAAACTACTTTACTATCTCGGCAATAGCTGCAAAATCGGGCAGTTGACCTGCATCTTCCAGCACTTCTGCATAAATAATATTCTGCTCTTCATCAATTACAAAAGCCGAGCGTTTGGATACACCTTTCAGGCCCAGTGCAAATTCTTCGTACAAAGCGCCATAAGCAGAGGATACTTCTTTGTTAAAATCAGACAGCAGATCAAACTGATAATTATTTTCGGCCTTGAATTTAGCCAGCGTAAAAGGCGAATCGACAGATATACCCAATACCACCGCATTCAATCCGTCGTAATACCCAAAGCTATCGCGCATGGTGCACAGTTGTGTGGTGCAAACACCGGTAAAAGCTAAAGGAAAGAAATGGATAACTACTTTTTTGCCTTTAAAATCAGACAATGATACCGCGTTTACGTCGGTTGAAAATAAGGTGAATTGAGGTGCCGTCTGGCCTGCTTTTAGTGTCATAGTTAATTTTTTATTACAAATAAAAAAAAATTAACGGCTTTATTAGTAATCAACAGGTAATTAATTCGTTCTTCATGTAATTTTGAATCATGAAATATATATTGTTCGCTTTATTCCTGCTATCGTCCGTTTTCGCCAAAGCGCAAAGCAGGCCTTTCCATATTAGTACAAAACATTTAACAGGTAATGTATACGTATATATTTCATACGGATTGCCAGATGATAAAACACCCTTCCCGGCCAATGGCCTGTATATTGTAACACCAGGGGGCATCATACTGATTGATACCCCCTGGGATGAAGATCAGACCCGGCAACTGATAGATACCATCAAACAACGCTATCATCAAAAGATAGTGCTCTGCGTAGCAACTCACTTCCATACCGACCGTACCGCAGGGCTCGACGTATTAAAAAAGAATGGCACTAAAACCTATACCACCGTATTAACCAAACAACTGGCCAAACAACATAACGATAAACAACCCGAGTTTACTTTTACTAAAGACACCGTTTTTAATGTAGGCGGTGTAAAAGTGCAAACGTATTTCCCGGGCGAAGGCCATACTAAGGACAATATTGTGATATGGCTGCCTCAAACCAAAGTATTATTTGGCGGCTGCCTCATCAAAAGCATGGATACCAACGAAAAGGGTTACACAGTAGATGGCAATATTGCTGAATGGCCATTGAGCGTAACCCGGGTTAAAAACCGTTTTCATGATATCAAATACCTTATCCCCGGACATCAGGGCTGGCAGGGCGATACTTTAATGCTGAACCATACCATAGATATAGCCAGGCAGAAGTAATTGTTTTTCTTGAAGAGAGGTTATTTATTAAAGGAACATAAACGCTTTCTGCCTACAAACCTAATCACAGAGCCTTTTCCCTGATGATATTTGCCGGCATCCAAAAAAATTTCTTGTTCCTCTAAAAATAATATATCATAATCTTCAAAATCGGCTATCATTTCTGCTTTGGAAAACAGCATATCCACCTCATTTGGTCCGCCAACTTTAGGATTGATTTTTTTTAAATGCAGATGTTCCTTACTAAATGCCTCGAAAATAACCACTCCGCCTGGTTTCAGATAGCTATTTAATCTTTTATGAATTGCCGATTTTTTATTGGCCGCAAAATGAGCATATATGAGTCCAATGGCATCAAATGAAGCTATTTCAAACTCCAGTTGTTCCAGGTCGCCAACCAGGTATTTCATAATAACATGATGCTCTTTAGCCAACTGCAAGGCCTTTGTTTTCCCTTCTGTACTCAGATCAAAGGAGGTTACCTCCCAGCCCATCGTTGCGGCAAAAACACCATTACGTCCCTCTCCATCGGCAGGCATTAATATAGATCCCTGTGTAAACTTCAGCAGCCATTCTTTAAAGAATACATTAGGAGCGGTTCCATAAACATAGTGTTCGTCTTTATACCGCTCATCCCACATATTTTTGTATTGTTCGTCCCACGATTTTTCCATAGCTATTTATTAATTTTTCAGAGAATCAGTTTTTATACTACAAAGGTATTTTGAATAGCAAGACTGCCGATAGGATAAAAACGGAGTTGTATAGGACTTACCCCAAATTATGGCGGAATGCCTCGGGCGAGTGCCCGGTATGTTTTTTAAAAAACCGGATAAAATAAGAAACATCCTCATAACCAAGTTGCCGGGCTATTTGAGTCACCTGGTTTGATGTGGCCAACAGATATCGTTTAGCCTCAAGTATGATATACTCATTGATTAGTCCGGAGCAGGTTTTGCCAACCGCTGTTTTAGTAATGGCATTAAGCTGGTAAACCGAAAGATTCATCATGGCTGCATATTGGGCTACTTCTTTCTGCTCAAGCGCATGTGTTCTTAAAAGCTCTAAGAATACGTCGAGCTGCTCCTGTACATACAGATTAGCATGATCAGCAGCAGTATGATATTCACGTGCCAGCCCAATAAAAAAAATATCCAGGTTGGCTTTAATTATCTCCTGGTATCCTTGCTGTTTAGCGGTGTATTCCTCAAAAATACCACTTAGTGCCGAGAGTAATTTCTGAAACCGGGTCTCATTAAGTTGGTAATGACTGATATTACCCGCCTTGCGCAACAGGCTGTGCCGGAGAGCGTAAAAGTTGGCGCTGAATTGCAGGAGATAGCCCTCGCTCCCTGCCTTGAGTACCAACCGGTGTACCTGCCCCGGGCGCATCAGGAATACCGTATGACCGGCAACGGTATAAGGAACAAAATCGATATCATGCTCGCCCGTTCCATTTTTCAAGGCAAGAATAAAAAAGAAATCATGCCGATGCAACTCCTGTACCATATCTTCACCAGCCAGCATATCACGAACATTACGAATGCTGAAGCTCTCCGAAAGCTCGGGCTCTTTTCGAGTTGGGTTGATATGCCTTATTGGTATTTTATTCATTCGCTTTACAGGTACAGCTATACGTAATTATTTAGCTAATGTAATTACATTTTGTATATGAAGTTGCCTGCTGGTAATGGCAGGTTTATATACAATATCAGATTACCTCCTGCAAAGTTTTACTCCTAGAGAGCACTCTTTAATTTAATGACATTGGCAGTATACTACCCACCCTATATTTTCCCTATTTTTGATTTTCATATGCACGCCGGATTTGAAGCTTACCTTAAGGAGAATATGCAGCTGCCTGATGACGAGTTCAGGCTGATGTGCTCTTTTGCTGTTGAAAGAAAATTGCACAGAAAACAGATGTTGCTGCAGGAGGGCGAGATATGCCGCTTCAAGATATTTGTGTGCAAAGGCCTGATACGCACCTACCGTACCAGCGAAGATGGCACAGAACACATTATCCAGTTTTCGCCAGAGAATTTTTGGGTTACCGAACCAGATAGTTTACATAACGGCACTCCTTCCCGTTATTATATTGATGTACTGGAAGACAGCGAGATTATCTTTTGGACCAAAAGAGACTTTGATTTTCTGTATGCACAAGTACCTCGTTTAAAAAATTTCACAGAGCGGCTCATTTCCCGCAACGTTACTTTGGGCCGTGATCGCATATTTAGCACCATCAGTGCTACACCCGAAGAAAAATACGATGAGTTTGTACAAACCTATCCCAGCGTATTTGCGCGTGTACCCTTGCATATGATTGCCTCGTATCTAGGGCTTTCGCTCAAAACCCTTAGCCGCGTGCGGCACGCCCAGCTCAAACGATAAATGAAAAACAGCGTCAAATGTCCTCTTTTCCCGAAGCGGCATTGACCAATTTTGAATCGTTAAAACGATTCATTTTTTTTATTTATCTAATTCAAACAAACATGCGTGTATTTGTAACAGGCGCTACAGGTTTTGTAGGTTCAGCCGTTGTTCAGGAATTAATAAGCGCGGGGCACCAGGTGCTTGGGCTCACGCGTTCAGATGCAGGTGCAAAATCTCTTATTGCCGCCGGCGCCGAGGTGCACCGGGGAGATCTGACCGATCTCGAAAGTATACGGTCGGGAGCAGCCATGGCTGATGGGGTAATCCATACTGGCTTTATCCATGATTTTGCACAATTTAAGGCCAGCTGCGAAACAGACCGCCAGGTGATACAAACGATGGGCGCAGCTCTTGCAGGATCCAATCGTCCACTTATTATTACCTCGGGCACCGGATTACTGAGAGGTAACCCCAAAGCTACCGAAGATATTATACCCGATTTTGGCGCCGCATCTTTCCCCCGTGTAGCTACGGAGGAAGCAACAATGGCCGTAGCGGCCCAGGGTGTACATACAATAGTATTACGCTTACCACCTACCGTACATGGTGATGGCGACCATGGCTTTGTGCCGGTATTGATTGGCCTTGCCCGCGAAAAAGGAGTTTCGGCCTATGTAGGCGAGGGACTTAACCACTGGGCGGCCGTGCACCGCCTCGATGCAGCCCGCTTGTATAGGCTTGCCCTGGAAAAAGGAACTGCAGGTGCCAGGTATCATGCGGCTGCCGAAGAAGGTGTACCTTTCCGCGACATCGCAGCTGTGATTGGCCGGCAACTGAATGTGCCTGTTGCGAGCAAATCCCACGAAGAAGCTGCCGATCATTTTGGCTGGTTCGGGCATTTCGCCGGCATGGACAATTTAGTTTCCAGCGCCCAAACCCGCGAACAACTGGGCTGGCAGCCAAAGGGCATCGGCCTTATCCAGGATCTGGAACAGGGAACATATTTCGGATAGCGAACAAGCTGGGATTAAACTTTTATCCCTCTCAAAAAATCGGTATATTTGTAACAACGGCAGCCCGATTCTCTTCAACAAAAAGAGAATCGGGCTGTTTAGTTAAGAAAAAAAGAGCTTTAAAAACCAACCGTTTGGTATCGTGTACTTTTTCTCAAAATCACTAATTCAATAATTGAAATATGAAGGCAGTTGTTATCACCCAGCCCGGTCCACCATCCGTTTTGCAGATCGCCGAAAAACCGAAACCAACCTACGCCCCGAATGAGGTACTGGTAAAAGTAATGGCTGCCGGGGTTAATCGCCCGGATGTAAAGCAGCGTGAGGGTAAATACCCACCTCCACAAGACGCGGTGCAGGATATCCCTGGTCTGGAAATAGCGGGCACCATAGTGGAAATCGGCACAGCCGTTACCCAATGGAAAATTGGTGATAAAGTGTGCGCCCTGGTAACCGGCGGCGGTTATGCAGAATACTGCAGCGCACCGGAAGGTCAATGTTTACCCGTTCCTGAGGGGCTTTCTTTTATAGAAGCAGCCTCGCTGCCCGAAACGTTCTTCACCGTTTGGAGCAATGTATTTGACCGGGCCAACCTCAAAGGCCTTGAAACGCTGCTGGTTCACGGCGGCTCCAGTGGTATCGGAGTTACGGCCATACAAATGGCCAAAGCATTGGGGCATCCCGTTTATGTCACCGCCAGTTCCGACGAAAAATGCCGCTTTTGTGAACAATTAGGCGCCACCAAAGCAATCAACTATAAAACAGAAAGCTTTGTCGATGTCATCAAACAACTAACTAATGGCAAAGGAATTGATGTGATACTGGATATGATAGGCGGTGATTACACGCCGGGCAATATCCAATCGCTGGCAATTGAGGGTCGCCTGGTGATGATCAACACCATGAAAGGTAAAGATGCCCAGGTTGATCTGGCTCAGGTGATGATGAAAAGACTGGTGATCACCGGCTCTACACTCCGCGCCAGGGATGTGGCGTTTAAAGCTGCGATCGCTCAAAATCTGCAAAAAACGATCTGGCCGCTGCTGGCATCGGGCCAAATAAAACCGGTTATCTACAAAGTTTTCAAAGCCGAAGAGGCCGCGCAGGCCCATGAGCTGATGGAAAGCAGTGCCCATACAGGTAAAATTATGCTGAGTTTTGCGGATTAAAAACCTGAAAACAGGTGTGCAGAAAATATATGCAAAAATGTTGACATTGCTATTTAAATATTTGGATAGAAATCTTAACTTTGCGCCTCTGAAATAGCATCTTATATTTTAACAGTAACAACTATTTCGCAGAAAAATTCTTTAAAACACCAGGTTATATATGCCAAACATTGGAAAAATATCACGGATCATTGGTCCGGTAGTTGACGTAAGTTTCGCTGATGATGCTCATCTTCCCAAGATTTATGACGCGTTAGAAATCACGAAAGAAAATGGCCAAAAAGTAATTTTAGAAGTTCAACAGCATTTGGGTGAAGATCGTGTACGTGCGATCGCGATGGATTCGACAGACGGATTGCTACGTGGCATGAAAGTGTTGGATACCGAAGCCGCTATCAAAATGCCGGTTGGCGAAAACATTAAAGGCCGCGTATTCAACGTAGTTGGTGATGCCATTGACGGTATTGCTAACTTAGATAAATCTAATGGTCGCCCTATCCACAATGTACCTCCACGTTTCGAAGACTTATCTACCGAAACTGAAGTATTGTTCACAGGTATCAAAGTTATCGACCTGTTAGAGCCTTACGCTAAAGGTGGTAAAATTGGATTGTTTGGTGGTGCCGGTGTAGGTAAAACCGTATTAATTCAGGAATTGATCAACAATATTGCCAAGGCTTATTCTGGTTTATCAGTATTTGCCGGTGTAGGTGAGCGTACCCGTGAAGGTAATGACCTTTTACGTGAGATGCTTGAATCAGGCATTATTAAATATGGCGATGGCTTTATGCACTCGATGGAAGAAGGCGGCTGGGACTTAACCAAGGTTGATACCGAAGCTTTGAAAGAGTCAAAAGCAACATTCGTTTTCGGACAAATGAACGAGCCTCCTGGTGCACGTGCACGTGTGGCTTTATCAGGCTTAACCATTGCTGAGTATTTCCGTGATGGTGAAGAAGATGGCAAAGGCCGTGATATCCTGTTCTTTATCGATAACATTTTCCGCTTTACACAAGCAGGTTCTGAAGTATCGGCGCTGTTAGGCCGTATGCCATCAGCGGTAGGTTACCAGCCAACACTGGCGACCGAAATGGGTACCATGCAAGAGCGTATCACCTCAACCAAAAGAGGTTCAATTACATCAGTACAGGCCGTTTACGTACCTGCGGATGACTTGACCGACCCTGCGCCGGCAACAACCTTCGCTCACTTAGATGCGACAACTGTACTTTCACGTAAAATTGCCGAGCTAGGTATCTATCCTGCTGTGGATCCATTGGATTCTACATCACGTATCCTTAGCCCTGCTGTTTTAGGCGATGAGCACTACAACACAGCTCAACGTGTTAAAGAAACATTACAACGTTACAAAGAGTTACAAGATATCATCGCGATCCTGGGTATGGACGAGTTATCTGAAGAAGATAAACTGGTTGTATCACGTGCGCGTCGTGTTCAGCGTTTCCTGTCACAGCCATTCCACGTGGCCGAGCAATTTACCGGCTTAAAAGGTGTATTGGTTGATATCAAAGAAACCATCAAAGGTTTCAACATGATCATGGACGGCGAAGTGGATGAATACCCTGAAGCAGCCTTCAACTTAGTAGGCAGCATCGAAGACGCCATTGAAAAAGGTAAAAAACTATTAGCGGAAGCTAATAACTAGTATCAAGTAATTAGTATCAAGTAGCAAGATTAAAACAGCCTTGCTACTTGGTTTAACTTTATTTACTTGATACTTGATACTCAATACTTGATACTAAAAACATGACATTAGAAATTCTTACTCCCGATAAAAAAGTATACGAGGGCGAAGCCACATCGGTAACCGTTCCCGGTACTTTGGGATTATTTGAAATATTAAACCACCATGCGCCTATCATCTCTACTTTACAGGATGGTAAATTAACCGTGCGCGGTGGCAGCGCTGCTAAAGAAGAAGTTTTCTTTATTAAAGGTGGTGTGGTTGAAGTATTAAACAATAAGGTCATTATTCTTGCTGAAGGCATTCAGCACAAATAGTCCTTATACCTACATTTACAAAAAACGTCCGGGTATAATACCCCGGACGTTTTTTTTTGACATTTTTTTCGACAGGGGATTTAACAAACGATGTCAACCAGCAATTGGCCTAGAGTTTTGAGTTGGGGATTAACCCAATTAACAAAAAGTGGGTTTACATGGGTTTACACTTTTTACGGTTAATATACATTTAAACAATTGAAAATCAATTAGTTGCGTTTTATTTTCCCAAAAAAGTGTAAACCATGTTTTTGGGACAATATTATGAACCAAACATCAACTCATAAATAACATATGACATTAACCGGTACTGAACAAAGTGAACCCGTTTTTTATCAGCCCCTGCTTAAAAGTTGTTTAAATTAACGGGGGTAAATTTTAAGGCAAATTATACATAACATAAAGCAACATCATTAAGCAACAATTACACCATGCAAAGCAGTCCCATTTTTACAAATCCGCTAACAGGTTTAGCCATTTCAGGCAGAAAATCGACAACTTACTATGCATGCATAAAAAATGTACCGAATACCGTTTTGAACTTTGGTATATTTTATAACATACATTATTACTATATTTTTATTTTAAACAGAATTAAATTTCATATTTATAATTAAAACGATATAAAATACTTTTTTTGAAAAAATATTTGTAGCTATTGCTATTCTTTATTGCTATATCTACCTTACAAATACAGATTCGTACTGTACGAATAAACCAGGATCAACAGGCAAAATTATTTACAAATCAGTCTATCATACCAAATAAAAATGAGTTCACCATCAGATACTACAGCGGCCATAGAATTGAATAAGTACAGCAAAACTTTTACGCAGGACGAAACACAACCTGCTGCAAAAGCCATGTTATACGGCATAGGTTTAACCGACGATGACATGGAAAAAGCCCAGGTTGGTGTTGCCAGTATGGGTTACGATGGTAATACCTGCAATATGCACCTGAACGATCTGGCTAAGCTGGTTAAGCAAGGCATCTGGGATCAGGATTTGGTAGGCTTGATATTTCATACCATTGGCGTAAGCGATGGCATGAGCAACGGTACTGAAGGTATGCGCTACTCCTTAATGAGTCGTGATATCATCGCCGATTCAATCGAAGCCGTTA
Source organism: Mucilaginibacter inviolabilis (assembly GCF_011089895.1). Lineage (NCBI taxonomy): Bacteria > Pseudomonadati > Bacteroidota > Sphingobacteriia > Sphingobacteriales > Sphingobacteriaceae > Mucilaginibacter > Mucilaginibacter inviolabilis. The sequence continues at coordinate 3,477,871 of NZ_JAANAT010000001.1, forward strand.
CCGGCGCACAGTATTATGATGGTTTAATTACCTTGCCAGGCTGCGATAAAAATATGCCGGGCTCCATCATGGCTATGGGACGTTTAAACCGCCCATCAATCATGGTATACGGTGGTACCATTAAACCAGGTCACTGGAAAGGTGAAGATTTGAACATTGTATCGGCATTTGAGGCTTTGGGCAAAAAAATTGCCGGCCAGATAGATGATGTTGATTTTATGGGCGTAATTAAAAACGCTTGTCCAAGCGCTGGTGCTTGCGGTGGTATCTATACAGCTAATACCATGGCTGCAGCTATCGAGGCATTGGGTATGAGCTTGCCGTATTCATCATCAAACCCTGCATTAAGCGAAGATAAAAAAGCAGAGTGCCTTGCCGCCGGTAAAGCGATCAAGATACTGCTTGAAAAAGATATAAAGCCATCAGACATCATGACCCGCAAAGCATTTGAAAATGCGATGGTAGTGATCATGGTATTGGGTGGCTCAACCAACGCGGTATTGCACCTGATAGCCATGGCCAAAAGCGTCGACGTTAAAGTAACTCAGGACGATTTCCAGGAAGTGAGCAACCGTATTCCGGTACTGGCCGATATGAAACCAAGCGGCAAATACATGATGGAAGACCTCCACAATATTGGCGGTGTACCTGCCGTAATGAAATATTGTTTGAGCCAGGGATGGTTGCATGGCGATTGCTTAACCGTTACCGGCAAAACTATTGCCGAGAATCTGGCCGATGTTCCAGAGCTCAGCTTCGAAACACAAAAAATAATTTTCCCGGCTACCAATCCAATTAAAGCTACCGGCCACTTACAAATATTATACGGAAACCTTGCCGAAGGCGGTAGCGTAGCCAAGATCACCGGTAAAGAAGGTACCAGCTTTGAAGGCCCCGCCCGTGTATTTGATGGCGAGTTTGAATTGATACACGGTATACAAAGTGGTCGTGTTAAAGCTGGCGATGTGGTAGTTATTCGTAACGTAGGCCCTAAAGGCGCTCCTGGTATGCCGGAGATGCTAAAACCAACCTCAGCCATATTTGGCGCTGGCTTGGGTAGCTCGGTAGCATTAATTACTGATGGACGTTTTTCGGGCGGCACACATGGTTTCGTGGTTGGTCACATCACACCAGAAGCTTATGATGGCGGCGGTATCGCTTTTGTGAAAGACGAGGATAGGATATTTATTGATGCCGTTAATCGCACCATCAACGTAATCATCAGCGACGAAGAATTTGCTGCCCGTAAAGCAGCCTGGAAACAACCGGCTTTAAAAGTAAGCAAAGGTTTATTATACAGATATGCCAAAACTGTAAGTACCGCGGCCGAAGGTTGCGTTACTGACGAGATGCCGTAGCCCCCTATCCCCTGAAGGGGGAATAAAAGGGCTAATAATAAAAAACTAAAAACAATAAACATACAACATAATACCCAACACTATGGAAGTTGCACAGGAAACACTAACTACACCAGCACCAACAACAGCGGTAGAAGTTTCAGGATCAGTAGCATTATTGGAGGCATTAATTGTTGAAGGTGTTGATACCATCTTTGGCTACCCGGGTGGCGCTATCATGCCCATCTATGATGCTCTGTTTGATTATAATGATAAACTGAACCATATCCTGGTCCGTCATGAGCAGGGCGGCATTCACGCCGGCCAGGGCTATGCACGTACTTCAGGTAAAGTGGGTGTTGTATTCGCAACCAGTGGCCCCGGTGCAACCAACCTGGTAACCGGTTTGGCCGATGCACAGATAGATAGTACACCGGTGGTATGTATTACCGGACAGGTATTTGCTCATTTGTTGGGTACCGATGCCTTTCAGGAAACCGACGTGATCAACATCACCACCCCGGTAACCAAATGGAACTATCAGGTAACTGATGCCAACGAAATTCCGGAGGTTATTGCCAAGGCATTCTACATCGCCAAAAGTGGCCGCCCCGGACCGGTATTGATCGACATTACCAAAAACGCACAGATACAAAAATTTAATTTTGAGGGTTATACCCAATGTAACCACATCCGTAGCTACAGGCCAAAACCTATTGTGCGTACGCAATACATACAGGAAGCCGCCGAACTGATAAACCAGGCTAAAAAACCATTTATCATTTGGGGTCAGGGCGTAATTTTGGGCAGTGCCGAGCAGGAATTTAAAGCTTTTGTTGAAAAAAGCGGTATCCCTGCAGCCTGGACCGTTTTAGGCGCTGGTGCCATACCTACAGAGCATCCTTTAAACGTGGGTATGCTGGGCATGCACGGCAATTACGGCCCTAACGTATTAACTAACGAATGTGATGTACTGATTGCTATCGGTATGCGCTTTGACGATCGTGTAACCGGCCGTTTAGATAAATATGCTAAACAAGCCAAAGTAGTACACCTGGATATCGACCCGGCCGAGATCGACAAAAACGTAAAATCAACTGTACCGGTATGGGGCGACTGTAAAGAAACCCTGCCTATGCTGACCAAGCTGATTGACGAAAAGAAACATACCGAATGGCTGAATACTTTTAACGAATACACGCAGAAAGAAGTTGAAGCAGTAATTCATGACGAATTGAACCCTACCACCCCGGAAATGACCATGGGTGAAGTGATCAAACAGCTTAATGAAATTACAAAAGGTGAGGCCGTTATTGTTACTGATGTTGGTCAGCACCAGATGGTAGCTTGCCGTTATGCCAAATTCAACAAAACACGCAGCAATGTTACCAGCGGTGGGTTAGGTACTATGGGCTTTGCTTTACCAGCTGCTATCGGTGCTAAATTTGGGGCTCAGGATCGTGCTGTTGTAGCTATCATTGGCGATGGCGGTTTCCAGATGACCCTGCAAGAGCTAGGTACCATTATGCAAACCGGCATCGATGTAAAGATCATCATCCTGAACAACCGTTTTCTGGGTATGGTTAGGCAATGGCAAGAGTTATTTAACGAACGCCGTTATTCGTTTGTGGATATCCAGAGTCCTGATTTTGTAAGACTGGCATCAGCATATAATATCCCCGGTAAAAGAATTGATGACCGTGCAGAACTTCCCGCAGCATTAAATGAAATGCTGAGCAACAAAGGATCATTCCTTTTAGAAGTAATGGTAACCAAAGAGAATAACGTGTTCCCGATGGTACCACAGGGATGCAGCGTAGCCGAGATCAGGTTGAAATAATTACAGCCTATAACCTTTAAAATAGCAATCATGAGCAATCAAGATATAGAGAAACAAGAATTTAACATCACGGTTTACACCGAAAACCAGATAGGTTTGCTGAGCCGTATAGCCATTATATTTTCGCGCCGTAAGATCAATATCGAAAGCCTGAATACATCTCCATCAGAGATAGATAAAATTCACCGCTTCAATATTGTGATCACCGAATCGGAAGAAGTAGTACGCAAACTTGTTCGCCAGATAGAAAAACAGGTAGAAGTGCTGAAAGCCTATTATCATACTAATGAAGATGTAATTTGGCAGGAATTAGCGTTATATAAGGTATCAACCGATGTAATTGCCGAGAAAGTGAGCGTTGAGCGTTTGCTACGCGAAAATGGAGCCCGGGCCGTAGTAATCCGTAAAGATTATACCGTGTTTGAAACTACAGGCCACCGTGAGGAAACTGACAATTTGATCAGTATATTGCAACCTTATGGGCTGATTGAATTTGTACGCAGCGCGCGTGTAGCTATTATTAAAGATAGTGATGGCTTTAACCGTAAACTACGCGAATTTGAAAGACTGGAACCAGGAGAAGAAGTGATAGAAAACGAATACCTTAACCAGGGAGAAAAAGTATTTACAATGTAAGTGAAGAGCTGAAAGCTTCTTATCTTTATAAGCAATAAAATTTAAACTTTAAATAAAATCGGTGCAACCATTAAAACACCGGTGTAATCAATAAAATAAACAAAACAATGGCAAAATTAAATTTCGGCGGTACTGAAGAAAACGTAGTAACCCGCGAAGAGTTTCCTTTATCAAAAGCTCAGGACGTATTGAAAGATGAAGTTGTAGCAGTAATTGGCTATGGCGTTCAAGGTCCTGGTCAGGCATTAAACCAAAAAGACAATGGCATCAATGTAATTGTTGGTCAGCGTAAAGGCACTAAAACATGGGATAAAGCAGTAAGCGATGGCTTTGTACCCGGCGAAACACTTTTTGAAATTGAAGAAGCTCTGGAAAGAGGAACTGTAATTTGCTATTTATTAAGTGATGCAGCTCAGATCGCCCTTTGGCCAACCGTTAAAAAGCACTTAACTCCAGGTAAAGCATTATACTTTTCTCATGGTTTTGGTATCACTTTTAACGAACAAACAGGCATTGTTCCTCCTGCTGATGTTGACGTACTTTTGGTTGCTCCTAAAGGATCAGGCACTTCATTGCGTCGTATGTTCCTGCAAGGCCGTGGCTTAAACTCAAGCTACGCTATTTTCCAGGATGCAACCGGTAAAGCATTTGATCGTGTAATTGCATTAGGTATTGCAGTAGGTAGCGGTTACCTGTTTGAAACCAACTTCAAAAAAGAAGTATACAGCGATTTAACCGGCGAGCGTGGCACACTGATGGGTTGTATCCAGGGTATCTTCGCTGCTCAATATGATGTATTACGCAGCAAAGGTCACTCACCATCTGAGGCATTTAACGAAACTGTAGAAGAGTTAACTCAATCATTAATGCCATTAGTTGCTGAAAACGGCATGGATTGGATGTATGCCAACTGCTCAACTACTGCTCAACGCGGTGCGCTTGACTGGTGGAAAAAATTCCGCGACGCTACTAAACCAGTATTTGAAGAATTATACGAAAGCGTAGCTACCGGCAAAGAGTCACAGCGTTCTATCGACTCCAACAGCCAGCCAGACTACCGCGAGAAACTGGATGCCGAATTAAAAGAATTACGCGAAAGCGAATTATGGCAAGCAGGTAAAACTGTACGCAGTTTACGCCCTGAAAACCAGGTTGTAGAAGCGTAATCCAAGTATCAAGTAGTTAGTATCAAGTATCAAGACTTTTGATTTGCTGCTGATACTAACTACTTGATATTATAATGATATACCTGTACCATGTATCAAGATACACTCGCGCAAATTACTTGATACTTGATACTCACTACTTGATACTTTAAAAAACATGGGACAAACATTATTTGATAAGATTTGGGATGCACACGTCGTCAGTAGCAACGAGGGTTTTCCCGACATTTTATACATCGACACACATTTCATACACGAAGTAACCAGTCCGCAGGCATTTGACGGTTTGCGCACCAGAGGGTTACCGGTTTTCAGGCCAAAACAAACCGTGGCCACCGCCGATCATAACGTTCCTACCATTGATCAGCACCTCCCCATCAAAGAAGAACTTTCCCGCTACCAGGTTGATATGCTTACCAAAAACTGTAAAGAGTTTGGTATTGAACTGTATGGCTTAGGTCACCCTTACCAGGGCATAGTACACGTAATAGGGCCCGAGTTGGGTATTACGCGTCCGGGCGGTACTTATGTTTGTGGTGATAGCCATACTTCAACACATGGCGCCTTTGGTGCCATAGCATTCGGTATAGGCACTTCACAGGTGGAGCAGGTAATGGCAACCCAGTGTTTACTGCAATCCCGTCCAAAAAGGATGAAGATCGAAGTGAATGGCAAACTACACAAAGGTGTTGGCGCTAAAGATATCATCCTGTACATCATTGCGCAGATCTCTGCTGCTGGTGGTACAGGTTATGCCGTGGAATATGCCGGCGATACCATCCGTTCATTAAGCATGGAAGGTCGTATGACCATCTGCAACATGAGCATCGAAATGGGTGCACGTTGCGGACTGATAGCTCCCGACGAAACAACTATTGAATACGTAAAAGGCCGCGAATTTGCCCCTAAAGGCGAAGAGTGGGATAAAGCAGTAGCTTACTGGAAAACTTTATACTCTGATGCTGATGCGCAGTTTGATGAAGTATTATCCTTTAAAGCCGAAGACATTGAGCCAATGATCACCTACGGTACAAATCCGGGTATGGGCATTGGCGTTACACAACACGTTCCCGAAACCGCTTCGTTTGAAGCCAAAGAACAAGGATCGTACAAAAAAGCCCTGGAGTACATGGGGCTGCATGATGATGAGCAACTATTGGGAAAACCAATCGACTATGTATTCATCGGCAGTTGCACCAACTCGCGTATTGAAGACCTACGTCAGGTGGCCGAGTTTGTAAAAGGCAAACACAAGGCAGACAACGTTACCGTATGGGTAGTTCCGGGATCAAAACAGGTACAGGAACAAGCCATCCGTGAGGGATTGGATAAAATATTTGACGCGGCAGGTTTCCCGCTTCGCGAACCAGGTTGCAGTGCATGCCTGGGCATGAACGAGGATAAAATACCGGCAGGCAAATATTGCGTATCCACCTCCAACCGTAATTTCGAAGGCAGACAGGGGCCAAATTCCCGCACCTTCCTGGCCAGTCCGCTAACCGCGGCTGCATCGGCCATTACCGGTAAGGTAACAGATATCAGAACAATGTTGTCTGAATCAGAATTTGCAGAATTAGCGAATTAACAGAATGGAAAAAAATGAACTTACATACAAAATAATTGGATGTGCTATGAAAGTTCATAATACGCTCGGTAATGGCTTTCAAGAAGTTATTTATCAGCGCTGTCTCGCGATTGAATTAGCTAATGAAGGAGTAAATTTCGTTAGAGAACAGGAACACCCCATCTTCTATAATAACATAGAAGTAGGAACAAGACGGGCAGACTTTGTAGTTGAAGGAAAAGTATCTGTTGAACTTAAAGCAATTATAAATTTGGAGGACGTGCATTTGGCACAGGCAAAAAATTACACAGTTGCTTATGATTTCCCTATCGGTTTATTAATAAATTTTGGAAGTCAAAGTTTACAGTACAAATTAATATTCAACCCCAAATACAACATAAAGATTAATAATAATTAATAATGTCACCAGGATTCTGAAAATTCTCAAATCCTGAAAATTCTGATTCAGATGACTAAAATATTTAAACACATACAAACCAGCGTAGTGCCTCTGCCTATCGAGAATATCGATACGGATCAGATCATTCCTGCCAGATTTTTGAAAGCTACCACCCGCGAGGGTTTTGGTAACAACCTTTTTCGCGACTGGCGCTTTGATGAGAATGATAGCCCTAAAGAGGATTTCGTACTCAACAACCCTACCTTTAGTGGTAAGGTGCTGGTTGCCGGCAAAAACTTTGGCTGCGGTAGCAGTCGCGAGCATGCGGCATGGGCAATATCCGATTATGGTTTTGACGCCGTAGTAAGCAGCTTTTTTGCCGATATATTTAAAGGCAATGCCTTAAACAATGGTCTGTTACCGGTACAGGTAAGCGACGATTTCCTAAAAAAGATATTCGACGCTGTTTATGCCGATCATAATGCGGAAATCGAGATCGACCTGGACAAACAGCTGATCATTATCTCGGCCACTGGCGAACAGGAAAGCTTTGAGATCAATCCATACAAAAAAGCCTGTCTGATAAACGGCTATGATGATATTGATTACATCCTGAGCAAAAAAGAGCTGATAGCAGAGTTTGAAGAATCTAAATAATTAACACAATCAAAAATTCCCCCTTTAGGGGGGTAGGGGGCTTATGGCACTTAAAAAACATATATTAGTAATACCCGGTGATGGCATCGGTACCGAAGTAACAACCTGGGGTAAGGCTGTACTGGAAGCAATTGGTCAGAAATTTGGTCATGAATTTACCTTTGACGAAGCCCTGATGGGTCACGCAGGTATCGAAGCAACCGGCAATCCGCTACCCGATGAAACTTTAGCCAAAGCAAAAGCCAGCGATGCTATTCTTTTTGGCGCTATTGGTCACATCAAATATGATAATGATCCATCGGCCAAAGTACGTCCGGAACAAGGATTATTAAAAATACGTAAAGAGCTTGGCCTGTATGCCAACCTGCGCCCCATCATGCTGTTTGATGAGCTGCTGGATGCATCAAGCCTGAAACCTGAGATATTGAAAGGGACTGATATCCTTTTCTTCCGCGAACTAACCGGTGATGTTTACTTCGGAGAAAAGAAACGCAGTGAAGACAGGAATACCGCATCAGATCTGATGATCTACTCCCGTTATGAAGTAGAGCGTATCGCTATAAAGGCGTACGAAGCAGCCCGTGTTCGTAGCAAAAGATTATGTTCTGTAGATAAGGCCAACGTACTGGAAGCATCACGCCTGTGGCGCGAGGTGGTTCAGGAAATCGCTAAACAATATCCGGATGTAGAAACCGAGCACATGTTTATTGACAATGCGGCCATGCAGCTGGTTAAAAACCCTAAAAAGTTTGATGTGGTATTAACCGCCAATCTTTTCGGTGATATTTTAACCGACGAGGCTTCACAAATCGCAGGCTCCATGGGTATGCTGGCATCGGCATCGGTTGGTGATGGCACTGGTTTCTTTGAGCCTATCCACGGTTCGGCACATGATATTGCCGGGCAGGACAAAGCCAATCCGTTGGCTTCTATCCTATCGGTAGCCCTGATGCTCGAGATCAGTTTCGGCCTCAAAGAGGAAGCCAAACTGGTAACATCAGCCGTTGATAAAGCGTTAAAAGATGGTTACCGCACCGGAGATATCGCTGACGCGGATACCGACAAAAGCAAAATTTTAGGCACTAAGGCCATGGGCCAAAAAGTGCTGGAATACTTGTAATAAGTCAAAATTAAAAAGTCAAAAGTCAAAAATGTAATGACATAATGACCAATGACACAATGACTACAACGATGAAATGGAACGCTGATTTATACGACCAAAAGCATGCCTTTGTATTTCAATACGGCGAGGATGTGCTGGAGTTACTGGATGCAAAACCTGGTGAATATATATTGGACCTGGGTTGCGGTACGGGCCATTTAACGCAACAGATAAAAGATAAAGGCGCCCGCGTAAAAGGCACCGATTTTTCGCCAGAAATGATTGAGCAGGCCAGGGCAAAATACCCGGAGGTTGAGTTCGCGGTTGATAACGCTGCCGACTTTTTTACCGACGAAAAATATGATGCCGTATTTTCAAACGCGGCGTTGCACTGGGTACTTGATGCCAACGGTGCTGCCCGCAGTGTATACAATAGTTTGAAACATGGCGGCCGTTTTGTAGCCGAAATGGGTGGTAAAGGTAATGTGGCCCATTTAATTGAAGCTATTCAACTGGTATTACAAAATCATGGTTACCATGTACAGGCCGATACCAAGCTGTGGTATTTTCCTTCTGTAGGCGAATACGCTACCTTGTTGGAAGAGCATGGCTTCAGGGTAACTTACATGGTGCATTATGACCGTAAAACACCGCTGCAGGATGGTGACGCGGGTGTAGCCAAATGGGTAACCATGTTTGGAGCGCAATTCCTGGAAAATATCCCCGAAGAGGAAAAAGCGGAGATATTGAAAGAGATCACTCACAAACTGGAACCCTTTTACAACGAAAACGGCCAATGGTATGCCGATTATAAGAGGCTACGGTTTGTGGCGATAAAAGAATAATTTAAGTAGCAAGTAATTAGTATCAAGTATCAAGACTTTTTATCTGTTTTGATTTAGATACTTACAGATAACGAATTGAAATGAGTAAAAAGTAAACGATGGGTCTTGATACCTGATACTCGCTACTTGATACTAACAAAAATTTAAAAACTAAAAAAGATATGTTACACGATCCCAACCGCGTTTATGTTTTTGATACTACGCTTCGCGATGGCGAGCAGGTACCGGGTTGCCAGTTAACAACCCCCGAAAAAATTGAGATAGCAAAAGAACTGGAGCTGCTGGGCGTGGATATTATTGAAGCAGGTTTCCCGGTTTCAAGTCCGGGCGATTTCAACAGCGTTGTTGAAATTTCAAAGGCTGTAAAAGAACCCACTATTTGCGCATTAACCCGTGCCAACAAAGGCGACATTGACGCTGCTATCGAATCGTTAAAATACGCCAAGCGTCCGCGTATCCATACGGGTATCGGTTCGTCTGACATGCACATCAAGCATAAATTTAACAGCACCCGCGAAGAAATTCTGGAACGTGCCGTTGAAGCCGTAAAATATGCCAAACGTGGTGTAGAAGATATCGAATTTTATGCTGAAGATGCAGGCAGGGCCGATGTGGAATACCTGGCTAAAATGGTAGAGGCTGTAATTGCTGCAGGCGCTACCGTAGTGAACATTCCGGATACCAACGGCTATTGCCTGCCCGATCAATACGGCAGCAAGATCAAATTCCTGAAAGAGAATGTTAAAAATATCGACAAAGCCATTATCTCGGTACATTGCCACAATGACTTGGGTTTGGCTACAGCTAACTCTATCGCCGGCTTACAAAATGGTGCCCGTCAGATAGAAGGCACTATTAATGGCATTGGCGAACGTGCAGGTAATACTTCTATTGAAGAGGTGGTCATGATCCTGAAAACACACCAGGTACTGGGTTTACATACCCAGATAGACTCTAAAAGATTTTATGAGCTTAGCCAGATGATCCGTACTCAAATGCGCATGCCGGTACAGCCCAATAAAGCTATTGTAGGCGCCAACGCATTTGCGCACAGCTCCGGTATACACCAGGATGGCTTCTTGAAAATGCGCGAAAATTATGAGATCATTCGTCCAGAGGATGTAGGTTTCCCAAGCGCAAGTATCGTGCTTACCGCTCGCAGCGGCCGTCACGCGCTTAAATTCCACCTGGAACGCCTGGGCATCAACCTGAACAAAGAAGAACTGGCCGAAGCTTATACTAACTTTTTAACCCTTGCTGATGCTAAATTAGACATCAACGATAACGACCTGTTGAGCCTGGTAGCATACAAGTTGGTAAAAAACTAATAATGGAAACTGATACGAAGAACCAGCTGGATTTTGAAGCTGCACATGAACGCCTGAAAGGTGTTGTTAAACGCACTCCGCTGGAATATAATGCCGGCTTATCGGCAAAATACGAATGTGAGGTATACCTCAAACGTGAAGATTTACAAGTTGTACGCTCCTACAAATTACGTGGGGCATACAACATGATCAGTCAGCTAAGCGCCGAAGAATTAAGTCGCGGCGTGGTTTGCGCCAGTGCAGGCAATCATGCACAGGGCGTGGCATTTAGCTGTAATGCTTTAGGTACCAAAGGCGTAATTTTTATGCCCGAGATCACCCCCAAGCAAAAAGTTACCCAAACAGAAATGCATGGGCATGGCAACATTGAGATTGTTTTAACCGGCGATACTTTTGATGATTGCCTGCGCGAAGCATTGATCTATACCGAGGCTCACCAAATGACCTTTATCCCGCCGTTTGATCATTACCGTATTATTGAGGGTCAGGGAACGGTGGGGTTAGAGATATTGGAAGATCTGCCGGATGTAGAAGCCGTAATTATGCCCATTGGCGGCGGCGGTATGGCATCAGGTACCAGCAGCTATTTAAAACAACATGTTCCGGGAATTTACCTGATAGGTGTTGAGCCCGAAGGCGCACCATCCATGCTGAAAGCATTTGAACACGGAGAGCCGATCACATTACCCGAGATAGACCGTTTTGTTGACGGTGCCGCGGTAAAACGTGTAGGAACGCTAACCTATCAGATCTGTCGTGAATTGCTTGATGAGATGCTAGTAGTACCCGAAGGAAAAATTTGTACCACTATACTCAAGCTATACAACGAGGATGCTATTGTAGTTGAACCTGCAGGAGCTCTTTCTGTGGCTGTATTGGACGCCTGTAAAGATAAGATCAAAGGTAAAAAAGTAGTTTGTGTAGTAAGCGGAGGTAATAATGATATTGCCCGTATGCAGGAGATCAAAGAGAAATCACTCCTATATGAGGGACTTAAACATTACTTTATTGTACGCTTTCCGCAACGCCCCGGTGCTTTAAAATTATTTGTGACCAATGTATTAGGTCCGCATGATGATATTACCCGGTTTGAGTTCATCAAAAAAAACGACAAAGAGAACGGCCCCGCCCTGGTAGGTATCGAGCTTCAATCGGCCGATGATTATCCAGCCCTGTTAAAACGCATGTTGGCCCATCGCTTTAACGTGATCGAATTGAATAAAGACCGTACTTTGTTTGAGTATCTGGTGTAAAGAAAATCAAGGGTATACCTTCCACCAAACTTACGAAGTTTTAAAAACTTCGTAAGTTTTCATGCACAATGCCATTTTCGGTTATAAACAAAAACATCAGTTCATATCCCTAAAAAACAGCTATTGATGCTATAGATAATATCATAATTAAAGGACTTCCTACGATCTCCAACGATGAAATCTCATCACCACGAGACTTCGTATCCATAATAAACTCCTGTTTAATGGTATACAATGAGATTTGCCTGAATAATTGGTAAAGTATCAGGAAAACAAACAAACAGACCAACGAGCCTAAACAAGTTCGCCCATTTATTTTAAATGCATCATTCCCTTTATTGAGTATATAAACCAAAAATTGTATAAAGCCTATTCCTAACCAAAGCAAATAAATTTTATAGTCTTTAATTGACTTATAATAATACATAAATAAAAAGGTAAACATCATGTAATAACCTAATATGGCAAATCCTAAGAAACTTGATGACAACCAGTTAAATTTATAGCTTATAAATAAAAACAGACTCACACAACAGTGTATAATTGGAAGTTTTAAAATTCCTTTATAAGGAGATGTTGAGATCGATTTTATTTTTTTCCTTTGCATCGCCTTGCTTTAATACTCCAGCCATTTCCCTACCCTTACAGCAACCTTGTCACCCTCGGTATACTTGCCAGGCTCCTCATTCACGATGCGTATTAACACACCTTTTTGTTCCAGTATCAAGTCCTCGTAAAAGCCTTTAAAAAGTACCTGCTTTACTGTCCAGCCTTTGTTTGGGGTGATCACTTTTACTTTGATCCATTCCGGATATATAACTGCGTGCTCTTTTTTAATATCCACACCACAAAGCTTTGCTTCAGGAGCAGTAAGCACATTGCAGTTACTTAGCAATTGAGCGGTATACAGATTTTGGGGCGATTGGTATAAAGTTTTAGGATGGCCATGCTCAATAATCTCCCCGTTTTGCAGCACAATCAATTCATCGGCCATGGAGAGCACCTCGGCAGGGTCATGCGATACCATGATCACCGTTAGTCCCGTCTCTTTTACTATCTGCCTGATATCGCTTTGCAAACCCTCCCTGAAAGAAGTATCCACCTGGTTAAAAGGCTCATCCAGCAACAAAACCTGCGGACGGGTAATAATAGCTCGCGCAATAGCCACACGTTGCTTTTCACCACCACTCAGGTCGGCCACACGCCTTTCGGCCATATGCAGCATATTCAATTGCTTTAATACCTGTTCTGTTTTTTGTTGTTTGGCAGCCAAATCTGTAGCAGGTAGCATAGCGGCTACGTTATCCCACACTTTGGCAAACAGGTTCAGATCGTCGGTATGCTGGGTAACCATTTTCATAGCGTCATGCCCAGGAATCAGCTTTTCTTCAGGTCCCCAGATGCGCTCCCCTTTAAATTGCACTTCGCCGGTATCGGGCGATAGTAAACCATAAAGCAGTTTCAGTAAAGTACTTTTACCACTGCCGCTTTCGCCAATAATAGCCGTTATTTTACCAGGTTGCACCACCATATTGGTTGGCTTTACACCCGAAAGCTGTTTACCAGGATATATTTTACTTACCGCAATAGCCTGCAAAAAAGGAGTATCTGACATCGACGGCAAAGATACACGATTTTGAGGATTCAGCCAGAGCGACAAAATTTGATTAGGAACTTAACAAGTTGGCTTGTGCTTAACATCACACTTGCCAGTCCTGTGAATAACCCTCGCGGTAGTGGCGATTGTATTCATTGCTAATCTACTTTTATAAACTTCCAGTATCCTACCAATGATACTGGATTATTTTTCCTTATAGCTTTTCTACTTTCAATTTTACAGGTGATTATACTATCTGGCGTTCCGTGAAATCTACCAATAAGGCCTTCTCCGGAGGCACAAGCGAAATAATTGTTATCGCCTGCGCTAATTAACCATTGTTCGAAACAGTCCTTTAAGCCCGCTTTATCCGTTATAATAATCAAATTAACAAAATCGCCGTCGATTTCTGCTTTTTGGCTCCACAAACCAGAATATTTCCAGGAATGTTCTATCCAGACAGATTTTATATTGAAATGTAAACTATCCTTAATTCCAGGATTTATTAAGGGCCGATACTCAGAAATAAAAACACCCAACTTTTTTGATTGACCAATACTCCCTGCAAAACCTGAGTTACCGTTTTTGGCACAGGAAAATAAGCAACAGGTTATAATAAACACAAATAATTTTGTCAAAAGGGATATCCTGATATTTAGTAAATAGCTATTTTTTTTCTTCACGATTTCAAACTTCATTTTATGGGGTAATAATCTTTACAGGAGGGTATTCCCAGCCAAGGTTCAGCTATTGTGACAATCCTAATGTTAAATAATACTGCTTGTATATCACCATAGACTACAAGAGAAATTTAACATCATTATTGTGATTAAATAAATAATATTATTTCTCATCATTGATTAGTATACCAATAGTAAGATCTGCTAGGGATTACCCCCTTAAAGCTATGAAAATTAGATACATCTGGAATTGCATTATGAGAAAAATATCGAAGCTTTCTGAGTTGAACGCATTCACCAATAATCATTAAGTAAAGCTTATAAAATTCCTTTTAAAAACCCAGCGTCAACCCGAACGAGAAATTCCTCAATCCATTCTGCGCAGGACTGTTCTCAAACATATCGCTAAAGTAGTATTTGGCATAAATACCCATAATGCCATAACCCACACGTACAAACGCGCCTTTGCGCAGCCTGGTAAAGTGGTAATCGTCGTTAAACTTTTGTTTGCCGTTTTCCTCGCTTATTTGTTTTACACGGCCATTGAGTAATACGCCAATTTCGGGGCCGGCAACAACACGGAAGTAATTGCCCCGCTCATCTTCATGGCTACGGTAGTAAAATGAAAGGGGTATACGCAGATAACTGGATGAAAAACGGTTCTTGCTGTAATGGATATTATCTTCAGTATAAGTTAAAACCGGTGCATTCCGTTGTATAGTAATATCCTTACGCAAACGGATCAACGTCCAGTCGAACCCACCCGAAACATATATTTTAAAAGCACTGTTAAAACGATAGCCAAACTGTACCACATCAAATCCAACATTGCTGGTTTTCCATTGGCGATAACTCAAAAACTGATTTTGGGGCGATAAGGTGAAGCTACCATGATCAACCAGTGTGGCCAAACCCAGGTCGATACGGGAAAACGTTACCCCGAAAGAAAAGCCCGGCGCTTTGTGCGCATGATAAGCGGTATCCCGCTCGCCGCTTGCTATAACTGTAGCATCATCCCCTACACCCAGTTTTACGTGTACTCGTTTTTTATGAAGATTCTCGGCAGTAACATGAGTGGAGTCGGACGTAGTTTGTGCAAACGTTGTGCTTACAGCAAGGCATATGATGATGGTAAAAATTAAGCGTTTCATATAGTAACAGTAAATATATTATTTTTCTTTCTTCACTTTGATGATACCCAGGTTTATACCGGTAATAGTAGCATCATCCTCATCGGTATTGGAAAACTCTATAAATTTATCCTTTCGTTTATCAACAGCTGCTATCACTACGTTAAACACATCACCCATACTACGGATACGATGTTTTTTAACCGGGGTTTTAGCAGGTTTTAAAGACAAGGCAGCCAGCTGGGGCTTATTTTCCGACAGATTCAAATCATGCATAACCGGCTTTACTGATATTTCGTCATTGGTATTGTCGGGTATAACCGCGCTAGCCAAATCGTTTCCGCGGCCCGTTAAAACAACCTGTGAATCATTGTTTTCCGCTGCTAGCCTATCCTGCTGTGCTTTTATTTTTTTCGTTCTATCAGCATCTATCCTGTTATTCGTCCTTTCAATCTTTACAGCTGCCAAATGATTAGCTGGGGTGATAACTGCCTTTTCTGCTTTTTTGTTTTGTTGTTCGTTGGATAGAACAGCCAGAACTGTTTTAGTAACCGGGAATGTCTTTTTAACTATCCGATTAACCAATGGATTCTGCTTGTTTACTTTCATCTGTTTAGGAATAAACAGTATCCCCATAGTAAGCATCAGTACAATACCTGCCGCGATACTTAAAAAGGATACCAGCGATCTTTTGCGTTTGCCTGCGTCTAACTCAGCGGATATGCCAGTCCATACCTGGGCTGATGGCTGTATTTCCAACCCATCAAGCGACGACCGAAAAAACTCATCCAATTCATTACCCTGCATATCCATAACTTTTACCCTCCATTTTTGCAATTTGTTCTTTTAATATACCTCGCGCCCTTGAAAGCTGCGATTTAGACGCGCCCTCACTAATGCCCATCATCTCTGCTATTTCTTTGTGCGAATAGCCTTCCAGGGCGTAAAGGCTAAATACCATCCGATAACCTGGCGCCAGTTGTTGTATCAACCTCAATAATGCCTGTGCATCTAAATTTGACGAGGCCAGTGGATTTACCGATGGCTCATTTCCAACGTCGTCAGTATTAACCACCTGCAGCATTTTATGATGTTTACGGTAATATTCGATGGAACTGTGTACCATAATGCGCCTTACCCAGCCTTCAAAAGATCCCTCGCCCCGATAATCGGCTACTTTTTGAAATACGCGGATAAACCCATTCTGCAGCATATCCTCCGCCTCCATTCTATCCGTAGCATAACGCATGCACACCGCCAGCATTTTGCTCGCGAATTGTTTATATAACAACTCCTGTGCTTTACGTTCGCCCGCTTTACAGCGGTCTATTAATTGTTGAATGGTAAACTTTGGCTCCAAAAACATCATTTATAACAGTAAGATGTGATGCTTTGGTAATTGGTTGCATGGTTTAAAAAATATATTTTTAAAATGCTCTGCTGCCGCGGGCTTTCAGCCCGTGGTAAACATGGCTTCAGCTTTCAGCTGCCCACGAGATACGCTGCGCTAATCTCGCGGAGCGGAAGGGCCTTGGAGAGGCTATTGCTTGCTCTTCATCCTATACCGCTTGTATATTTTCACGGCTATCATCAGGATCACAGCTAGGGCAACCAGGCCTACTACACCAAATATCCAGTTGAGGGCGCTTTTAAGTACTACCAGGAAAACTATGGCAAACAGCAATAAGGTAGCCAGCTCATTCCATAGGCGTAATTGGGTAGATGTCCACTTGAATACTCCATTGGCCATTTGCTTTATTTTATTCTGGCACATATGGTGATATATGCCCAACACTACTACAAAAGTAAGCTTTAGGTGCATCCAGCCAAAATGAAGCCATATTGGTCTCATGATCAGCATGGTGATACCGGCAGCAACGGTAAGGATCATGGAAGGAATGGTAATGATATTCCAGAGCTTACGCTCCATAATAGTAAATTGCTCTGATAATATTTTACGATCGGGCTCCGGTTTTTCCTGGGCCTCGGTATGATAAATAAACAGGCGTACACTGTAAAACAGGCCCGCCATATAACAAACCACAAAAATAATGTGTACCGCTTTTACGTAATCGTACATAGGTAGTATATTTAATTACGGATTAACAAATTGAACTTCATGAAATTAATTAAATTCCATGAAGTTCAATTTATTTATTAAGCAAGTTGGTGATATTCGCCTATTGCCCTTAGTTCCTGTATTCTTTGATCACCTCTACCGCGTACTTCACGTTATCAAACGGAATATCGGGCATAATACCATGGCCCAGGTTAAAGATGAAACCTTTTTCGTCCTTCATCCTGTCGAACAGGCGATGAATCCGTTCTTTGATCACCTTTTTATCGGCATATAAAATATGCGGATCAAGATTACCCTGAACGGCAATATCCGCAGGTAAACGTTTTTTAATATCGAGCAGATCAACGTTCCAATCAATCGAGATCACATCCGGTTTGGCTTCGGCCATCAGCGGCGCAAATACCGAACTGCCTTTGCAGAATGATATTACCGGGATATCCTTACGGTTCAGTTTACTGATGATCTCGGCAATGTAGCGGTGACTAAATTCCTGATAATCATCCCATGCCAAAGCTTGTGCCCAGCTATCAAATATCTGGACGGCATTTACACCGGCAGCTATCTGCATATTCAGGTAATCGGCAGTAACGGTAGCTATTTTTGATAACAGCTGATGAGCCAGTTCGGGCTCATTGTGCAGCATCAATTTGGTTAGTTTAAAATCCTTGGTCGATCCGCCTTCTACCAGATAGCTCATCACGGTAAATGGCGCACCGGCAAAACCAATAAGCGGTATACGGCCATTTAAACGCTGCTGGATTACCTTGATAGCATCGGCAACATATTGCAGCTTATCCAATACGTTGGTTTGCAGATTATCCACATCGGCTTGTGTACGTACCGGGTTGGCAAATTTTGGCCCAACACCGTTGGTAAAACTCAGATCGCCGCCCATGGCTTCGCCGGTAACCAATATGTCCGAAAACAGGATGGCTCCATCTATACCCAACAAATCAACCGGCAGCATGGTAACATCAGCAGCCAGCTCCGGGGTTTTACACATTTCCAGGAACGAATACTTGTTTTTGATATCCCAATATTCTTTCATGAAACGGCCAGCCTGACGCATCATCCACACCGGCGGGCGTTCTGTTTTTTCGGAAAAAGCTGCTTTTATTAATAACGAATCTCTCATATTTTTTTGAGTATCAAGCAGCTAGTACCAAGTATCAAGACTTATAAAAGAGCTTATTAATGTCCGATTACAAAAATCTTGATACTTGATACTAACTACTTGATACTATATTTCAATGTTTTTTCAATTCCTGATGAAGGCGGTTGATCACTTCCTTCATTTTGGCTGTCATTTTTTCTGTATGTTTTTCGGCCAGGCCCAAATAAGCTTTGGCTTTTTCATAGTTACCAAACCTGATGTTAAGATTGGCAACCGTAACCAGCGCGGCTACGTGGTCATTCAGCGTGTGCAGCGGGTATTGCGCGGCCAGCTCATAATGCTGTTCTGCAGCTTCAAACTCCTGCCGCTGGATGCAAACACCACCGTATATATATTCATAAAACCCACGGCGTTTTTTGCTCAGCCATTTAGGGTTACTGATCTCCTTTAATGAAGCCTCGGTTTTTGCATAATCCTTGGCATGAAAATATTTGGCCGCTACTACCAGGGTACCTTGTTTAAAGTAATCCCAGATGAGCAGCAATATCATCATCACCGCTACTGCTGCCAATTCATATATGCGCAGATACAGTAACAGGCCCAACGATAACAGGAAAATAAATGCTATAAATAAACGTACCCTGTTACTGAACATTAATGCTGATTATCGGTAAACTTATAACCTACACCACGGATAGAGTGAAAATAAACCGGGTTTTTAGGATCTGGTTCAAAATACTTGCGGAAGGTTAGGATAAAGTTATCGATAGTACGGGTGGATGGATATACATCATAATTCCAAACCGTTTCCAGGATCTGTTCGCGTGATACGGCATCATTTCTGCGTTCAATAAGCAGTTTAAGCAGCATGGTTTCTTTTTTGGTAAGCGCGGTGATAGATTCATCGGCATTTACCAGTTCAAAAGAATTAAAATGGATGGTTTTATCACCAATTTTATAGCTGTTAAACTCTTTCAGATCTTCGCCTTTCAGACTGCGTTTTACCAGGTTATTCACCCTTAAAATCAACTCTTCCAGGTTAAATGGCTTGGTCAAATAATCGTCGGCGCCTTTTTTAAGACCTGCTATCTTATCTTCATTGGTATTTTTAGCAGTTAAAAACATAATGGGCACTTCGGTATTTTCCAGCCTGATGGTTTCGGCTACTACAAAACCGTCAATCTCGGGCATCATCACGTCTAATATCACCAGGTTAAAACGCTCTTCTTTAAATAACTGCAAAGCTTTTTTACCATTTTTAGCTGTAGAAACTTTATAACCTTCCAGCTCCAGGTTAAGTTTGATGGCTTCCAACAAATGTTCTTCGTCTTCGGCCAATAAAATTCTTTTCTTATTAAGCATGTTATTTTTTTAAATTTAGGTTCATCCAAATACTACTTCAAAAACACTGCCCGCCGGACGGTTATCCCGTACCTTAATACTGGCCTGGTGTTTATCAAGCACTTCTTTTACAATATAAAGCCCCAGTCCGGTACCTTTGGTATTACGGGTATCCTCGCTGCCTACGCGGTAAAACTTATCGAAAATACGTGTTTTTTCGTTATCGGCTATACCAATGCCCTGGTCGGCTACTTCCAGGTAAACCTTATCGTCTTTTGAAAACAGCTTTACAGCCACTGCCGAGCAGGGACTGGAGTATTTTACCGCATTCTCGATCAGGTTAGTTACCACCGATGTCAGCGCGAACTTATCGCCGGTGATCTCTATTTTAGGTTCAATTTCGGCATCAATGATCTGCTGGTTGCAATCGCACTTGGTGATCTGCAAACGGTTCACAATGCTATCTACCAACACCGAAAGGTTAAATGTGTTTTTGGGGAAGGTGTAGGAGCGGTTATCAATTTTTGATGCCAGCAGCATATTCTCTACCATATCATCCAAACGCTCCACATCCAGCAATGATTTGCTTACAAAATCAAGCAGCTGTTCTTTGGTTAGGGAACGCTTCTGGATAGTTTGCAATAATATTTTAATAGAAGCCAGCGGCGATTTAAGCTCATGCGTAACCGAAAGCAGGAAATTCCTTTTCTGCTCCTGCAATTTACGCTCCTTATTGATCGACGCATGCAGGCTATAAGCCCCCACCACTAGTATCAATATGAACATAGAGCCTTCGCCCAGGATCATCCCAACGCGTTGCGGTTGCAGTTTCATCAACATATAACCCCACCAAACCAGTTCGGATACGGCGTATATGATGAGCGCATAGAAAATAATAAATGGCTTTTTCATTTCTTTATCAGTTTCAATATTTGGTATCAAGTAGCTAGACTACCACGTTTTTTCACTTAACAGGTTAAAGTCTTGATACTTGATACTAGCTACTTGCTACTAAATACCAGGTCAAGACTATCAAAGATAGCACGTTTTGCTTTCTCGAGGTCTATTTTTGTATGTGCCGATGATATAAAACCTACTTCATAGCCCGATGGCCCCAGGTAAATACCCCGGTTGATCAATTCGCGGTGGAATTTTTTGAATTTTTCCATGCTGGAAGCATCAATATCTTCAGCTTTACGAATATACTCTTTATCTGTAAAAGCGAACCAGAATATGGAGCCTATACCAAACACCTTAAACTTGTAGTTACGTGCTGTGGCAAAGCGTTGTACCGCCTCGCGGAACTCCTCTGTCTTGTTATTCAGATCACGGTAAAAGCCCATTTTCAACAGCTCGCTCAGTTGTGCGATGCCTGCTGCCATGGCTACAGGGTTACCCGATAAGGTACCTGCCTGGTAAACCGGGCCTTCGGGTGATATATTACCCATAATAGCGGCCGATGATCCATAAGCTCCAACAGGCATACCGCCACCGATGATTTTACCGTAGGTAATAATATCCGGCTTGATACCGTAATGGCCCGATGCGCCTTCAAAACCTATCCTGAAGCCCGATATTACCTCATCAAATATGAGCAGGGTACCGTTTTGAGTACAGATATCGCGCAAAAACTGCAGGTATTCTTTTTCCTGCAACAGCAAACCATTGTTGGCCGGGATAGGCTCAATGATAATGGCAGCTATCTGGTCTTTAAAATCTTCAAAAGCTTTGGTTAAAGCTTCTTTATCATTTAAGGATACAACGATGGTTTCATCGGCAAAGGCTTTGGGTACGCCTGCCGACGAGGTTTCGCCGAAGGTTACCAGCCCCGAGCCTGCTTTTACCAGCAAGGCATCTACGTGGCCGTGGTAGCAGCCTTCAAACTTTAATATTTTGTCGCGTTTGGTATAGCCACGGGCTAAACGGATAGCCGACATCACGGCCTCGGTACCAGAGCTTACAAAACGCAGTTTTTCAATCAGCTTATTATTTTTCAGGATCAGTTCGGCCAGTTCATTCTCCAAAGCGGTGGGCGCGCCGAAAGACATACCATTTTGCATTACCTCGGTAACCTTCTCGCGTACTTTGGTATTGTTATGACCAAGGACAAGCGGTCCCCAGGAACAGCAAAAATCCACAAACTCGTTACCATCAGCATCCCAGATATGGCTGCCATCGCCTTTTTGTATGAACAGCGGCGTACCGTAAACAGACTTAAAAGCCCTTACCGGCGAGTTTACCCCACCCGGAAAATAGGTTTTAGCCTTGGCATATAATTCTGCAGATTTCTCCCTGCTAATATCAGGCTTGCCTGTAGTATTTAAAGGCTCATTGGCCTCACCCGAAAATATTTTCTTTATTGAATCTAACATGTGCCCCCCAACCCCCTAAAGGGGGAGTGTTTTAATTTCTTATTATTTATAAATCAAGCCTCCTTCGCTCCCCCTTCAGGGGGCCGGGGGGCTTTATATCCATTTATTCTCCAACACCTCTTTGGCGTGATAGGTTAGTATCGCGGTAGCTCCTGCCCTGCGGATGCTGGTGAGCACTTCGGTAATGGCGCGCTGCTCGTTCAGCCAGCCTTTTTGTATGGCTGCTTTAATCATGGCATATTCGCCGCTTACATTATAGGCCGCTACCGGCAATTCGGTATTGTCTTTTATTAGTTTTATTACGTCCAGATAAGGCAAGGCTGGTTTTACCATTAAAAAATCGGCACCTTCCAGTTCGTCCAGATTGGCTTCTATCAATGCTTCGCGCTGATTGGCGGGATTCATTTGGTATGTTTTTTTATCGCCAAACTTAGGGGCCGAATTTAAGGCATCTCTGAAAGGACCATAAAAAGCGCTGGCATACTTGGCCGAGTATGACATAATAGAAACGTTGGTAAAGCCGTTTTCGTCCAGTACATTACGAATATATCCTACACGGCCATCCATCATATCAGAAGGAGCAATAATATCGGCACCGCATTGCGCATGAGCCAGGGCCATTTTGACCAATACTTCCAGCGTTTCATCATTCAGGATCACGCCATCTTTCACAATACCATCATGGCCATCGCTGCTATAGGGATCCATCGCCACATCGGTAACCACACAGGCCTCCGGGAAGTTCTTTTTAACCTCACGTATGGCCCTCAGGTACAAGCTGTCATCACGGTAGCTTTCGGTAGCCAGGGGATCTTTTAATGAATCCTCGATATTCGGGAACAGGTCAAAAGAGTTTAAGCCCAGTTTAAGGCAGCTTTCAATCTCGCGTAACAGATTATCAACAGAATAGCGATAAATACCTGGCATGGAAACCACTTCTGTTTTTTGAAACGTACCATCCACAATAAACAGTGGGAATATCAGGTTAGCCGCGCTAACGTGTGTTTCCTGCACCATTTGGCGTATCACTTCACTTTTCCGGTTTCTACGTGGTCTTTGTAACATGAGCCCCCCAGCCCCCTAAAGGGGGAGTTTTTTTAATTTCTTATTTTAATATTAAATATAAGCTTACCCTATCGTCCCCCCTTTAGGGGGTTAGGGGGCTTATAATCCAAACACAGCCTCTGCCAGCCCAACTTCGTCGGGCGAGTAAGGCAGGGTATATTTTACACCCATTTCATCAAATTTTTTGCCGGTTGATTTACCGATGACCACTACCTTTTGGTAAGGGTCCAACAAATTATCAGTAAAGTAAGCCTCCACGTTTGATGGACTGGTAAACACCATCACATCGGCGCCGCTGGGCTCTACATCTTCTACCAATACGGTTTCATATACCGGCAAGTCGATAATTTTGGTATCGGCAGATAGTCCTTGCTGTATGCTCCTCATGGGGCTTTCGGCACCGGGGAACAATACGATCTTGCCATTGGCCAGCTTGGCAAATTCTTCGGCTACTTCGGCAGTATCGGTGCCTTCGCCTACATAATCAGTAAAATGACCTTTGCGGCGCAACATCTCTTCACTGCCGCTACCCATTACGCCAAACTTTACCTTTTTAGGAAACAGCGGATTCAACTGAAAAAAGTAATCCACCGCGTTTTTACTGGAGAAAAATACCCAGTCGATATTTTTTAATATGTAGGAATCAAACTTGGTGATCACCGGTACGGTGCGGATAAGTGAACGCGCCTCTACCTCAATACCCAAATGTTCCATCGCTTTCTTAAAGTAGCTTTGCTCAGACAATTCGCGCGATATAAATACTTTCGATGGATGTTTCCGATCTTTAGCATATTTCGCTATAACCTTTTCGGCCAGACCTTCGCTGGTTGGTGCTTCTAAAAACAGCCGGTTCGGAAATTCATCCCCTTCATCAGCTTTGGAAGTAAATACCTGGAACATACCCTCATCGCGCCTGCAGTAACAGCCCAACGGCAGGTGACAGCCGCCGCCGAACATTCTCAGCACGGTTCGTTCCACCGCCAGCTCTTCAGCTACGTCGGGGTGGTGCAGCGTCTGCAGTATATCAAAAACTTCCTGGTTACTTTCGCGGATCTGGATAGCCAACGCTCCCTGTGCCGGGGCCGGGATCAGCTCCACCGGGGTAATCTCCTCTACATGGAATTCGCTCAGATCTAAACCTAAACGTACCACCCCCGCTTTGGCTATCATAATAGCATCGTATTTTTCGTCGCGCAATTTACCTATACGGGTAGGCACATTGCCGCGCAAGTCTTCTATCTCCAGGTCGGGGCGGTGTGCCAGCAGCTGCGCTTTGCGCCGGTTTGATGATGTACCTACAATGGCGCCGTATTTTACTGACAGCTTCTGATGCACATCTACACAATCCTTCAAGATCAACAACAGCTCAGATGGGTCCTCCCGTTCTGAAACTGCTGCGATGATGAGTCCCGGAGGGTTTTCAGTTGGCAGGTCCTTGTGCGAGTGTACCGCGATATCAATGGTACCGGCCAATAATTCTTCTTCTAATTCCTTGGTGAAAAACCCTTTTCCTTCCAACTTATCAAAGCTCAGGTTTAGTATACGGTCGCCCTGGGTTTTTATGATTTTCAGTTCGGCATTTACGTTGATGGCGGCAAGGCTGTCTTTTACAAAATTAGCCTGCCATAGTGCCAATTCACTGCCGCGGGTTCCTATTATCAGTGTTCTGTCCAAAAGAATGATTTTTTACGGTGCAAATTTAATTTTTTACAGGCATGAATTTAACATTAATTCATGTTATGAAAGTAGAGTGACTAATAATTGTTAATTATTGAATTAGTGAGTTAGTGAATTAGTGATTTTTCTTGAAAATAAACCAGGGAGAGATTGATGAATAGGGGTTTCCAAATATTAAATTTCATCCGGGCGTTGCCTTCGGCCCGGGCTATCCGCTCATACGCCTGCAGGCATTAGGCACAGGGCCGGTATCCGCTGCTATCCCTAACGCTTTTAATTATTGAATTAGTGATTTAGTGAATTATTGAGTTTTTGTCTGAACCTTGATTTTTCACTTATCGTTTATTTTCATTGGAGTTCAAGAGGGGGCTGCGCCGTTTATAGGATTAAGGGATTGCCACGATTTCTTTTTCCCGTCAGCAGAACAGCTTCGGGCGAAAGCAGGCAGAACGATGACAGGTGGTGCAGCTGCAGGGGCATTAGCAAACCTTGCCGAAGCATGGGAATGAGCAAACGAAGTTGGGGTAAGGTTTAGCAGCCCGTGGTTCTGACGGCTTTGCAGGGTAAAGGCCTTGCGCGCAAAGAAGCATTTATGCTGACTTGATTTTTGGTTACTTTTCATCAAGGAAAAGTGACTGGCCCTCCCGCGGCCAAGAGCGGGTATACACCAAGCAAATGAAGAGATTGCCACGCTGCGCTCGCAATGACATATTTTTTAAATTATCCGGGAAACAGTTGAAATTAATTTTCGTTGATCAATATATCCTTCGCCATAATCATCGGCACGCTGATATATTTTTTCTCCATGTAATTGATCACCTTTTCCAAAATCTCGCGCGATTGTTCATCCAGTCCCTGTACCTCATCGGCAAAAACAGAATTAATGGCTGTGTTGCGGATCTCTTTGATCTTTTCGGGTACCTGGCGCATGGCCACTTCAATACGGCGTTGTTTCAGCTGCGTACAAAACTCGGCGATGTTTTGATCAATGATGGCTTCTGCATGTACCAATTCCTGGTAACGTTCCTGCAGGTTACGTTTGGCAACCTCATTAAGTGAGTGTACCTCGATAAAGTTAACAGGAAACTGCTCCAATACTTCCGGAGCGGTGTCATTAGGAATAGCCAGATCGACAATAGTTTTACGACCGGTTTCGCCGTTAAGAAGCGATTGATATATTTCGGTAGTGATGATAGGCTCTACTGCCGATGTGCAGGTAATGATCACATCAAAACCTTTATTGTATGTTTTTAAAGCCTCCAGGTCAAAAGCTTCACCACCCAGGTCGGTTGCCAGTTCGGCTGCCTTTGACAGGGTACGGTTAAATACCGCGAAATTGGTGAATTTATGCTTTTTAAGGTATTTGGAAATGTTACGATTGGTTTCGCCGGCACCGATGATCAGTACCCGGGCATCAGTAGCACACAGGTTAAGATCTCGCAGTTTGCGATAAGCCAATGATACTACCGAGATTGGATTTTTAGAAATATTGGTATGGGTATAAACCTCCTTGGCCGTTTTAACCACACAGTTCATCACCATGCGTAAACCGTCGGCAGTAAGACCTGCCTCTTTGCAATGCTCATAAGCTTTGCGCAGCTGAGCCAGAATTTCCTTTTCACCAACTATCAAACTTTCCAGTGAGCATGAAGTACGTAAAAGATGTATCATAGCCTCCTGCTCTTCGTAGATAGATGCGCTATCCATAAAGGTACTCAGGGAATGATCACACAATTCGGTATTAAATGATTCGATGAACTTACGGGCAAAATCCTTGTCGACCTTATGCGGGGTTGTCATAACAAACTCAACACGGTTGCACGTAGCCAGATAAAATATTTCCGGAATTCCAAATTGAGCTTTTACCTGTTGAAGTTTTTCTGTCAGATTTTCCTGGCAAACCACCAATCTACCTAATTCCTTCAGTTCAATCTGTTTGTGTGTAAAAGCAATAACCTTTAAATACTTCAAAGCAGTTTTAAATTTGACCGAACAAAAATATCACTATAAATGAGATCCCGTGTCAATACTTTGTCATACAGGGCTATTTAGAATGTTTATAAATTACGAAAACTGACCGTAAAACAACATTAAAACTGCTTAAAACAATATTTAACAAAATAATGTATATTACATAATGCATCTTATCAAAAATATAAGCCTGATTATACTGGTAATTGGGTACGCGCTTGCAGGTATCAATCATTTTATCAATCCAACATCGTATTACCGCATCATTCCGCATTACCTACCCTACCCGGTAGTTATTAATATCATAGCGGGTGCTGCCGAAATATTGCTGGCTCTGCTGCTGATCCCAACACAAACCAGACCGATGGCGGCTTATACTATAATATTAATGCTGATTGCTTTTTTACCGGTACACATTAGTATGATAAGTGATGCACCACTAAGATTGGGCAAGCTCACCGTAACTCCATTACTGGCCTGGATACGCCTGATGCTGCAGCCAGTGCTGATGGCCTGGGCATGGTGGTATACTAAATCGTAGTTGGGATTTTTGGAGCAAAGATATTTGGAACAAGGAACAAAGATATTAGGACTAAAGATTTGAAGAACAAAGAGCAAGGATATTAGCAAGGAATAGCAAAAGAAAAATCATTGCTCCTTATTCCAAAAATCTTTGCTCCCCTTAAAATATAAAAACAACCTATGGATCTGCAAAGTGTTGAAATGCGTAACCTGGAAGTACAGGACTACCAGGAGCTTAAAAAATCGATGAAATCGGCCTATATGGATATGGACGAGGACTATTGGGATGCCAATTCTATCCGAAGACTCATCAAGCTATTCCCCGAAGGCCAGATCTGTATCACTGTGAATGATGTGGTGGTAGGCTGTGCGCTATCGATTATTGTCGATTACCAAAAGTTCGGCGATAACCATACCTACAAACAAATAACCGGCGACAGTACTTTTAAAACGCACAACGATAATGGCGATGTGTTATACGGCATCGATATTTTTATCCACCCCAACTATCGCGGTCTGCGCCTGGCTCGCCGGTTGTATGAAGCGCGTAAGGCTCTTTGCGAAAAGCTGAACCTCAAAAGCATTATCGCTGGTGGTCGCATCCCCAATTATCAGAAATATCAGAATGATCTGACACCCCGGCAATATATCGACAAGGTAAAGTATAAAGAGATCTATGACCCTACCCTGTCGTTTCAGCTGGCTAATGATTTTCACGTGCGCAAGGTGCTGCGCAATTACCTGCCCGAGGATAGCCGCTCCAAAGGTTTTGCCACCCTCATTGAGTGGAACAACGTGTATTACGAAGAGATCAGCACGGCCATCAATCAAAAAACGGTGGTGCGCATAGGCCTGGTACAATGGCAAATGCGGAGTTATAATAACATCAGCGAACTGTTGAAACATGCCGAATATTTTGTTGATGCGGTAAGCGATTACCAGGCCGATTTTATTCTCTTCCCCGAGCTGTTCAACACCCCGCTGATGGCCGATTATAATCACATGGATTCGGCCAAGGCCATGCGCGAGCTGGCCAAATACACGCAGCCCATTATCGAAGAGTTCTCCAAACTGGCCGTATCCTACAACGTAAATATTATTGCGGGCAGCATGCCCGTTATTTTTGAAGATTCACTGTACAATGTATCCTACCTGTTCAGACGAAACGGCAGTATGGAAGAGGTTTACAAGATACATCCTACTCCGGCCGAGATCAGCTCATGGGGTATGCGCGGAGGCGATGAAGTAAAAGTATTTGAAACTGATGCCGGTAAAGTAGGTATCCTGATCTGTTATGATGTGGAGTTTCCCGAACTATCGCGCATATTGGCCAGTCAGGATATGCAAATCTTATTCGTACCCTTTTTGACCGATACGCAGAACGGTTACAACCGGGTTAAATTTTGCGCTCAGGCCCGTGCTGTAGAGAACGAATGTTATGTAGCCATTGCAGGCTGCGTGGGTAATTTGCCTAATGTAAACAATATGGGCATCAGCTACGCACAATCGGCGGTGTTTACGCCGTCAGACTTTGGCTTCCCCACCAATGGTATCCAGTCTGAAGCTACGCCTAACAGCGAAATGATTGTGATCGCGGACGTAGATCTTTCCCTGCTGGATGAGTTACATGAATACGGCAGCGTACAGAATCTGAAAGATCGCCGAACTGATTTGTATAATATTACATTTAACGGCAAAAAAGTGTAATATTAGGTAATGAAATTTACACGGGTTATACCTAAAGCTTACATCAAACTGCGCATACTGACCACGCTAATTGATTATACCATTTTTGGTACTTTCTATTTTACCTACCTGTATGTATTTAACGAGTCAGCCCAACCGGGCCATATGGAAGTTAATGGGATAATGACATGGCCAATACCCATTGTTTGGATCCTTTATTTTGTACTGTTAGAATCCATAAATGGCACCCCCGGACATGATCTGTGTAAATTAAAAGTAGTAAAAACCGATGGATCAAAGGTTAGCTTTACGGATGCGCTGAAACGACGTATTTGTGACCCCATTGACATATTTATTTATGGGATACCGGCACTGATCCTGGTTTCAAAAACAGAAAAACACCAACGCCTGGGCGATTTGCTGGCTAATACCGTTGTTGTAAAGGCAAGCGATATCGTCATAACCGAAGCTACTTTTTAATCGCTACCACAAAGCGGGACACTTGCGGCAGCATGGGGAAAACTATGGGCTTTCAACACCAACATATTCTATGTATTGATCCGGAAAACGCTTTGAAATACGAAGCCTGACTTTTTTATACTGCTTCAGACTATCTAGTGCAGCCCGGTTATAGGAAGAATAATTCTCGTTAAAAACCTTTCCATTATACTCATATCGCACATGAACAAATGTAGCTCCTCTTGTGTATTCAACATCGGTAACCTGTGCAACAGTTATTATGGAATTTCTCATGACAATTGATTGTTTGTAATCGTAGTATACTTTATATACTACGATTACAAACAATACAGAAGATACAAAATACAGGGCTCTTTTATCTCTTGTTTCCATCAGCCAATACACGCATGTTACGTATGCATATAAATGTATAAAAATTATTCATCCAAGATATAGGAAAGCATACGTAAGTATTAGTGAAATGGATGACTTGTACGAATACCGCGATACCCCTCATGCCCAAGCAAGCGTCAACGCTTGATTGATATTTTAGAGTAAATGTCTACGCTCACAATCATTATAGTTTAAGCGAAAGAAACTTGAACTAGCGGGGTTTTAAATTAAATTTGCTATCGCATGAAAAAAAATCTCCCCCTAATTATATGCCTGATCATTGCTCTTTTATTCATAAGGCTGGTTTTTTTTATTAAAAATACAGGCGACAGAGATGTAAAATCGATGCAAAATGAAAACGTAACAATAAGTCAAACTATTCCGGTCGATTATGGAGACCTATTTAAATACAAAAACAACCTGTCATCCGATGGAACGATAAATACCAGATTCCGGAATGCTGTTGCCGACATCAGATATGACAACAAATATTTTATCCAGGTGTATAAAATAGATACCTCCTTCAATCATTCTTTGTCAGATTTTATCACAGAAAGCCATCAGGACAAGCACATTACTTATGATCAATCTTATAGAGAGATTAATGATCATAAGCTTTTCTCCATTAGCTACAAAGTGGGGCAACCAGAAAAGATATCGGCCATTTTTCTTAATATATTTGGTAATGACGCACAAACAATTGAAAAAAGGGACTCTATAGCGGGCTACTATTCAGATCTTAAAAATCTTTCTATTCAATATGGACAGAATCAGGCACAGGATATCTATATCAAACCGAAAGATGACAAGGCATCTATGCCAATTTCCATTTATTTTATCAAAAAAAACCAGGCCCTTTACTTGATTATTTTAACTGCAATCAATAACGAGCCAGTTACATCAACTACTTTAAAAGAGTTGCTGGCAAAATAAAATTCGGAGCAGAGTTCTTCGCCCAATCAAGCGTCCACGCTTACATTTTTCGATCTGGTAAGCGTAAACGCTTACCAGCATTGTGGTTTAAGCGAAAAACGCTTGAACTGGCGGACATTTATTTTAGAGATTTATAATACCTTTAACTAGATTGTTCACTTAGATTTTATAATAAAGTTCAATGAAATTAAAAATCATATTGATGGTTATTATCTGGATTTCGATATACATTGTTTTTTTTCAAATCTTGCCTGGTCTAAACGAAAAGTATCATGAATGCAATATATTTCACGAAATAAACAACCAACAAATCCACTCCAAAGTGCTAAGAAAATTTATTGATTCTGTTAATCATAATTATAAAACAATTAGTTACTTAAATGATAATGGAGTAGAAGAGACTATGATGTTTCCCGCTAAGCTCGGTGATATGTATGATTTCTTAAATGTTGGCGATTCAATAATTAAAAAAGAAAACTCCATTTACTATAAAGTAAAAAATAAAGCAACAGGAAGGGATACATCATTTAAACTCGATACTAAATGCAAGGATAGTTTAAAGTAATATCCCACTGCCAGTGCATGTGTACCGCGTATACATCCACCCATTACCGCCAAAAAAGTGTAATTTTCACCCATGATCCGTAAAGACAATTATACACTGCCCGGCGCTAAGGGCCGCCCGATGTTGATAGATGTAACGTATGACGATGCACTTAAAAACGCGCCGGTAGTGATCTTTGCGCATGGGTTTAAAGGCTTTAAAGATTGGGGCACACATAACCTGGTAGCCGATTATTTCGCCCGTAACGGTTTCCGGTACCTCAAATTTAACTTCTCGCATAATGGCACTACGCCAGATCATCCTACCGATTTTGCCGATCTGATTGCCTTTAGTGATAATACCTTTTCCATCGAGCTGGAAGACCTGGATACTATTATTGATTTTGCCTGCAGCGGCTCGGGTATGGCCGCAGCCAATGGTGTATTTTTAATAGGGCATAGTATGGGTGGCGGCATCAGCATCATCAAATCAGCAGAGGACAGTCGCATCAAAAAACTGGTCACCATGGCTTCCATATCCAGCTTCCGCAATCTGTGGCCGCAGCAAAGCGAAGCGCAATGGTATCTGCAGGGCGTCATTTATATGCACAACTCCCGCACCGGGCAGCAAATGCCGCTCAAATCAACCTTGCTGGATGACCTGGACAAACACCCTTTACGGCTGAATATCCCAGCCAAAGCCGCCGAAGTACAACAGCCCTGGCTGCTGGTGCATGGCGACATCGACCCAACGGTTCCCCTTGATCATGCCAAAGAACTGCATACAGCCCAACCCAGGTCCGAGCTGGTGATCATCAAAGGCGGTGACCATGTTTTAGGCGCCTCGCATCCTTACACCGGGGATACGCTCCCCGCTGCCCTACAGGAATTTTGCGACAGGACAATAGCCTTTTTTAATTATTGAATTTGTCTCATTAAACTATTACCTTTTCTCCCCGTCAGCAGATAAGCTTCGGGCGAAAGCGGGCAGAACAATGATGGCTTGTGCGGCTGCGGGGCATAGCAAGTTTTTGCTGAAGCGCAGGAAAAATGAGGGAACGAAGTGGGGCAAAATAATTGCAGCCCTAGTTCTGTCCGATTTGCAGGGCAAAGGCTATGAGCGCAAAGAAGCATTTCTGCTGACAGCCTTTTGGTTACTTTGTGGCGACAAAGTAACAGCTACAGCGGCAACTGAGCGTTCTAAAATAGATAACCCGCTCATCCTCCCAAATAAACCCAACCGTCATTCCACAGTCAATAAACACCCCATTACCGTAACTTTAAACACTTAACCCTATCTTAAACCAAAATACTATTAGCTTACCATGAGTTTAGAAGGATCACGAAAAGAAGGAAAAAAATATATTAACGTTATACCAACCGACGAAGGCGGCTTTGGTAAAATACTACCGATACTGGGCGAATACATCAACAACAAGGCCGAGAATACCCCTCTTAAAACACTAGGCCCTTTTAAAACCGATACAACTGCATACCAAAATCCGCCGGCCAGTGGCCTGCGCATCACCTGGATTGGCCATACCAGTATATTAATTGAGATTGATGGCAAACGTATCCTCACCGATCCGGTTTGGAGCCAGCGTGTTTCGTTTTCCAAATACATTGGCCCTAAGCGCTTTTTTCAGCCACCGCTTTCATTAAGTGAATTGCCCCCGCTGGATGCTATCATTATATCACATGATCATTATGACCACCTGGATAAAGATACTATTCAATTTTTCGCCGGTTCTTCAACGCCGTTCTATTGTTCGGTAGGTGTAGGCCAACACCTGATTAAATGGGGTATTGCCGAAAACCGTATCACCGAAATGGACTGGGGTAATAGCGTAGTGATCGGTAATGATCTGGTAGTTACGGCTACCCCTTCGAGGCATTTTTCGGGCCGGGGTATCACTGGCCGTAATGAAACCTTATGGTCGTCATTCGTTATCAGAGGCACAAAACACAATATTTATTTTGGTGCCGATTCGGGCTGGTCGCCCAGTTTTGCGGAAATCGGCGAAGCCTTTGGCCCGTTTGATCTCACGATATTGGAAATTGGCGCTTATGGCAAATACTGGCCCGATATACACATGGGCCCCGATCATGCCTCCAACGCGCACCTGGCCCTCAAAGGCAAGCTGATGATGCCCGTACACTACGGCACTTTCAGTCTGGCCCCGCACGCCTGGTATGAACCTATTGAACGGTTAACCGATTTGGCAAAAGATAAAAATATTAACCTGTTTGTCCCCAAACCCGGCGAACCAACCGAAGTAAAAGAAGCCTACAACAGCAATTGGTGGAAACCATATTTGTCGTAAGGTTCATAGTTGATGGATCATAGTTCATTGCAAAAGAGATTGTCATCCTCTCCCTAATTTTTCGTATCTTTATACCAATAACCAGCCCGGTTTTCTCTAAACCAGAAAACCGGGCTGTTTTGTTAAACAAGAAAAGGGATCAAAAACAAGTCAATTTTAAGTTAAAACAATAACAATCAATAAATTAACACTTTTTAAACCTTTCAAAACCCATCAAAAATTTGTTAAAAAGTGTTAAAATGGCGTTAAAATTTAGTTAAAGTGAGTAATAACTAAGCTTTTTCACCCTGTTTTCGACCGAAAAAGTGTTAAAATTTGAGGTTTAAAAAGTTTTTCTGTCCAACAAAGTAACTTCGGGCGTTTGCGATAATCAAACAAAGTAAAT